>NZ_JBIMKE010000007.1:185401-320189 GCF_043673425.1 Streptomyces sp. M41 | reverse complement strand
TCTGGACGAAGACCGCAGACGAGATCCTCGACAAAGTCGCCGCATACTGCCGACGAATCTCTGACTCAGGTCACTAGCGCTCGGCCCGTGGACCGGTGCCGCCCCGGGGCGCGCCGTACGTCCGGCACTTCGCCGGCGGGCAGAGTCCCCCGATTGCGCGAAACCTTCGCTCCGGGATCCGTGAACCGCTTCGCACCCGTATGTTGCCACCAGCGGTCTCTCCTGTCCCGCCCGCCAACTCCGCGCTCTGGGAGCCTCCTTGGACTTCGCAGCCCCCGCAGCCCCTGAAGGCACCACAGCCCCTGAAGGCGCCGCAGACTCCCTCCGCGCCGGGCCGCTCTCCCGCCGCGGATTCCTCCGAGCCACCGCCACGGCCACCGTCACGGCCTCCGCCCTCACCACGGCCGGCGCACCGGCCGCCACCGCCGCCTCCGGCACACGGGCCGCGACCGCCGCGTCCTCGGCGACCACCCTCACCTTCACCGCCGCCACCGGCGGCTCCGCGACCCTCGCCCCGGCCGGTGACCGGCTGGTCGCCGAGATCCAGAACGTGCTCTGGTCGCTCCCGCGCAAGGGCGGCACCGCCGTCCCGCTCACCGCGCCCGGCCTGGAACCCACTCGCCCCCAGTTCTCGCCCGACGGCACCCTGCTCGTCGTGTGCGCCTTCCGCGACGGTGGCTTCCACCTCTGGACGCTGCGGCCCGACGGCAGCGGCCTGCGGCAGCTCACCGACGGCCCCTGGGACGACCGGGGCCCGGCGTGGTCGCCGGACGGCACCCGTATCGCGTTCGCCTCGGAGCGCGGCGGCGACACCGTGACCGGCGCCCCGTACCGCATCTGGGTCGTGGACGTACGCACCGGCGAGCTCACCCGGCTCACCGGGCACCCGGGACAGCGGGGACCCGGCCGGCCAGGCGGCCGAGGCAGCGGCGAGCAGGAGTCGCGACCGGACGCCCGCTGGGAGGACTTCGACCCCACCTGGAGCCCCGACGGGAAGCGGGTGCTGTTCGTCCGAGCCACCGTCACACCTACGAACACCCTCCGCGCCGCCACCCTCGCGTCGGTGGCCGCCGACGGCACGGGCCCCATCACCATCGAGCACACCGACGACTCCGGCGCCCAGCTCGTGACCCCCGCCGTCTCGCCCACCGGACGCCTGGCACACCTGCGCACCACGGCCTCGCCCGCGGCCTCCTGCACCCTCGTCGTCGACGGCAAGCCGGTCCCCGTGGCGGGCGACGTCCTTCCCGCGCCGCCCCGCTGGACCGACGGCGGGCGACTGCTGCTCACCGTCGACGGCCGGTTCCGCCTGCTCGACCCCGACACTCCGGGCGACGGCGAGGACATCCCGTTCACGGCGCCGCTGCCCGTGGACCGCCCCCGCTACCGCGTCAAGGCGTACGACTTCGACGGCACCGGTGTCCGCCCCGTCCGTGCCCTGCATCTGCCCGCGCTGTCACCGGACGGCCGCAGCGTCGCCTTCGCCGCGCTCAACGCGCTGTGGACATGCGGCACCCGAGGTGGCCGCCCGCCCCGCAAGGTCGTTCAAGTCCCCGCCACCCGTTATGTGTCGGCGCCGGTCTGGACGCCGGACGGCACGGCGCTGGTGTACACCGACGACCGTGCCGGGCTGTTCGCCGTACGGCACCGTGACCTCGCCACCGGCGAGGAGACCGTGCTCGCCGGGGGCGGCCGGGTCTTCCCCGCCCTCTCGCCCGACGGGACCCGGCTGGCCTGCCTGGACATGTCCGGCAACCTGGTGGTGCGCGACCTGCCCGACGGCGCCGAACGGACCCTCGCCGCCCCGCTCGGCGCGGGCGGACTGCCCGGCCGCCCCAGCTGGTCGCCCGACGGCAGATACGTCGCGTTGTGCGACCGCAACCGTCTCAACCAGCGCTTCCGCGAGGGCTACAACCTCATCCGCGTCGTCGACACCACCACCGGTACGTCCGTCCTGCACGCCCTCGCTCCCCATACCTCGCTGTCCGACCGCTATGACTCCGGCCCCGTCTGGTCCCCGGACGGCCGCTGGATGGCCGTGATCGCCGAGTCCGCCCTGTGGCTGCTGCCGGTCACGGCCGACGGCACCCCGGACGGCGAGCCCCGCCGCCTCACCGACGAAGTCGCCGACCACCCGTCCTGGTCCGCGGACGCCCGGACGCTGCTCCACCTCTCGGCGGGCACCCTGCGCCTGCTCGACATCGGCAGCGGCAGCACCCGTACCGTCCGAGTCCCCCTGGACCACCGCCGGCCGCGCCCGGCGGACACGGTCGTGCACGCGGGCCGCCTCTGGGACGGAACCGGTCCCGACGTCCGGGAGAACGTCGACGTCGTGATCCGGCACGGCCGCATCGCCGAGGTGTCCCCGCACCGCGCCGGCCGCCGCCCCGCGGCCCACCACGTCGACGCGAGCGAGCGCACCGTGATCCCCGGCCTGTGGGACGCGCACACCCACCCCTGGCAGACCACGTACGGCGGCCGGCAGACCGCGCTCCAACTCGCGTACGGCATCACCACGGCCGTCTCGCTCGGCGGCTTCGCCTACGAGCAGGCCCGCATCCGGGAGGCGGTCGCCGCCGGAGACATGGCCGGACCCCGGCTGCTGACCACCGGCGAACTGCTCGACGGGGCGCGGGTCGCCTACAGCATGGGCCGCGCCCACCGCACCCGGGAGGGGCTGCGCCGCACACTGGCGCGCGCGGCGGCCCTGGACTGGGACTTCGTGAAGACGTACGTACGAGCTCCGGCCTGGGTGATGCGGGAGGCCGCGGACTTCGGCCACCACCGCCTCGGTGTGCGCAGCGGCAGTCATCTGTGCACCCCCGGTGTGCAGTCAGGGCAGGACCTGACGACCCACCTCCAGGCCACCCAGCGACTGGAGTTCGGTCACGCCACCTCGGCGACCGCAAGGGCCTACCAGGACGTCGTGGAGATCTACACCGCCACCGACTTCCACCTCGTGGCCACGCCCTTCACGGCGTTCGCGCTGCTCGGCTCCGATCCCGCGCTCGCCGAGGACCCCCGCGTCACCGTGCTCATGCCGCCCTGGGACACGGCACTCGTCCACCAGCAGGCGGGGCAGCCGCCCACCGGAGCCCAACTGGCGACACTGGAAAGGGAGATGAGCGTCTACCGGCGCATCCTCGCGGGTGGTGGCCTGGTCGCGCTCGGCACGGACCAGCCGATCGTCCCGGCCGGACTGCACCTGCATCTGGCCCTGCGCGCCCTGCACGGCGCCGGCCTGTCACCGGCCGAGGCCCTGCACACCGCGACCCTGCTCCCCGCACGGGTCTTCGGAGCCGAGGGCGACCTGGGCACCCTTCAGGAAGGCAGGCTCGCCGATCTCACGGTCGTGGACGGCGACCCGTTCACCGACTTCGCCACCCTGATCCGCACGGTGGCGGTGCTCCGCGGCGGCGTCCTGTTCAAGCAGGCGGACCTGGTCGACGCCTTCGACACGCCGGACACCCGCCGGTCCTCCCCGCAGCCTTCACACCCGACCGGTGCCGAGTACTGGCTCCAGGTCGGCCGCCGGATGCGCCGCGAGGGCTGCTGCGACCCGGAGTGCGAGGGCTGACACGGCTGCCGTGACCGCCGGAGCGGGTCACGGGGCGCACACACTTCCTGTGACATCTGCGCAGGAGTATCACTCGGGCTGCACACAGCCCGTCGAAAGCGTCGTTAGCGTTCTGGCCGTTCGATCTCTCGGGACGAACATGACCAGGCCGCGGCCGAGCAGGGCCGGTGGCGCAGTCGACCCAGGAAGACCACATGGACTACTGCTCGTCGTGCCGTCGGCACCTCAACGGTGCCCTCGTGTGCCCCGGCTGCGGCGCCTACGCCCCGGACATCGCCCCCTCCGCGACCGGGGCCCCCGGAGCGCCCGCCCTGCCGGGCCCGGCGGCGACCGCGGCGGCGGCCTGGGAGAACCCCGCCACCGACACCTGGTACGACGGCTACTTCCGGGACGAGACGGCGCCTGCCCGCGTGGCCGCCTCCGACGCCTCGCACACCTTCGCCGAGTCCGCGGCCCCGGCGGCCGACGAGGACGTGAGCGCCGACGTCGAAGCCGACGCCGAAGGGGTGCACCTCGCCCCGCAGGGCCGGGCGGCCCGGCGGCGTCAGCGGGCCCGCTGGAAGAAGAACCAGCGCCGGGCCGTGGTCGCGACCGCCGTCGCCCTGGTCGGCGGCGGCCTGACCGTCTCGGCGCTGAACCGGGGTTCCGCCGACAAGGCCCAGGCGGCCACCGCACCGGAGAAGCCGAACACGGCGGCGGCCACGGAGCACCAGGCGCCGGAGCTCACCCGTCCGGAGTCCACCCCGCCGGACACCCGCACCGCCCCGCGCACCTCCGACACCCCGTCCAAGCCGTCCCCGACCAACGTCGCGCGCGAGCCCATCACCACACCGCACACCACCCGGCAGCTCACCCGACCGGACGCGGCGACCACACCTCCCGCGACGGCCCCCGAGGCCCCGCGGACCGAGTCGGTCTCCCCGCCCGGCGGCACGGACGCCGGCGACGACTCCGGCACCACGCCCGAGCAGCAGCCGGCACCGGCCCCGACGGCGACCGGGGGCGCGGACGACCGGACGCCCCCGCCGCAGTCGAACCCCGCACCGGAGGAGACCTCCCCCACCCAGCTCTGCGTGCTCAACGTCCTCTGCCTGGGCTGAGCAGGGCACGACCCGGCGCCGCCGCGCACCCACCTGAGTGCCTCGTCACACTCTCCCGCATCGCCACACGAGCGCGCCGATGCGGTCATGCTGGAGGAAGCCGACGCGATCTTCTCGCCGAGGCCGACACCGGCAGAGCAGGACGTCGTACTCAGGAAGGAACTCTCCATGGTCGAGCAGGACGAGCGCTTCGATGTCGTGGTCCTCGGCGCGGGCCCGGGCGGCTACGTCGCCGCCATCCGCGCCGCCCAGCTGGGCAAGCGCGTCGCCGTCGTGGAGGAGAAGTACTGGGGCGGCGTCTGCCTGAACGTGGGCTGCATCCCCAGCAAGGCACTGCTGCGCAACGCCGAACTGGCGCACATCTTCACGCGTGAGGCGAAGACCTTCGGCATCAAGGTGGACGGCACGGTCTCCTTCGACTACGGCGAGGCGTTCAGCCGTAGCCGCAAGGTCGCGGACGGCCGGGTCAAGGGCGTCCACTACCTGATGAAGAAGAACAAGATCACCGAGATCGACGGGCGCGGCACCTTCCTGGACCCGCACACCCTCCAGGTGGCGGGCTACGACGGCGAGACGCGCACCGTCGGCTTCGACCACTGCATCATCGCCACCGGCGCCACCCCGAAGCTGCTGCCCGGCACGCGGCGCAGCGCACGCGTGGTGACCTACGAGGAGCAGATCCTGGCCGAGGAACTGCCGGGGTCGATCGTCATCGCGGGCGCCGGCGCGATCGGCCTCGAGTTCGCCTACGTGCTCCACAACTACGGTGTGAAGGTCACCATCGTGGAGTTCCTGGACCGGATGGCTCCCTCGGAGGACGCCGAGGTCTCCGCCGAACTCGCCAAGCAGTACCGCCGGTTGGGCATCGACGTCCGCACCTCCACCCGCGTCGACGGCGTCGACGAGTCCGGCGAGCAGGTGCGTGTCACGGTCACCGGCAAGGACGGCGCCCAACAGGTCCTGGAGGCCGACAAGGTGCTCCAGGCGATCGGCTTCGCGCCGAACGTCGGCGGCTACGGCCTGGAGAGCACCGGTGTGACCGTCACCGAGCGCGGCGCGATCGACGTCGACGGCCGCTGCCGTACCTCCGTCCCGCACATCTTCGCCATCGGGGATGTGACGGCGAAGCTGATGCTCGCGCACGCCGCGGAGGCGATGGGCATCGTGGCCGCCGAGACCATCGCGGACGCGGAGACCATGGAGCTGGACTACGCGATGATCCCGCGCGCCACCTACTGCCAGCCGCAGATCGCGAGCTTCGGCTACACCGAGGCCCAGGCCCGAGAGCTGGGCTACGACGTGCAGGTCGCCAAGTTCCCCTTCACCGCGAACGGCAAGTCGCACGGCCTGGGCGACGCCACGGGCTTCGTGAAGCTGATCAGTGACGCCACCCACGGCGAACTGATCGGCGGCCACCTCATCGGCCCGGACGTGACCGAGCTGCTGCCCGAGCTGACCCTGGCCCAGCAGTGGGACCTGACCGTCCATGAGGTCGCCCGTAACGTCCACGCCCATCCGACCCTCGGTGAGGCGGTCAAGGAAGCGGTCCACGGACTCGCCGGTCACATGATCAACTTCTGACGGCCGTGCGGGCGGCGCTCAGTCGTCGAGCCACCAGCGGGCCGCCGCCCAGGCGAACGCGTAACCGAGGCTGTTGACCGCCCAGTGCAAGGCCATGGGCGCGAGCAGACTGCCGGAGCGGCGGCGCAGCTCGCACAGGACGACCCCGGCGACGGCCGTGACGGCGATCGCCACGGCCACCGTCGGCGCCACGCCGGCCGGGCCGTCCCCGAAGACCGAGGCGACGGCGGCGTTGGACCGGTTGACGCCCCGTGAGGGCATCAGATGCCACAGGCCGAACAGCAGCGACGACACCACCGTGGCCCGGGTCGTGCCGTGCCGGCGCCGGATCATGGCCCACAGCACGCCCCTGAAGGCGGTCTCCTCCAGCAGCACGGTCCCGAACGGCACCCGCACCAGCGTCACCCACAGGAGCCGTCCCACGGACAGGTCCGCCGCCCTCGCGTCCCGGAACGCCTCGCGGCCGGCCGGCACGGCGAGCAGAAGCAGCAGGACCAGCAGGACGAGAACGACCAGGACGGGAGCCCACCGCAGCCCCCGGCGCAGCCCCGCCGCGTCGATCCCCAGATCGGCCCGGGTGAGCCCGTCCCAGCGCGCGACGAGCAGCAGTACGGCCGTCGCGGACACACAGATCACCACGTACAGGGCGGGGCCCCGCGCGAGCCAGTTGTTCAGGAGGTTCGCGGCGGTCAGCACGGCGAGAGCACACAGGATCCGCATCCGGCTTCCAGCATGCCCCGAGCGGGGCCCCCGCGCCGACGGGGCGTGCCGTCGGCCACCCCCTGGGCCCTCGCCCAGCGCCACACCGAGCCCGCCCCGGCCCCATGGCCGCCACCCCGTCGGCGCCCCACGACCGCCATCCCGTCGGCGCCACGCGAACGCCGTCCCGTCGGCCCGCACCTGTGGCGCCGCGGCGCCCCGTTGAGCATCCTCGGTGTACGGCCCCGCAGCCGACCGGCACGGTCATCGCCGCTGCGGCTCCCCGCGTCCCCAGGAAGGCACGAATCCATGCCGGCCAAGAACCTCACCGCCAACCGCGCCGCCCTCGGCCATCGCCTCGCCTACGCCCTGCGCCATCCCGGCCGCGTCCCCCGCCATCTGGCCCGCAGCGCCCGCGACCTGTGGCTGCGCCGCCGGTATCCGGACCACGTCTCCTACTACCGTGCCGTGATGCGCTCCGACACCCGCGCCGACCCGGACGCGGCGGTCGGCAGTCACAGCCGCGAGCGGTGGCTGGCGCTCGGGGCGATGCAGTTCGACTACCTGACCGGCCACGGCCTGCGCCCCGAGCACCGGATGCTGGAGATCGGATGCGGCAATCTGCGGGCGGGCTGGCGGTTCATCCAGCACCTGGAACCCGGTCACTACTACGGCATCGACATCTCGCCCGACATCCTCTTCGCCGCGCAGGACACGGTCGTCGAGATGGACCTTCAGCGGCGGCTCCCCACCCTGACCCCCGTGCGCGACCTGACGTTCCGGTTCCTGCCCGACGCCCATTTCGACGTCGTGCACGCGCACAGCGTCTTCTCGCACTCGCCGCTGCCGGTCATCGAGGAGTGCCTGGCCAACGTCGGGCGGGTACTGGCGCCCGACGGCTGGTTCGACTTCACCTTCGACCGCACCGAGGGCGAGGAACATCACGTCCTGCGGGAGGACTTCTACTACCGCACCGAGACCCTCGTGGCACTGGCCGCGAAACACGGCCTGCGGGCCCGCTTCATGACGGACTGGGAGGAACTCCCGCACGGTCAGTCGAAGATCCGGGTCACCCACGAGCGGTGAACCGATGCCCCGTCAGTAACGCATCCGTGTCCGCCAGTAGGTCATCTGTCCCGGACTCTTGACTCGTCAGGCCGTAGTGGTCATCCTCGTCGCACATATTGCGAGGTCATGACAAGCCGTACCTCGCTGTCGCCGACCGAGGGACGTGGGCTGTGACCAGTGCCGGACGCCCGTACCGCCGACGCAAGAACGTCACCGTTGTGTCGCTCCTCCTGCTCGTGCTGTCCGTCGTGCTCGGACCCACACCGAGTTCGGCGGCCGGCAACTGGTGGGAGCCGACCGCACGGCCCGCCCCCGACTCCCAGGTCGGCGTGACCGGAGAGCCCTTCAAGGGCACCGACGCCAAGGGCGAGGTGCGCGGTTTCGTCGACGCGCACGACCACATCTTCTCCAACGAGGCCTTCGGCGGCCGTCTGATCTGCGGAAAGCCGTTCTCGGAGCAGGGGATCGCCGACGCCCTGAAGGACTGTCCCGAGCACTACCCGGACGGCTCCCTCGCGATCTTCGACTTCATCACCAACGGCGGCGACGGCAAGCACGACCCGAACGGCTGGCCCACCTTCAAGGACTGGCCCGCCCACGACTCGCTGACCCACCAGCAGAACTACTACGCCTGGGTGGAGCGCGCCTGGCGCGGCGGCCAGCGCGTCCTGGTCAACGACCTCGTCACCAACGGCGTGATCTGCTCCGTGTACTTCTTCAAGGACCGCAGCTGCGACGAGATGACGTCGATCCGGCTCCAGGCCAAGCTGACGTACGACATGCAGTCCTTCGTCGACAAGATGTACGGCGGTCCGGGGAAGGGCTGGTTCCGGATCGTCACCGACAGCGCACAGGCCCGCCAGGTCATCGAGCAGGGCAAGCTGGCGGTGATCCTCGGCGTCGAGACCTCCGAGCCGTTCGGCTGCAAGCAGATCCTCGACATCGCGCAGTGCAGCAAGGCCGACATCGACAAGGGCCTGGACGAGCTGCACGCGCTGGGCGTGCGCAGCATGTTCCTGTGCCACAAGTTCGACAACGCCCTGTGCGGGGTCCGCTTCGACTCCGGCACCCTCGGCACCGCCATCAACGTCGGCCAGTTCCTGTCGACCGGCACTTTCTGGAAGACCGAGACATGCACCGGCCCGCAGCACGACAACCCGATCGGCAACGCCGCAGCCGCGGCGGCCGAGAAGAAGCTCCCGGCGGGCGTGGACGTCCCCTCGTACAAGGCGGACGCGCAATGCAACGTCCGAGGGCTCACCGAACTCGGTGAGTACGCCGTGCGCGGCATGATGAAACGCAAGATGATGCTCGAGATCGACCACATGAGCGTCAAGGCCACCGGCCGCGTGCTCGACATCTTCGAGGCCGAGTCCTACCCCGGCGTGCTCTCCTCGCACAGCTGGATGGACATGGACTGGACCGAGCGGGTCTATGGCCTCGGCGGCTTCATCGCCCAGTACATGCACGGCTCCGAAGGCTTCATCGCGGAGGCGAAGCGCACCGAGGCACTGCGCGACAAGTACGGCGTGGGCTACGCCTACGGCACCGACATGAACGGCGTCGGCGGCTGGCCGGGACCGCGCGGCGCAGACGCGCCGAACAAGGTGACATACCCGTTCAAGAGCGTCGACGGCGGCTCGGTCATCGACCGGCAGACCACCGGCGAACGCACCTGGGACCTCAACACCGACGGAGCCGCCCACTACGGCCTCGTCCCCGACTGGATCGAGGACATCCGCCGCGTCGGCGGCCAGGACGTCGTGGACGACCTCTTCCGGGGCGCCGAGTCCTACCTCGACACCTGGGCGGCCTCCGAGAACCACGCCTCCGGGGCGAACCTCGCACGAGGCGCCGCCACCTCGGCCAGCTCCTCGGAGTGGAGCCTGTTCACCAGCTACCAGCCGAACCGGGCCGTCGACGGCGACAGCCGTACGCGCTGGGCCAGCGGCTGGAGCGACGACCAGTGGCTCAGGATCGACCTCGGTTCCACCCAGCTCGTCAAACGGGTCACTCTCGACTGGGAGCGCGCCTACGGCAAGTCGTACCGCATCGAGCTCTCCACGGACGGCACCAACTGGCGGACCGTCTGGTCCACCACCGCCGGCGACGGCGGCCTGGACACGGCCAGATTCGACGGCACCCCGGCCCGCCATGTACGCATCCACGGGCTCGGCCGGGGCACCGGCTGGGGATACTCCCTGCACGAGGTCGGCGTACACAGCAGCTGACACCCACGAGAGGGGCTCCATGGCACGGTTGCCGTCCGCCGAGCGGCGGCGACAGCTCACCGAAGCGGCGATCAGGGCGATGGCCCGGGACGGCGTCCCCAGGACGACCACCCGGTCCATCGCCGCCGAGGCGGGCGTTTCGCTCAGCGTCTTCCACTACTGCTTCGACTCCAAGCAGGAGCTCGTCGAATCCGTCATCACGACCATCACCGAGCACTACGTCACGGTCGTCAAGGACGCCATCCGCCCCAGAGCCACCCTGGAGGAGACGATCCGGGCCGGCTTCCAGGCGTACTGGGACCATGTGCGCGCCCATCCGGACGAGCACATGCTCACCTATGAGCTGACGCAGTACGCCCTGCGCCGGCCCGGCTTCGAACACCTGGCGCGCCGGCAGCACGAGCTGTACGCCGAGACCTACGCCGACCTCATCGACCAGCTGCGGCGCACCATGGGCGTCCGGCTCCGCGTGCCCGTCCCCGTGCTGGCCCGCTATCTGGCCGCGATGACCGACGGGCTGACCCTCAACTACCTCGTGCTCGGCGACGAGGCCGCCTGGAACGACATCCTCGACACGGTCACCGCACATGTCGCGGGGCTCGTGCACGAGCCCTAGACCTGTCGGACACCCCCAGGGCCGCCGTCAGCCCCGTACGGCCACCCCGCCACCGGCCGTCTCCCGCGTCTCCTCCCGCCGGAACAGCCACCGCATCTCCGGTTCCACCACGAAGCGCAGCGCGCGCCGGACGGGCGGGGTGCACAGCACGGTCACCACGACGGCGGCGACCCCGGTGACGACGAGCGCGCCGAGCGGCTCATGGACCCAGGCGGGGTCGTACCAGCCCCAGAGCTTCGAACCCTGCGCGACGAAGCCGTGCAGCAGATAGCCGTACAGCGTGCCCGCGCCCAGCACCGTGCACCACAGCCGCCGCCCGGGCACCCAGGACAGGAAGCACGCCACCAGCAGCAGCGAGCAGCCGAACAGGACCGGCGTCATCACGAGCCCGGACCACGCGGGCGCGCCCAGCTCCTCGGCGCTGTCCCGGTGGTAGAACCAGCTGCCCGTCATCCGCGGCACCGCCCAGTACGCCACGACGAAGGCCCCCGCGAACACCGGCACGGCGGCGATCCGCACGGCGCGCCGCCGGACCAGCCGGAAGTGCTCCGGCTTCAGCAGCAGACCCAGCACGAAGTACGGCAGGAACTGAAGGGCGCGCTGGAGATCGAGATCGTTGCCTATGGACGGCGACAGGGTGGCCAGCATCGCCACCCCGAGCGCGATCGGCAGCGGCGCGCGCACCCGCTGCCAGAGCGGGGTCGTCAGCCGCCACAGGAACAGCGCCGCCAGGAACCACGTCAGATACAGCGGGTCCAGCAGACTGACCGGGCGGTCCGGCTCATGGTCGGTCCACCTGGTGTACAGGGTGTACGCCGTCTCGAAGACGACGTAAGGGACGACGAGGCCGGTCACCAGGCGCTTCACCCGCGCGGGACGGCCGTCGAAGCCGCGCGAGAAGTAGCCGGAGATGATGATGAACGCCGGCATGTGGAACGCGTACACGAGCATGTACAGCGCGTCGACGGTCCGGCTGTCGTCGCGCAGCGGCTCCCACGCATGGCCCACCGCCACCAGCACGATCGCCGCGTACTTGGCATTGTCGAAGAACGCGTCCCGCTGCTTCGAAGGCGCAGGTGACGCGGCTGTGGCCGGGGCGGGAGCGGTCCGTACAGGGGTGTGCGGGGACATTTCACGCGTCTGACCACTTCCGGAGGACGTAAACCTCCTCGGACGGGCATCCACACCGTAGGTCCAGGCCATAGGGCCGTAGGAGTGTGGTCGTAACCCGTGTGAACGCTCCGGATGGTGCGCCCGGCAGTCATGGCTGACGGTGGATCACGTCAAGGCCTGGCTCCAGTGGTGATGAAGCGTCAGCCGCCCAGGCCATGACGGAAGGATTCACCTATGCGCTCTGTCCGCATGCTGCTCGCCACCGCGACGGCCACGGCCGCCTTGGCGATCGCCCCCACCGCCTACGCCGTCACGGCCGGGGACTGGGAAACGGAGGACCCGTCCTCCCACAGCAAGGAGCACGACTCCGACTCCGGCAAGCACGACTCGGACTCCACGAAGGAGCACGGGAAGGACTCCGGCAAGGAGCACGGGAAGGACTCCGGCAACGAGTACGAGAAGGACTCCGGCAAGGAACACGACAAGGACTACAGCAAGGATCACGACAAGGACTACAGCAAGGATCACGACAAGGAAAGCAAGCACGACGGTCCGCGTGGCGGGGTGCACACGGGTGGCGGAGCGCTTGCTGCCGTGAACAACGAGGACGACTGGGGCGGCGGCCACGGCCAGGAGACGTGGGGCGGCGACGACCACGAGAAGGGCCCCTGGAAGGACGATCACGGCAAGGACGACCACGGCAAGGACGACCACGGCAAGGACGACTCGTGGAAGGGCGACCACGAGAAGGACTCCTACGCCGGCGACCACGACAAGGAGTCCTGGGGCGGCGACCACGACAAGCCGCGCGGCGGCATGCACACCGGCGGCGGCGGCCTGTCCTCCCCGGGTGTGACCGCGGGCGGCCTGGCCGTGCTCGCGGCTGCCGGCACCGGCATGTACGCGCTGCGCCGCAAGAAGGCCGCCGGGAACATGGCCTGACCATGCCCGACGACATAGCCGCTGTGGCCGCCGCACGTGCGCCGCGCGTCGCGGCGGCCTCGCCCTCCCACCCCTGAGTTGTCTTTGCCGCTGTGCCCGAATGAGGTGGTGCCCGATGGCCGTCGGCCGTCCCCCGTCCCCCCAAGCCGACCTGGCCTCCGCCGAACCGGGTGCCGCGAGCTCACGGCGCATAAGGCGCACAGCGGTGACGATGTTCTGGGGCGCCGTGGCCGCCATGGTCATGGTCATGACCTTGCCCGGCGGACAGGACGACACGACCGAGGGGCACCGCGCACCGCACGCCCCACCCGGGATCACCTCACCGGCGGTCGGGTCGTCCCCGTCGGCCGCCGGGCGGGCCTCACCCGGCGCCGCGCCCGCGGGCAAGCATCTGTCCAGGTCACGGCCGACCCGCCTGCTCATCCCCAAGATCTCCGTCAGCGCCCCGTTCGTCGACCTCGCCATCGGCCGCACCGGACAGCTCGAAGCGCCGCCGGCCCATGACACCAACCTCGTCGGCTGGTACGCCGAGGGCGCCTCCCCCGGAGAGGCGGGCACGTCGATCATCGCCGGGCATGTCGACACGGCGACGTCCCCCGCGGTGTTCGCCGACCTCAGCGAGCTGGAGAAGGGGGACCGCTTCCAGGTGCTGCGGGCCGACGGCCGCAAGGCGTCCTTCGTGGTCGACAGCGTGGAGACGTTCGACAAGGACGACTTCCCCAGCCAACGCGTCTACGGCGACACCTCCCAGGCCCAGGTCCGGCTCATCACCTGCGCGGGCGACTACGACCGTCAGGTCCGTGACTACACCGCGAACCTCGTCGTCTTCGCCCACCTCGCCTGATCCACCCGGCAGCGTCTGCCAGGGCTTTTCCTCCGACCGCAGCACAGTGCGCCGACGTCGTGTCCTAGAGTGACTGCGACCCGTTTTAGGTGACTGGACCTGTGAGGTAGTCGCGAACCATGCCGACCGAGACGTTTGAGTTCCAGGTAGAGGCCCGTCAGCTCCTCCAGCTGATGATCCACTCGGTCTACTCGAACAAGGATGTCTTCCTGCGGGAGCTCGTCTCCAACGCATCCGACGCGCTCGACAAGCTGCGCCTGGAGAAGCTGCGGGACGACACGCTCGAGGCCGATGTGTCGGACCTGCACATCGAGATCGACATCGACAAGGAGGCCCGCACCCTCACGGTGCGGGACAACGGCATCGGGATGTCGTACGACGAGGTCGGAAAGCTCATCGGCACCATCGCCAACTCCGGCACCGCGACCTTTCTGAAGGAGCTGCGGGAGGCCCAGGACGCGGCTGGGGCCGAAGGGCTCATCGGGCAGTTCGGGGTCGGCTTCTACTCCGGCTTCATGGCGGCGGACGAGGTGACGCTGGTGACCCGGCGGGCCGGCGAGGACCAGGGGACCCGCTGGACGTCGCGCGGCGAGGCCACGTACACCCTGGAGACGGTCGCGGACGCGCCGCAGGGCACCTCCGTCACCCTGCACCTGAAGCCCGCCGACCCCGAGAACCAGCTGCACGACTACACCTCGCCCTGGACGATCAGGGAGATCGTCAAGCGGTACTCCGACTTCATCACCTGGCCGATCCGGATGGTCCCGGAGCAGGGCGAGGGCGAGAGCGCACCCGAACCCGAGACGCTGAACTCGATGAAGGCGCTGTGGGCGCGCTCACGCGACGAGGTGTCGGACGACGAGTACCACGAGCTGTACAAGCACATCAGCCACGACTGGCGCGAACCGCTGGAGACGATCCGCCTTCAGGCGGAGGGCACCTTCGAGTACCAGGCGCTGCTCTTCGTCCCCTCGCACGCCCCGCACGACCTGTTCACGCGGGACTTCAAGCGCGGCGTCCAGCTGTATGTGAAGCGCGTCTTCATCATGGACGACTGCGAGGCGCTGCTCCCGCCGTACCTGCGCTTCGTCAAGGGCGTCGTCGACGCGGCCGACCTCTCGCTCAACGTCTCCCGCGAGATCCTCCAGCAGGACCGGCACATCAAGATGATGCAGCGCCGGCTGACGAAGAAGGTCCTGTCCACGGTCAAGGACTTCATGACCAAGGACGCCGACCGCTACGCCACGTTCTGGCACGAGTTCGGCACCGCCCTGAAGGAGGGCCTGGTCACCGACTCCGAGAACCGTGAGGCCATCCTCGCCGTCGCCTCGTTCGCCACCACGCACGCCGACGACGAACCGACCACGCTCGCGCAGTACGTGGAGCGGATGCGGGACGGCCAGGACGACATCTGGTTCATCACCGGTGAGTCCCGGCAGAGCATCGAGAACTCCCCGCACATGGAGGCGTTCCGGGACAAGGGCATCGAGGTCCTGCTGCTCACCGACGCCGTCGACGAGGTGTGGGTCGACACCGTGGGCGAGTTCCAGGGCAAGAAGCTGCGTTCCGTCACCAAGGGCGAGATCGACCTCGACGGCAAGGGCGACGACAAGGCCGGTGAGGAGCGCGAGAAGCAGGCCGAGGAGTACGCCGGCCTGCTCGGCTGGATGCGGGAGCGGCTGGAGGAGGACATCAAGGAGGTCCGCCTGTCGACCCGGCTCACCGTCTCCCCGGCCTGCGTCGTCTCCGACGCCCACGACCTGACCCCGGCCCTGGAGAACATGTACCGCGCCATGGGCCAGGAAGTGCCGCGCACCAAGCGGATCCTGGAGCTCAACCCCGAACACCTGCTGGTCAAGGGCCTGAACCAGGCGTACAAGGAGGGCTCGGACCACTCGGGTCTCGCCGAGTCCGCCGAGCTGCTCCACACGCTGGCGGTGCTCGCCGAGGGCGGCCAGCCGAAGGATCCCGCGCGTTTCGTGAAGCTGGTGGCCGATCGCCTGGAGCGCACCCTGTAGCAGGCGTGGCGTAGGCCGAGTGGACGTGTGCGCGGGCCGCTGTCAGTGGCCCGCGCTAGTTTCTGCTGAGTCGGTTCTCGTGCCCCACTCCGGGAGGATCCATGGCCTCGCGTCTCAACCCGTACATCACCTTCGCCGGCGACGCCCGGCAGGCGATGGAGTTCTACCAGGACGTCTTCGGCGGCACCCTGGTGCTCAACACCTACGCCGAGTTCGGCCAGAAGGACACCCCGCTGGCCGACAAGATCATGCACGGCATGCTCGAAGCCCCGAACGGCTTCACCCTGATGGGCGCCGACACCCCGACGGGCGACCACCGGCCGGGCAACACCATGTCCGTCAGCCTGAGCGGCGACGACGACGCCGAGCTGCGCGGCTACTGGGAGAAGCTGGCCGAGGGCGCCACGGTCACCGTGCCGCTGGAGAAGCAGATGTGGGGCGATGTCTTCGGCATGTGCACGGACCGCTTCGGCATCGCCTGGATGGTCAACATCACGGGACAGGGCGGCTGAGCCCGGGCGGCGTGGTCACCGGTCGGGCAGCCAGGCGCTCAGCGCCTCGATGAGCCGGTCGAGGGCGGGCTCCTCGGCCGAGCGGTCCGTGACGACCGTACGGCCGTCGAACCGGAGCGTGTACTGGAACAGGTCGGCCGCCTCCATGTTCCTGGTGAGGTCGGAGACGCCGTCCAGGGCCGGGTCGCCGAGCAGCGTGCGCAGCTCGGTGAAGTCGGCCGGGCCGGCCCGGCGGACGGCGCGTTCGCCCTTGTCGTCGGTGTGCAGGGTGCCGTCGCCGCGCAGGGTGACCTGCTTGCGGACGCCGGCGAAGCCGCCGGTGACCACCATGGTCACCAGCTCCTGATCCGGTCCGGAGACGGGGACCGGCGAGGCAGCCCCGGTGGGGGAGGCGGGCGCCGAGGACGAGTGCGAGGCCGGCGGTGCGGGCGCGGGGGAGCCGGGTGGCGTCGAGCCCGGTGATGCCGAGACGGGTGCGGTGGTCGAGGTGCTCACGACCGGCCCCGACGGCTTCGCCGCGCTGCCGTCGCCGTCGTCGCCGTTCTCGGAGGAGCACCCGGTCACCGCCAGCACGCCGGCCACGAGCACCACGACGGCCCATCTCCCACCGAACACGGCGCCTCCGTCCCGTCGAACACTTCAACTTGGAGTGTCCCTACCACGGAATGCACAGTTCCGGACCGGGCGGGTTCCGGCCGTCCGCTGACGCAATCGCCCATGCCGGTCGGGACCGGGCGTAAACCGCCGGAAGCAAGGGAAAGGAGCTATACGGCAAACCGCGGGGAGTGGTCGTCAGCGCCCGGAGTGTCGGGCCCGAAGCGCTGGGGAGGGCCGGGCATGGGCGGGCAGCCCTTGTATCTCGCACCGCGGCTGGAAACCCGGCTGCGCTCGTTACTGGACGCCCGGGGCCTGCTGCACACCCTCGCCGACGCCCTCGGGTCTCCGCTGAACGTTGTCGTCCCCGACCAACTCGCCGAAAATCTCCAGCAGTTCCGCTCCGTCTATGGCAAGCACCACCTGGCCGGGCAGATCTTCCTCGCCCACAAGGCCAACCGCTCCAGCGCCCTGCTGCGACGGCTCGCCGCCACGGACGCGGGCGTGGACGTCGCCTCGCTCGCGGAACTGCAACACGCGCTGGGCGCCGGCTTCACGCCCGACCGGATCATCGCCACCGGGCCGAAGAACCCGGAGTTCCTGTGGCTCGCGGGCCGCGCGTCGGTCACGGTCAGCGTCGACACGCGCGGCGAACTGGAGCAACTCGCCACCCTGGTCCGCAAACACGCCCTGCCGCCCACCCGCGTCCTGCTCCGCCTGTCGGGGTTCGAGACCTCCGGCGTACGAGTGCTGAGCCGGCGCAGCCGATTCGGCACCGGTGTGGCGGAGTGGGCCCGGCTGTTGGAGGCGGTCGAGCAGCATGCCGACGTCGTCGACCCGGCGGGGGTGGCCTACCACCTGGACACGACCAGCCTCACCGAGAAGGCGACGGCGCTGGAAGGCTGTCTGCGGGTGCTGGAGGAGTGCCGCAGCCGCGGGCTCAGGCCCCGGGCCGTGGACATCGGCGGCGGGTTCGGCGTGAACTACCTGGCCGACGGCGGGCAATGGGAGCGGTACACGACCGCACTCACCGAAGCCGTGCTGGGCACCCGCCCGCCCCTGACGTACGGCGGCCACGGCTACGGGCTGCGTGACGAGGCCGGCACCCTGCGCGGCGCGCTGGGCCTGTACCCCGCTCATCGCCCGGTCGCCGGTGCCCGCTATCTCGACGAACTCCTCTCCCACCCGGCCCCGTCGCTGGGCGGCCGTCCCCTGGCGGCTCTCCTCCTCGAGCACCTCTACGACCTGCACACCGAGCCCGGCCGAGCGCTGCTGGACCAGTGCGGAGTGACCCTGACCAAGGTGCTGGAGGTGCGCGAACACGAGGACGACGGCCCCCTCCACGTCCGGCTCGCGGTCAAGTCCGACGACGTGGCACTGGAGGAGCACGGGGTGCTCATGGACCCCGTCGTCCTCCCTCGGGTCCAGACGGGAACAGGCGCCGGACCCGTCGCCGTGCACCTCTTCGGCAGCCTGTGCCTGGAGTCCGACCTGATCACCCGCCGCACGGTCTTCCTGCCCCGCCGCCCGGAACCGGGTGACCTGCTGGCGTTCGCCAACACGGCCGGCTACTGCATGGACTTCCACGCCACCCGTGCCCAGCACCAGCCCGTCGCCCGCAAGGTCGCCACCTGGCGGGAGGGCGACACCTGGCGCTGGTGCCTGGACGACCAGTACTGGCCGACCACACCCGTGGGGGGAGCGCAGTGAGGTACGACAGCATCACCGAGGCCATCGGCAACACACCGCTGGTGCGCATCGATCCGGCCGTGCACGGCCTCAGGAACATCGATCTGTACGCCAAACTGGAGTTGCTCAACCCCTTTGGATCCGTCAAGGACCGGGCGGCCTGGAACATGGCCCGTCCTTTTCTGGCCGCCGCGGCCGGCCAGGGCGGTCAGGTCGTCGAGCTGTCGAGCGGCAACACCGCCAAGGCCCTGGCCGTCCTCGCGGGCATGCACGGCCTGACCTTCAGAAGCGTCACCAACCGGATGCGCATTCCGGAGATCAAGGACCTGCTGCTGTTGCTCGGCGCGGAGATCGAGGAACTCCCCGGCCAGAGCGAATGCCTGGACCCGACGGCCACCGATGACCCGCTCACGCTGTTCCACCGCACCCTCCGCGAACCCGGCGGCACCAGCCTGCACACCGACCAGTACTTCAACCCCCGCAACACCGACGCCCATTTCACCGGCACCGGACCTGAGATCGTCAAGGACCTGGACGGCCGGGCCCCGGACTGGTTCATCGCCTGTGTGGGCACCGCGGGCTCCTCCACCGGTGTCGCCCGCGCCCTGCGCGAACACGATCCGGCCGTACGGGTCGTCGGCCTGGTCGCGGCCAAGTCCGACTTCGTGCCCGGCATCCGCACCATCGACGAGGCGCACGAGGTGGGCCTGTTCGACCCGGGCACCTACGACTCGATCGAGGCGGTGCGCGCCGATGACGCGATCGAGGGGATGCTGACGCTCAACCGCCGCTGCGGCATCCTGGCCGGCCCGACCGGAGGAGCCGCCTATTTCGGCGCCGTGCGGGAACTGCGCGCCCTGGACGAGGAACTGACCGAACGGCAGTCCGCTGTCTTCATCGTCTGCGACCGGGTCGAGAGCTATCTCAGCTATGTCCGTCAGCGGCGCCCCGACCTCTTCGGCAGGCCGCGCCGCGGCAATTCCCTGGCCGATCTGACGGACGCCGACATCCGCACCGCACCGGCCATCGGTGTCGCGGACGCCCAGAAGTGGATCGCCACCGGCGAACCCCTCGTCGTCGACCTGCGCAGCCCCTACGCCTTCGCCGCCCTGCACATCGACGGCTCGGTCAACATCGTGGACGAGCTCTTCGAGGAACTCCTGCACGGCGGGCTGCCGTTCAGCCGCAACCGACCCGTCCTGCTGGCCTGCCCGGTCGGCGAGAAGTCCGCCCGGCACGCCGCCCTGCTGACCCGCATGGGCCACCCGGACGTCCGCAGCCTCACCGGCGGAATCATCGCCTGGCGCGACGCCGGCGCGCCCCTCGTACGGGACTGATCGGATGACCGTACCCAGGACCGACGACCAAAGTCCGGCTGTCATCGAGGAGTTGGGGGAGTGGCAACGGGATCTGCGGGCGCGGTTCCCGATCGTCACCGCGCACCCGGAGCTCGCCTACCTCGACAGCGCCGCCACCGCCCAGAAGCCGCAGGCCGTCCTCGACGCCGTTCACTCCTACCTCACCACGACCAACGCCAACGCCGGACGCGGCACCTACCCCTGGGCCAACCGGACCACCGCCCTGGTGGAGCAGGCCCGCGACCGGGTGAAGCGGTTCCTCGGCGACCCCGCCCCCCAGGCGTCCGCGGTGCACTTCACCAGCGGTACCACCGAGGGCCTGCGCACCATCGCCCGTGACTGGCTGCCCCGGCTCCTGGCCGACGGCGACGAGATCGTCGTCCCCGTCGCCGACCACGAGGCCAACATCGTGCCCTGGCTGGAGACCGCGCGGCAACTCGCCCGGCAGGGCGTCCATATCGGCGTGCGGCCGATGCCGTACCAGCGGGCGTCAGGCGACTACGACCACACCGCGCTCGCCGATCAGGCCGGTGGGCGCACTCGGTTCGTCGCCGTCACCCATGTCCACCACGTGTACGGCGGCGACATGAACATCCACCGCATCCGCCGGGCGGTCGGCGCGGACGCGGTGATCTGTCTGGACGCCGCCCAGAGCGTCGGCCATCTGCCCGTGTCCGTGGCCGAACTGGACGTCGACTTCGTCGTCTTCTCCGGACACAAGGCCATGGCCCTGCCCGGCACGGGAGCGGTCTGGGCTCGCCGGACACGGGGGCCGGACTTCACACCGGGCGGCTGGGCGGGCACCCCCAACACCGTCGGCATCGCCTCCCTCACCGCTGCCCTGGACTGGCTGGACGCCGCCGGCACCGACCGGATCGAGCGATGGACCGTCACCCTGGCGTCCCGGCTCACCGACGGGCTGCGCCGTCTCGACGCCTACGAGGTCCTGGGCTGCCAGGCCAGCCTCGCCGCCGACTCCTCGGTGCAGCGGCGCCAGGGCATCGTCACCTTCCGGCACCACGGCATCGACTCCCCGGACCTCGGGTTCATCCTCTTCAGCCACGGCTTCATGGTCCGCTCCGACCAGCACTGCCAGGGCAGCGCGGGGGAGCGGACCGGCTCGGTGCGGGTGAGTCTGCACGTCCACAACACGGTCGAGGAGATCGACCGGCTGCTCGCCGTGCTTGCCTCGCTCGGGTGACGCGCCCCCGTACGGCGGAATGGGAACCGTTTCCACCTGTAGGGTCGGCGCGGACGGTGCGGACAGGTGCGGAACGGCGAGGTGCACGGCGGGATGGGGCTGAGCCTGGCGACGGCGGAGCGATGGGTGCGGCGTTGGGAGCGCCAGCAGCAGCGGTACGCCGTGGACCGCGAGGAACGGTTCACGGTGATCGCCGATGTCGTCGAGGACACCGTGGCCGGCCGCCGTCCGTCCGGACCCCTGATCGTGGACCTCGGCTGCGGACCCGGCTCCCTGGCGGCCCGGCTGGCCCGCCGGCTGCCGCACGCCGACATCGTGGGCGTCGACATGGACCCGCTGCTGCTGGAGCTCGCCCGCACCCACCACACCGACGCCGCCCGCTACGTCGACGCGGTGATCGGCGAGGACGGCTGGACCCACGCCCTGCGCCTCGACCGCCCGCTCGACGCCGCCGTGTCGACGACGGCCCTGCACTACCTCGCCCCGGACGCCCTGCACCGCACCTACCGACAGCTCGCGGCACTGCTGCGCCCCGGCGGCGTCCTCGTCAACGGCGACCACTTCCCGCCCGACGACGCCGTGCTCGGGGATCTCGCCGAGTGCGTCGGCCGCCGCCACGCCGAACGCGCGCACGCTCTCGCGCACGAGGACTGGGACGCCTGGTGGAAGGCCGCCGCGGCGGACCCCGAACTGACCGACCTCCTCGCCGAACGCCGCCGCCGGCAGCCGGTCGCAGGCGGCCACAGCGCCGTACGCCTCTCCGTCCGGGCACACGAACGGCTGCTGCGGCAGGCGGGGTTCCGGCATGCCGGCGCCGTCTGGCAGTACGGCGACAGCCACGTCCTCGTCGCCATCCGCTGATCCGGCACGGCATCGCCACCGCGTCACCAAGCGCTGCTAAAGGATCCTTCAGGCGCCTTGACAGTGTGCGTACAGGTTCGCGACGTTTGAGCTCGCCACAAAGCTCGACATGGGGGACACGGTGGCGAGATGCCCGAAAGCGTCTCTTGGGGGACTTTGGGGGGGAGCGGTCGCGATGCGATCCACGAGTGCCATCACCATTCACAGACCCGAGGAACTGGACGAGTCGCTGCGCCGGGCGTGGCACCGGGCGATGGACGAGTCGCCCGACTACGCCAACCCCTTCCTGGCCCCGGAGTTCACGCTCGGGGTCGGCAGGTACCGCAAGGGGGCGCAGGTCGCGGTGTTGCACGACGGCGGGGAAGCCGTCGGCTTCTTCCCCTACGAGCGCACCGTGTACGGAGCGGGCCGGGCCATCGGGCTCGGCCTGTCCGACTGTCAGGCACTGGTGCACCGGCCGGGAGTGACCTGGGACACCGGGGAACTGCTGAGGGCCTGCGGACTGGCCGTCTTCGAGTTCGACCATCTCGTCGAGGAACAGCCGCCGTTCGGCCCGTACGTCACCGGGACGTTCGCCTCTCCCGTCCTGGACCTCAAGCCCGGCGAGGGCGACTACCCGGCGTGGCTGCGCGCCACCTACCCCGGGCTGGCCAAGACGACGCTGAAGAAGGAACGCCGCCTGGGCCGGGACGCGGGCGAGGTGCGGTTCGTGTACGACGAACGCGATCCGGCCGCGTTGCGCACACTCATGCGCTGGAAGTCCGCCCAGTACCGCAGGACGGGGCGGATGGACCGGTTCTCCAAGCCATGGATAGTGGATCTGGTCGACCATCTCTTCCAGGTCCGCGAGGAGCACTTCACCGGCGTCCTGTCCGTGGTGTACGCCGGTGACCGGCCGGTCGCCGCGCACTTCGGGCCGCGCTCGCGCTCGGTGTTCGCGGCCTGGTTCACCGCCTACGACCCCGAGTTCGGCTACTACTCGCCCGGCCTGATGATGCATCTGCGTCTGGCCGAGGCCGCGGGCCGCGACGGGGTGACGCTCATGGACATGGGGCGCGGTGAGAAGGAGTACAAGGACTGGCTCAAGACGCGTGAGCTGCGGGTCGCCGAAGGGTTCGCGGCCCGCCCGCACCCGGTGGCGGCGGCCCACCGGCTGTGGCGCAGACCGGTGCGCGGGCTGAGGAACACCGTGCTGGCCCATCCCCGACTGCGCGACCCCGCCGACCGACTGCTGAAGACCGTCGGCGCACTGCGCACCTCTCTCCTGGCCCGCGCGCCGGGCGCCGGGGCCCGCGCCCGCTGAACGAGGCCGCTCCTGTCCTTCGCCACGCGACGGTGTCCTCACCGGCCGCGGCCCGGGATCCGCCCCGCTTCCGCCGCCGGCCGCGGGCGCGCACCACCCGCCCCGGGCAATCCGACTTCGGACCCTTCCACGGAAGAGGTGACCATGCCGTACGGATCGCGGCTCGCCGCGATGATGACACGGCGCATCGGACGCGAATGCGTCTACACGCCCTCGGCCCGACTCGCCCTGTACCTGGCGCTGCGGCGCTGGTGCCGGCCGGGCGCACGGGCGCTGATGTCCCCGGTGAACGACGACGTGATCCTCTTCGTCGTCCTCGCCGCCGGACTGCGCCCCGTACAAGCCCCCGTGTCCCGCTGGGACGGCAACATCGACCCGGCCGCCGTACCGGAGTCGACCTGGCGCAACGTCGACGCCGTGCTCACCACGAACCTGTACGGCCTGCCGGACCGCGTCGTCGAACTGCGCCGCCGCTGCGATGCGTTGGGCATCCCCCTCATCGAGGACGCCGCGCACGCCATCGGCACCCATGTGGACGGACAGCCGATCGGCACCTTCGGGAAGGCCGCGGCGTTCAGCCTGTCCAAAGCATGTGGCGGCGATGGCCGGCGGCTTCCTCGTCGTCGAGGACGCCCGCACCCGGCGCGAGCTGGAGCTGCTGCGCGACGACCTCCTGACGCCCCGCCGCCTGTACGCCGACCTCGCCACGACACTGCGCCCACTGGCACGGTCCGCCGTACGCACGCTGCACCTGGTGCGCCCGGTGTGGCGCACGATGCAGCAACTGAAGCTGCTGGAACGCGAGGACTTCCGGATGGCCCTGCACGCGCCCCGCCTCGCCGGCAGCGCCCGTCAGGCACCGAGCCTGGCCGCGTACGAGCCCTGGGTCCGGGTCGATCTGCACGGCTTCCGCTCCCGCCACGGCGCCCTGGTCCGAGGGCAGTTGGAGCTGCGGATGGCCCTGCTCGACGGCGACCTGGCCCGGCGCAGGGCCGGTGTCCTGCAGCTGTCGGGCACCACCTGGGCCACCCCGGCCCTGCGGGACCGGACGGCTCACGACGGGCCGCCGTCCCTGTTCCGGGTGCCGCTCCTGGTCCACGACCGCGACCGGCTCCTCGAACGCCTGGTCAGCCATGGCGTCGTCACGGGGTACGTCTACGACCCGCCGCTCGACGACTACGCGGGTGCCGAGTTCGTCGAACCGTCGCCCGACCCCGCCGCCGCCCGCTGGTTCGCCGCCCACACCCTGCCGGCCGACCCCCTCATGGCCCGCAGGATCACCAGAGCCCTCACCGAGGAACGTGTCACCCCGGCGCACCCGCCGCTCCCGGCCCAGCTCCCCGGACCCGGCGCCACGACCTCACCGCCCACGCCCCTCGGCCGTCAGGGGGTGCCCGAGGCCCCCTGACAGAACCGTGCCCGGCGGCGCCGGACCGCGCCACCCGGAGCCGTCCTGCCTACCCTGGAGGTGTGGCTCGGCCCAACGACGAGGTCGCCGCGCTGCTCCAGGAGTACGCGGACCTGATCTCGATCACCGGAGGGGACGCGTTCAAGGTACGCGTCTACGAGAAGGCCGCCCGGGCGATCGGCGGCCATCACGCCGACGTGTCCAAGCTCGACGTCAAGGGGCTGAAGGAGATCCCGAACGTCGGCAGGTCCATCGCCGAGAAGGTCGTCGAGTACTTCGCCGACGGCAGCGTCTCGGCCGTCGAGGAACTGCGGGCGAAGATCCCCGCCGGCGTCCGGCAGCTGACCGCGATCCCCACCCTCGGCCCGAAGAAGGCGCTGGTCCTCTACGAGGAACTGGGCATCTCCACGACCGACGAGCTGGCGGACGCCATCCACGAGGAACGGCTGCGCGATCTGAAGGGCTTCGGGCCGAAGACCGAGGAGAACATCCTGCACGGCATCGGCCTGCTCCAGTCCTCCGGCGACCGGGTCCTGATCGATGTCGCGATGAGCCTCGCCGAGGACATCGTCGCCGAGATGTCGCAGGTCACCGGCTGTGAGCGGTGCTCCTACGCCGGGTCGCTGCGCCGGGTGCGCGAGACGATCGGCGACATCGACATCCTCGTCGCCGCGAAGAAGGCGCCGCCGCTCATGCGGGCCTTCACCGAGCTGCCGGACGTCTCCGAGGTGATCGCGCACGGCGAGAAGAAGACATCGGTGCGCACGGGCAAGGGCCTCCAGGTCGACCTGCGCGTCGTCCCGCCGGACTCCTGGGGCGCGGCCATGCAGTACTTCACCGGGGCGAAGGCGCACAACATCCGGACCCGGGAGATGGCCGTCCACAAGAAGCTCAAGCTGTCGGAGTACGGCCTCTTCGACGCCGAGAGCGGCAAGAAGATCGTCTCCGAGACCGAGGAGGACGTGTACGCCCGGCTCGGCCTGCCCTGGATTCCGCCGACCCTGCGCGAGGACCGGGGTGAGATCGAGGCCGGACTGCGCGGCGAGCTGCCCGAACTGATCGAGCTGACGGACATCCGGGGCGATCTGCACACCCACACCGACCTCACCGACGGGCTCGCCCCACTGGAGGAGATGGTCGCCGCCGCCGCCGAGCGCGGCTACGCCTACTACGCCGTCACCGACCACGGACCCGACATGGCCATGCAGCGGATGACCGACGAACGGATCCTCGCCCAGCGCGAGCAGGTCCGTGCGCTCGACGGGACGTACGGCAAACGGGGCGGACGCGGGGGCATGCGGGTGCTGCACGGCGCGGAGCTGAACATCGGCCCCGACGGTGAGGTGGACTGGCCGGCCGAGTTCCTCGCCGGCTTCGACCTGTGCGTGGCCTCGGTGCACTCGCACTTCAACCAGGGACGCGAGGCACTCACCCGGCGGATCGTGCGGGCTTGCGAGAACCCGCACGTCCACATCATCGGTCACCCCACCACGCGCATCATCGGTAAACGCCCCGGCATCGACGCCGATCTCGACGCGGTCTTCGCCGCATGTGCCCGCACCGGCACCGCCCTGGAGATCAACTCCCACCCGGATCGGCTCGATCTGCGCGACGAGGACATCCTGCGGGCCCGGCGGCACGGTGTGCGGTTCGCCGTCGACAGCGACGCCCACGCCGCCATCCACCTGGCCAACCTGCGCTACGGCGTCGGCACGGCCCAGCGCGGCTGGCTCACCAAGGACGATGTGATCAACACCTGGCCGCTGACCCGGCTGCGGCGCTTCCTGGCCAAGGGCTGACCGGGCCGGGGTAGGGGGGCGAGGCCGCGGGCGGTGGCACGCTGCGCATGGCAGGCGCCATGCCGGACTCACCGCAACATCCAAGAGTTAAGGGCGCATTGGGGTACATGTGGTGTGAAGGTTGGTTGGCGCGTCAATCATCTTGTCATGAACCTGCGACCCGACGGACGGGTCGCAGTCTCATGGAGGTGTGGAATGCACCGCAGACTTGCCACCGCACTGACCGCCTCGACCTTGACCCTCGGCACCGTCCTCGGCGCCGCCTCGGCCGCCGAGGCCGCCCCCGCGGACAAGCCCCAAGTCCTCGCGAGCTGGACCCAGACCAGCGCGTCCAGCTACAACTCCTGGGTCGCCGCCCGCAACAACCAGTCCGCCTGGTCCGCCTACTCCTTCGACTGGTCCACCGACTACTGCTCCTCCTCGCCCGACAACCCGTTCGGCTTCCCGTTCTCCACGTCCTGCGCCCGGCACGACTTCGGCTACCGCAACTACAAGGCGCTGGGCGCCTTCAGCGCCAACAAGTCCCGCGTCGACAGCGCATTCTACGAAGACCTCAAGCGCGTGTGCGCGCGCTACAGCGGTGCGTCGAAGTCCGCCTGCAACAGCACGGCCTGGACCTACTACCAGGCCGTGAAGGCCTTCGGCTGAGAGCATCCGCACCAGCACGGAGGGGGTGCCGCTGAGGCGGCACCCCCTCTTCTGCCTTCGGTGACCGATCGCTTCGGTGGGCGATCAGCCCGCCGCCCTGAACGACCGCAGCCGCAGCGAGTTGCCGACGACGAAGGCCGACGAGAAGGCCATGGCCGCGCCGGCGATCATCGGGTTGAGCAGTCCGGCCGCGGCGAGCGGCAGGGCGGCGACGTTGTAGGCGAAGGCCCAGAACAGATTCGACCGGATGGTGCCGAGCGTCCTGCGGGCGAGCCTGATGGCGTCGGCCGCGGCACGCAGGTCACCGCGGACCAGGGTGAGGTCACCCGCCTCGATCGCGGCGTCCGTGCCGGTGCCCATCGCCAGGCCCAGATCGGCCTGGGCGAGCGCGGCCGAGTCGTTGACGCCGTCACCGACCATCGCGACCGAACGGCCCTCGCTCTGGAGGCGCTTGACGACATCGGCCTTGTCCTGCGGCAGCACCTCGGCGACGACGTCCTCGGGTGCGATCCCGACCTCGCGGGCGACGGCGTGGGCGACGGCGGCGTTGTCACCGGTCAGCAGCATCGGGGTGAGACCGAGAGCGCGCAGTCGCCCGATCGCCTCCGCGCTGGTCTCCTTCACCGCGTCGGCGACCTCCAGGACGGCCCGCGCCCGACCGTCCCACGCCACCACGACAGCCGTCCGCCCGGCCGCCTCGGCGTCCGCCTGGGCGCGCCGCAGCTCCTCGGGCAGTGTGATGGCCCACTCCGCCAACAGCCGCTCCCGGCCCACGAGTACGGCATGACCTTCGACCACACCCTGCACCCCCAGACCCGGCACGTTCGCGAAGTCCTCGGGCGTGGGCAACGACGTCAGCCTCTCCAGCGCCCCGTCGGCGACGGCACGGGCGATCGGGTGCTCGGAGGAGTGCTCCAACGCGCCCGCGAGACGCAGGACCTCGGCTTCGTCGGCGCCCTCGCCCGTGTGCACGCCCAGCAGCGTCATCCGGCCGGTGGTCACCGTGCCCGTCTTGTCGAGGACGATCGTGTCGACCTCGCGCGTGGACTCCAGTACCTCCGGGCCCTTGATCAGGATCCCGAGCTGGGCGCCCCGCCCCGTGCCGACCATCAGCGCCGTCGGCGTGGCCAGGCCCAGGGCGCACGGGCAGGCGATGATCAGTACGGCCACCGCGGCGGTGAACGACGCCGCCAGACCCACGCCGTTGCCGAGCCAGAAGCCGAGGGTGCCCAGGGCGAGGGCGATCACGCTCGGCACGAACACGGCGGAGATGCGGTCGGCGAGCCGCTGCGCCGTGGCCTTGCCGTTCTGCGCGTCCTCCACCAGCCGGGCCATCCGGGCGAGTTGGGTGTCGGCACCCACCCGGGTCGCCTCGACCACCAGACGGCCGCCCGCGTTGATCGTGGCACCGGTGACCGGGTCACCCTCGGCGACCTCGACCGGCACGGACTCACCGGTGAGCATCGAGGCGTCCACCGCCGACGAGCCCTCGACCACGGTCCCGTCGGTGGCGATCTTCTCGCCGGGACGGACGAGGAATCGGTCACCGACCCTCAACTCCGTGACACCGACGGTACGTTCGGTGCCATCGGCGCCCAGCACCGTGACGTCCTTGGCGCCCAGCTCCAGCAGTGCCTTCAGCGCCGCGCCCGCCTTGCGCTTGGAGCGCGCCTCGAAGTAACGGCCGGCCAGGATGAAGGCGGTCACCCCGGCCGCCGCCTCCAGGTAGATGTTCCCCGAGCCGTCGCCGCGGGCGATGGTCAGCTCGAAGGGGTGCGTCATGCCGGGTTCGCCCGCGCTGCCGAGGAACAGTGCCCACAGGGACCACAGGAACGCCACCGAGGTGCCGACCGAGATCAGCGTGTCCATGGTCGCCGCGCCGTGCCGCAGATTGGTGAACGCCGCCTTGTGGAAGGGCCAGGCGGCGTAGGTCACGACGGGTGCCGCCAGTGTGAGCGACAGCCACTGCCAGTACTCGAACTGAAGGGCCGGGATCATCGCCATCGCGACGACGGGCACGGCGAGCGTCACGGCGGTGATCAACCGCTCCCTCAGCGGCCGTAGGCCGTCGCCCGGGTCGTCCCGGTCGCCCCGTTCGTGCCCGCCGTCGCGTCCGCCGGCGTCCTGGCTGCGTGGGACCGGCGGCGCGGGCTCGCGCGCGGTGTATCCGGTCGCCTCGACGGTCGCGATCAGGTCCTGGACGGAGACCTCGCCGGTGTGGCTGACCCTCGCCTTCTCGGTGGCGTAGTTGACGGTGGCGGTCACACCGTCCATGCGGTTCAGCTTCTTCTCGATGCGCGCCGCGCACGAGGCGCAGGTCATGCCGCCGATGGCGAGTTCTACCTCGGTGGCGGGGTGGGGCGCGGTGGTGGTCATCGCTGCTCCTCGTGCGGTGGGGTCGCGCCAGGTGCGGCCGGGCTCGGAGGGTTCGGGGGCCGGTCGGTTCAGGCGGTGGGGGTATACGGGGTGGGGGTATGATTGGTCAGAGGTCCTGTATACCCCTAGGGGGTACCGAAAGCAAGCTGGGATCGGGGCAGGATCGGGGTTGACTTAATACCCCCCAGGGGTATCGTGAGCGGCATCGAGGCCACCGGAGATCAGGAGATCGCCATGCATGCCGGACTGAAGATCAGCGCGTTCGCCGCCGCTCTGGCCGCGACCTTCGGCACCGCCTACGGCGTGGGACAGGGCATCGACCCCGTCGTCGAGGACCCGGCGCCCGCCCGGCACGACAGCCACAGCGCGGAGGCCGCGCCGAAGCCGGAAGGAGGCGCCGGCCACGGCGACCATGGCGGGAATGAGACGAAGCCGGCCGGAGGGCTCCAGATCTCCGAGGGCGGCTACACCCTCGACCTTCGGACCCCGAGCGTCGCGGCCCGGGAGCGGGCCGACCTGAGCTTCGTCATCCGCGACAGCGGGGGCCGGGCCGTCACCGCGTACCAGCGCGAGCACGAGAAGGAGCTGCACCTCATCGTGGCCTCACGCGACCTGGTCACCTACCGCCATCTGCACCCCACCCGCGCCGCCGACGGCACCTGGAGCATCCCCGTCGAGCTGCCCCGCGCCGGCGGATACCGCGTCTTCGCCGACTTCACCCCGGCGAAGAAGAACGCCGAGAACCTCACCCTCGGCGCCGACCTGGCGGCCGCGGGTAGCTACGAGCCGCAGCGGCTGCCCGCGCCGGGCTCCACCGCCGAGATCCATGGCTACGACGTCCGTCTCGACGGCGGCCTGCGCCCGGGCAGGGCGAGCGAGCTGAAGCTGAACGTCTCGCGAGACGGCCGCCCCGTTACCGACCTCCAGCCGTACCTCGGCGCCTACGGTCATCTGGTCGCCCTGCGCTCCGGTGACCTCGCCCACCTCCATGTCCACCCCAACGGCGAGCCCGGCGACGGCGCGACGAAGCCCGGCCCCGGGATCTCGTTCACCGCCACGGCGCCGAGCAGCGGCACCTACCGCCTGTTCCTCGACTTCAAGCACGACGGGAAGGTGCACACCGCGGCGTTCACGGTCCGGGCCGGTGGGCCGGCGCCCGCGCAGGAGACCACAGCGGGGGACGCGCAGGACTCCGGACATGCCGAGACGCCGGGACATGGGCACTGAGGTGAGTCCGGGCCCGGCAGGGCCCCGAGGTGCTCGGCCGCGCCGCCGCCGCTCACACCGCTGCCGCTGTCGCCACCGGCACGGCCGGTTCGAAGACCTCCAGCACACGTCCCGTGGACGTCACCGTCCCGCAGGTGTCCGCGACCCATTCGAGCGCGAACTCATGGCTCCCGGCCGAGAGATCGGCGATGGCGTCCGCGACGACGAACGGCTCCAGGTCCTGCACCCAGGCGTCAGCGGCCGTCATCAGCACACCGACCCGGGCGAACAGCCCCGTGATCACGACCTGGTCCCGCTCCAGGTCGCGCAGCCGGCTGTCCAGCCGCGTACGGGCGAAGGCGCTGTGCTTGCGAGTGGTGAGCACCGTGTCCCCGGTGCGCGGTTCGACCTGCGCGGCGAACGCCTCGCCGTCCCCGTCCGCCGGGGCGCCGGACTGCTGTACGTACGAGGCGGCTCCGCGCTCGCCGGCGGGCACCGAGTGGATGACGGGGACGCCCGCGGCATGGGCGACGCTCACCAACCGGACCGTGTTGGCGAGCAGTTGGGGGATCGGGGCGCCCTGCTGCTCCAGCGCGCGCACGAAGCGCCGCTGTAAGTTCAGGACTACGAGCGCCGCTCGGGCCGGATCGAGGGTCCACCCCGTCGTGTCGTCGGGCAGCATCTCGGGGGTCGGCATGACGTACGGGAAGATCGAGCCGGAAGTCATCTGGGGTGCCCTTCGGGTGAGTTGAGGGAACCCGTATTAGGTTAGCCTCGCCTAAATTCGATGTCTTGCGGGTGACCGTCGTGATCCCGCCTCACCCGAGCGCGCGGTCCAGGTTGAAAGCCGCGCTGATCAGCGCGAGGTGGGTGAACGCCTGCGGGAAATTGCCCTGTTGCTCACCGGTGTGGCTGATTTCCTCGGCGTACAGGCCCAGATGGTTGGCGTACGTCAGCATCTTCTCGAAGGCGAGGCGTGCCTCGTCGATCCGGCCGGCGTGCACCATCGCCTCGACGTACCAGAACGAGCAGATCGAGAAGGTGCCCTCGTCGCCGTGCAGTCCGTCCGGGCTCGACTGCGGGTCGTAGCGGTAGACCAGCGAGTCGGACACCAGCTCCTCGGTGAGCACGTCGAGGGTGGACAGCCACTTGGGGTCGGTCGGCGCGATGAACTTGGTCAGCGGCATCATCAGTACGGCCGCGTCCAGCACGTCACCGTCCTCGTGCTGGACGAAGGCGTTACGCCGCTCGGACCATCCGCGCTTCATGATCCGCCGGTAGATCGTGTCCCGGCTCTCCCTCCAGCGCTCGAGATCGGCGGGCAGCCCACGCCGGTTGGCCATGCGGATGGCCCGCTCGATCGCCACCCAGCACATCAGCCGCGAGTACAGGAAGTTCTTGCGTCCGCCGCGGGTCTCCCAGATGCCCTCGTCCGGCCGGTCCCAGTTCCCGCACACCCAGTCCACCAGCGCGCACACGTCCTCCCACTGGTCGCTGGAGACGGGCTTGGCCCACTTGTCGTAGAGGTAGACCGAGTCGATCAGGGCACCGTAGATGTCGAGTTGGAGCTGGTCGGCGGCGGCGTTGCCGACCCGCACCGGTGCGGAACCGAGGTGTCCCTCCAGGTGGTCCAGCTCCCGCTCGGGCAGATCGCTGCGGCCGTCGATGCCGTACATGATCTGGAGCGGGCCCGACGGCTTGCCGTCGCCCGGTGTGATGTGCCGGGTGACGAAGTCCATGAAGGCCTCGGCCTCGCCGGTGAAGCCCAGGCGCAGCAGCGCGTACACGCAGAAGGCGGCGTCGCGTACCCAGACGTACCGGTAGTCCCAGTTGCGTTCGCCGCCGACCCGCTCGGGCAGGCTCGTGGTCGGCGCCGCCACGATGGCGCCGGTGGGCGCGTAGGTGAGCAGCTTCAGGGTGAGGGCGGAGCGGTGCACCATCTCCCGCCAGCGGCCCCGGTACCGGGAGGCGGACAGCCAGTGCCGCCAGTACGCCACCGTGCTGTTGAACTGCTCCTCGGCCTCGGCCCGCGCGCACCGGCGGGGGGTCACGTCCCCGCCGACCTGGTCCAGCGCGAACACCGCCGACTCGCCCTCGGCGAGTTTGAACTCGGCCCGCGCATCCTGGCCGTCGGCCTCCAGCGGCACGGTCGCGGTCAGCCCCAGGGTCAGCTTCGCGGACTCGAAGACGGCGACATCGCCGACCATGCGCAGCGTGTGCGGCCGGGCGCCGTAGTCGAAGCGGGGCGCGACCCGGGTCCGGAAGGGGATCGATCCGCGCACGCACACCACGCGTCGGATCAGCCGATGCCGCTCGGTCTCCACCGCGTCGCCGCCGACCGGCATGAAGTCCTGCACCTCGCCGACGCCGTCCTCGGTGAAGAACCGGGTGATCAGGACGTTGGTGTCCGGGAAGTAGAACTGCTTGGTCCGCGCGGGTACCGCCGCCGCCAGCTCGAAGCATCCGCCCTTGTCGGCGTCCAGGATCGCGGCGAAGACGCTCGGCGCGTCGAAGGAGGAGCAGCAGTACCAGTCGATCGTGCCGTCCGTCCCGACCAGCGCCACACTGCGCAGATCGCCGATCAGCCCGTGCTCGGCGATGGGCAGATAGCGCGATCCCGCCGGTACGCCGTGGTCGCTCGGTGTCGTGCTCATCGCACCCTCCTCGCCCCACCGTGCGCTTCGCTCCCAGCCTAGGGGGAATCGGGGGTCGGGGCGGCCGGGATCGGCGCCGGGGCCCTGCCGGTGCGGCCCGGCGGGGGTTCGGATCGGCCGGCCGGTGCACTCCCGCGCGTGCTGGGGCTCGGCGATCGTCGTCAGGCGAGGACCAGGGCTCAGACCTGACCGATGCCGGCCGGGGCGGACCACGGCTCGCCCCCCGTCGAGCACCGCTCGCGGACCGGCGTCAGCCCGGCGCAGGTGACCGCGGGTCGGCTCCGCCGGGGCTCAGACCGTGATGACCCTCAGCCCCGCCTCCTCGAAGCGCCGCACCGTCTCCGGCGTGGCCGCCGTGTCCGTGACCAGTGTGTTCACCGCGTCGACCGCGCAGATCCGGGCGAACGCCCGCTGCCCCAGCTTGCTGGAGTCGGCGGCCACGATGACTCGCTCGGCCCGTTCGCACAGCAGCCGGTTGATCGCCGCCTCCGCCTCGTCATGCGCCGCGGCGCCGTGCGTGACGTCGAAGGCGACGACGCCGAGTACGGCCACATCGATCGTGATCTGGGCCAGCACCCCGTCCGCGAGCGGTCCGATGAGCTCGTACGACTGGGGGCGCGCGACCCCACCGGTGACCACGATCTTGAACTGGGGTCGCACGGCGAGCTCGTTGGCGATGTTGAGTGCGTTCGTGACGACGGTCAGCGCGGGCGAGCCGGACCCCAGGTCCCCGCGTACGGCCAGGGCCCGCGCGACCTCGGTGGTCGTCGTGCCGCCGGTCAGCCCCACCGCCTCGCCGGGCGCCACGAGGTCCGCGACCGCCTTGGCGATGCGCTGTTTCTCGGAGGCGCGCCGGGCGGTCTTGTAGCGCAGCGGCAGTTCGTAGGACACCCCGTGCACGACCGCCCCGCCCCGTGTGCGGACCAGCATCTGCTGTTCGGCGAGCTGATCGAAGTCACGTCGGATCGTCGCCGCCGACACCCCCAGCTCGGCCGCCGCCTCCTCGACGTCCAGCCGGCCCCGCTCGACGAGCAGCTCCAGCAGCGACTTCCAGCGGGCGTCGCGCGACATCCGGCCTCCATTGCTCGATCTCCTGGCGACCTTAGCGCACCCCTTTCAGCCAGTCATGCTTGATTCTGCTCGAAAAGACGCTATATCTTGCAAGAACAATCATTCAGGCTGCATGGGGGCCGGGAGGGTGGCGGCATGACGCATGTCGAGGACGAGCTCAACAGCCAGCCGGAGTGCTGGACGCGCGCCGCGGAGCAGGCCGCCGGAGCCGGCGGGCTGCTTCCGGTCGCGGGGGAGCGGGTCGCGGTCGTCGGCTGCGGGACCTCGTACTTCATGGCGCAGGCCTACGCCGCACTGCGCGAGGGGTCGGCCCAGGGAGAGACCGACGCCTTCGCCGCCTCGGAGTTCCCGCACGGCCGCTCCTACGACCGGGTCCTCGCCCTCACGCGCTCCGGCACCACCACCGAAGTACTCGACGTGCTGGGACGGTTGAAGGGACGCACGCGCACCACGGCGATCACCGCCGACCCGGACACGCCCGTCATGACGGGCGCGGACGAGGTGGTCGTGCTCGACTACGCGGACGAACGATCCGTCGTGCAGACCCGCTTCGCGACCACCGCCCTCACCCTGCTCCGCGCCCACCTCGGGCTGCACACCGACGCGGCTGTGGCCGACGCCCGCACCGCGCTCACCGAGGACCTGCCCGAGGGGCTCGTGGACTGCACCCAGTTCACCTTCCTCGGCCGCGGCTGGACGGTCGGACTGGCCAACGAGGCCGGACTGAAGATGCGCGAGGCCTCGCTGTCCTGGACCGAGGCCTATCCGGCGATGGAGTACCGGCACGGCCCGATCAGCATCACCACGAGCGGAACCGCGACCTGGATGTTCGGCCCGGCACCCGAGGGGCTCGCCGAACAGGTGCGCGCCACCGGCGGGTTGTGGATCGAGGGCCGCCTCGACCCTCTCGCCGAACTGGTCCGCGCCCAGCGGCTCGCCGTCTCCGTCGCCGCGGCCCGCGGCCTCGACCCCGACACCCCGCGCCACCTCACCCGCTCGGTGATCCTCGCCCCCTGACGCGCCCCTTCGCGTGCTTGAGACGCGCACCCTTCGCGTGCTTGAAAGGACAGGCCGTGCCCCTCGTGACCACCGGCGAGCTCATCGCCGGCGCCGCCGCCACCCGTTCCGCAGTCGCCGCCTTCAACGTCATCACTCTGGAGCACATCGAGGCGGTCATCGCCGGCGCGGAGTCGGTGGGTTCGCCCGTCGTCCTCCAGGTCAGCGAGAACGCCGTCAAGTTCCGCTACGGGCGGCTGATGCCGCTCGCGCGCGCGGCCGTCGCCGCCGCGGAACGTGCCACCGTCCCCGTCGCCCTGCACCTCGACCACGTCCAGAGCGACGACCTGCTGCGCCAGGCGCCGGGCGTCGGATTCAGCTCCGTGATGTACGACGCGGCACGCCTGCCCTACCTGGACAACCTCGCCGCGACGAAGGCCGCCGCCGACTGGGCGCACGCCCAAGGGCTGTGGATCGAGGCGGAGTTGGGGCGGCTCGGCGGCAAGAACGGTGAGTCGCCGCTCGACGCCCACGCCCCCGGCGCGCGGACGGACCCCGCGGAGGCGCACGCCTTCGTCGCCGACTCCGGTGTGGACGCCCTCGCGGTGGCCATCGGCAGCTCGCACGCCATGACGACCCGCACCGCGACCCTCGACCACAATCTCCTCAAGCGCCTCTTTGCCGCCCTGGACGTCCCCCTCGTCCTGCACGGCTCCTCCGGCGTCCCCGACGACGAGCTCACCGCGGCCGTCGCGGGCGGCATCGCCAAGGTCAACGTCGGCACGGCCCTCAACGTCGCCATGACGGGCGCGATCCGGGAATTCCTCGCGGCGAACCCCGACGCGGTCGACTCCCGCACATACCTCAGCGTGGGCCGCGAGGCGATGGTGCAAGCGGTGGCCCGCATCATCGCGGTGCTGGGGACCGCTACTTCTTGACCGCCGCCAGCACCACGAACTTCGGGTCACTGGCGACCAGGCGGCTGTTGCCGAACAGCCGCCGCAGCTTCACGTGGTAGCCGAGATGCCGGTTGCCGATCACCCACAGCTCACCGCCCGGCTTCAGCGCGCGCCGCGCTCCCGTGAACATCCGCCAGGCCGTCGCGTCGGTCGTCGCCTGATGGGAGTGGAACGGCGGATTGTTGAGCACCAGGTCGACGCTGCCGGCCGGCACACCCGCCATGCCGTCGCCGACCCGGAACTCGGCCTGCCCGGCCACCCCGTTCGCCTTGTACGTCGCCTCCGCCGACGCCACGGCCTGGAACGACTCGTCCACGAACAGCACCTCGGCGTCCGGGTTCGCCAGCGCCACTGCCGTACCGACGACACCGTTGCCGCACCCGAGGTCCACCACCCGCCGGTGGCCACCGCCGCCCGGCAGATGCCCCAGGAAGAACCTCGTGCCGATGTCGAGCCGCTCGGCGCAGAACACCCCCGCGTGATTGACGACCGTACGACCCGAGGCGGCGCCGATCCCGTCGGGGAGGGTGTAGGTGTACGGCCATGGGTTGGCGGGCCGGGCCGGCGACGGCTGGGGCGTGCAGAAGATCAACCGGGCTTTCCGCTCCGCGAGAGAGGTGCGGGTCGGGCCGATGATCCGCTCGAACAGCTGGAGCGTGGAGGTGTGGATCTCCTTCACCATGCCGGTGCCGACCACGACCGTGCCCTCGTGCACCGCGGGCGCCAGCCGCAGCAACTGGTCCTCCAGCAGCGCAAGGCTCTTCGGCACCCGCACGAGAAGCACGTCGATCCGGTCCGGCGGCGGGTCCTGTGTCGTGAGCAGCCGGACCGCGCCGGGCTCGACGCCCTGCCGGGCGAGGTTGGCCCGGGTGGCCTCCTGCGTCAGGTACGAGTCCGTGATCTGCGTCGGCCGGTGCGCCGCCAGCGCCGTGACCAGGGCACCCCAGCGGTCACCGACGACCACGACCGTGCCGGACAGCGGGACCTCCCGCTCGGCGAGGTGCCTGAGGAGGTACTCGTCGGAGGCGTCCCAGGCACGCAGCCTGTCACGCGGGTCCTCGGGGAAACGGGCCAGCGCGAGCTCGGCCCAGGGCGTCGTCATCCGGTCGTTCATCGTGCGTCAAGGCTAAGCGACCACAGGGCCGGGCCCGCACGAGCCGCAGCTCACGGACGGTGGGGGAGGATGGGAGGCATGGACGCCGAGCTGTTCCCCCGGTCACGCACCGAGGTCACGCCGGGCGCTGTGCACGTGCCCGACTGGCTGGACGCCGGACGCCGGCGCGAGCTGCTGCGGGCCTGCCGTGAATGGGCGCGCCCGCCGGCCGGCCTGCGCACGGTCCGCACACCCGGCGGCGGCACGATGACCGCCCGGCAGGTCTGCCTGGGCCGGCACTGGTACCCGTACGGCTACGCCCCCACGGTCGTCGACGGCGACGGCGCCCCGGTGAAACCGTTCCCCGACTGGCTCGGCGAGCTGGGCCGGCGCGCCGTACGGGACGCGCTCGGCGAGGCGGGGGACGAGCCGTACGACATCGCACTGATCAACTTCTACGACGGCGACGCGCACATGGGCATGCACCGCGACAGCGACGAGAGGTCCCCGGCCCCCGTGGTGTCCCTGAGCCTCGGCGACACCTGCGTCTTCCGCTTCGGCAACACCGAGACCCGGACCCGGCCGTACACGGACGTCGAACTGCGCAGCGGCGATCTGTTCGTGTTCGGCGGCCCCGCACGGCTCGCTCACCACGGTGTGCCCAGGGTGCAGCCGGGCACGGCTCCGCCGGAGTTGGGGCTGACCGGGCGGTTGAACATCACGCTCAGAGTGAGCGGCCTGTAGGCCATGGCATCTGCGGATCATGGGAGACTCCCCCTCATGAGTGGCAAGGCGGACCCCCGGACGGCGGGGGAAGGGACCACCTCGAGGGCGCGGTTGGACCGGGGGCGCGGTGCGCTCGGACCCGCGCTCGAGCTCGTGCACACCGGACGCGCCCCCACCCGTGCCGTCCTGACCGCCGAGCTCGGGGTCACCCGGGCCACGGCCGGAGCGGTCGCCGCCGAGCTGGAGGCGCTCGGTCTGATCAGGGTGGATGCCCGGCCCGGCGCCGCGGCCGGCTCCCAGGGACGGCCCTCGCACCGGCTGGCGGTCGCCGAGGACGGCCCGGTCGTCCTCGCCGCGCAGGTGCACGCCGACGGATTCCGGGCCGCGCTGGTCGGCCTCGGCGGCCGTATCGTCGCCACCGCGCCCGGCTGCGAGACCGTGGACGCGGACCCCGCGAAAGTCCTCGGGTCGGTCGTCGAAGCGGGCGCCGCCCTGCTGCGCGAGACGGGCCGGCGCTGTGTCGGCGCCGGACTCGCCGTGCCGTCCGCGGTCGCCGAACCGGACGGCCTCGCGCTCAACCCGCTGCACCTCGCGTGGCCCGTGGGTGCCCCCGTCCGCCGTATCTTCACGGAGTGCGTGCGCGCGGCCGGCATCACCGGACCCGCCTTCGCCGCCAACGACGTCAACCTCGCCGCGCTCGCCGAGCACCGGCACGGCGCCGGACGCGGCGCCCGTGACCTGCTGTGCGTGGCCACCGGTCACCGGGGCGTCGGCGGCGCGCTGGTGCTGGACGGCCGTCTGCACACCGGCAGTTCGGGTCTGGCCCTGGAGGTCGGCCACCTCACGGTCAACCCCGAGGGCAGACCCTGTCACTGCGGCAGCCGCGGCTGCCTGGACGTCGAGGCCGATCCGCTGGCCTTCCTGACGGCGGCGGGCCGCGCTCCCGGACCCGAGGTGTCCCTGCTCAAGCAGGCCATCGACCTGATCCGCAGCCAGTACGACGACCCGACGGTCCGCACCGCCACCGAGGCCCTCATCGACCGCCTCGGCCTCGGGCTGGCCGGCCTGGTCAACATCCTCAACCCGGACCGGATCATCCTCGGCGGCCTGCACCGCACCCTGCTCGACGCCGACCCCGAACGCCTGCGCGCGGTCGTCGCCGACCGCAGCCTGTGGGGGCAGAGCGGCGGCGTCCCGATCCTCGCGTGCACCCTGGACCACAACAGCCTGGTGGGCGCCGCCGAGTTGGCCTGGCAGCCGGTCCTGGACGACCCGCTCGGCGCGCTCACGTAGGCCGGCCGGCAGCCGCCCGGGAATCCAGTTTCCCCCACGGGCGTGAGCGACGTTCGACCGTCCTCGGAGGCGGTGCCGCCGCAAGGCCGTGATGCCACCTGGGGCCCCTCCCCGCCTGGCGGTAGGCTCGACCCATGCGGATCTCCGTCTCCTCGGACATGGACGAGCCCGTGGCCCGCCTCCTCGTCGCCGAACTGCGCGAGCGCGGCCACGAGGTCGTCGCCCACGGCGCGCTGAGCCCCGGCGACAACAGCCAGTGGGCCCCCTGCTCGGAGGCCGCCGCCCGCGAGGTCGCCGCCGGGACGGCGGACCAGGCGGTCGTGTGCTGCTGGACCGGCACGGGCGCGTCGATCGCCGCGAACAAGGTGCCGGGCGTACGGGCGGCCCTGTGCACGGACGCCTACACCGCGGACGGCGCCCGCCGCTGGAACGACGCCAATGTCCTCGCCCTGAGCCTGCGGCTCACCTCGCAGCCCCTGCTCAAGGAGATCCTCGACGCCTGGTTCGCGGCGAAGGCGAGCACCGACGCCGAGGACCGGGGGAACGTCGCCCACATCGGCCGACTGGACGACAGCAGGCTCTAGGGGGTGTTTCGAAAGTCTCGTGCGGTGCCCGCGGTGTCCGGTGCGTGCCCTCGGCGTGCCGGACGAAGGCCCTCGTACTGGACGTACTTGGGCCTTTGGCCGGTGCGGCGAGGGTGCGTGCCGGGCGCCGTGGGTGCTGTGCGGGACTTTCGAAACACCCCCTAGCCCTCCGGCGGCGTCGGCACCGGCCCGCTGGGAACGGGCGCGTCCGCCGGGGCGGGCGACTGCGCGTACTGCGCCACTCCCTCGCCGAAGGACCAGTCGGCGGGCTCGTTCTCGAGCAGATTGACGAACACGTTGCGCGGCTCGGTCCCCGCGTAGGCGTGGGTGAGTTCGGCGATTCGCCGGTACAGCGCCTGCTTCTGCTCGGGAGTCCGACCGGAGCGCATCGTGATCGTGACGTACACCAAGCCGTCGTCCCGGCGAATGCCGAGGTAGGCGTCGTCGTACCGAAGCGTGCTTCGGTTGCCGTCGTGCCCGGTCAGCACCTGGAACCGGTCGTCGGGCGGAATCCCGATCGCCTCCACCAAGGCGTCGTGCACGGCACGGCCCAGGGCGTCGAGGCGGCCGGGGTCCGAGCCGAGCGCGTCGATGCGGACGAAGGGCATGGGGGCCTCCTTGTCAGGGCATCATGATCGGCGAGGTCTCGAGACCAGCTCGCCACCGCAGTTGGGACAGACGTCCCGCATCTCGTCACTGCACGCCACACAGAAGGTGCACTCGTACGAGCAGATACGGGCAGCCGCGTCGAGCGGCAGCGCCGCCGTCTCGCAGCGCTCACAGCGATCGCGCATCTCCAGTGCCATGTCTTCGCCTTCTCTCGTCAGCCCGGTGAACGGCCGCGCCCCGGTGCGCAGATGCGCAGCACCTCGTACACGTCGCCGTCGGCCTCGGGCGGATGGTTCTCCCGGAGGGAGAAGTGGATCACCTCCCAACGGCTCGTGTCCACGGCGGAAGCCGAGAGGATCGCGCCGTCCTCACCGGCCAACCGCCCGGACTCGCGCGCCGCGTCGGCCATGAAGTCACTCAACAGCGCCCCGTCAGGCACCTGTCGGCGGCGCAGTACCGCCACCCGCGCGCGGGAGCGGGCCGCGACGCCCTCCTCGTACGCCAGCCCGGCCCACTGGCGCACCGACGGGCGGCCGAAGTCGTCGACGATGCCCTGGAACGGGCCTGTCCACAAGAAGGCGTTCATACCGGCGAGGGTGTTCCAGAGGTAGAACGGGGCGTACTGATTGACCGGTGACCCGTGTGCGCCCCGCTCGCGCACCAGGTACGCCTTGAGTCGCAGGCCCTCCCAGGCGTCGAGCAAGTGCCCCTTGGTCGCGACGCGTCGGCGGACGATCTCCATGTCGTAGTCGGCGGGCAGGGTGACGGCGTACTGCATCGCATGCATCGGGCCGCCTTCCAGCGGTGCGAGTGACTAGCGCGGTGAGAGAAGGGCGAGTAGGCCTCGGACACCGACGTCGAAGGCGGCGGGCGACCCGGAGGCGCGAGCGAGGACGTAGCCGCCCTGGACCGTCGCGACGATCGTCGCCGCGACCTCCTCGCCGACCAGTCCGGACGCGAACCGGCCCTGCTCCTTGCCCTCCTCGACGATCCCGGCGAGCCGTTCCCGCAGCCAGTCGAGCGTTTCGTCCACCGGCGCGCGCAGCTCGTCGCTCGCCATCACGTCCGGGTCCATCGTCAGCCGCCCGATCGGACAGCCGCGCAGCACCTCGCGCTCGCGCCGCAGATACGCCTCGATGCGCTGGTACGGCGATCCCGGGCCGTCGAGTACTCCCTCGGCGGTAGCCCGCATCTCCTCGGCGGTCCGCCGGATCGCGGCCAGGGCGAGATCCGGCTTGCCCTTGAAGTGGTGGTACATGCTGCCCTGCCCGGCGCCCGCGCGCTCGAGGATCGCCTTGGGGCTGGTGCCCACGTAACCGCGCTCCCACAGCAGTTCACGGGTGGACTCGATCAGTCGGTCCGAGGTGTCCGAGGTGCTCATGCCCTCACTGTACATACTAGTAGTTACAGAAGTCGAGCCCGTGCCGCGACGCCGTCCGAAGCCGCAACCACGGCCGCCCGCGCCCCCGCCGGAGCAGCGCCGGCACCCCCGAGTACTCCCCGTGAGGTACCCGCACTGCCGCTGGCCGTACGACGACCCGGACCCCTGTGCGGAGCGAATCTCGAGGCATCACCGAACAACCCGAACAACCCACCCGAACCGACTTGGGAGATGACTCGAGATGCAGACCCTGGCTCACTTCGCCGACGGCGGGCCCGGCCCGTGGATCCTCCTCTTCCCGCTGCTCTGGGCGGCCGTCGTGATCGGCGGCATCGCGCTGCTGCGTCGCACGGTGTGGCGCGGACGCGCTCGCGGCGGCCCCTGGCGTACGGCGGCCCCCGACGACCACTCGCCCATCACCGTGCTCGGCCACCGCTTCGCCTCCGGCGAGATCGACGAGGACGAGTACTGGCGCCGGCTGTCCGTCCTGGACGAGCAGTTCGGCCGCACGGGCAAGGGCGGTGCGGCATGACCACCGCGATCGTCACCCGGACCGCCGCCCGGGTCGTCGACGCCGTGAAGGTGTACGGCACAGGCGACACCTGCGTGAGGGCCCTGGACGGGGTGAGCGTCGACTTCCCGGTCGGCCGCTTCACCGCGATCATGGGGCCCTCGGGCTCCGGCAAGTCCACCCTGATGCACTGCGCGGCCGGCCTCGACACACTCACCTCGGGCGCCGCCCACATCGGCGACACCGACCTGAGCACCCTCGACGACCGCCGCCTCACCCTCCTGCGCCGCGACCGGGTCGGCTTCGTCTTCCAGGCCTTCAACCTGGTGCCGACCCTGACCGTCGCGGAGAACATCACGCTGCCGCTGGACCTCGCGGGCGCGAACGGCGAACAGGAGTGGCTCGACGCGCTGATCGACGTCGTCGGCCTGCGCGACCGGCTCCACCACCGGCCCGCCGAACTCTCCGGCGGGCAGCAGCAACGCGTCGCCGTGGCACGGGCGTTCGCAGGCCGACCGGACGTCGTCTTCGCCGACGAGCCGACCGGCAACCTCGACTCCCGATCGGGCGAGGAGGTCCTCGGACTGCTCGGCCGCGCGGTACGCCAGACCTCCCGCACGGTCGTCATGGTCACCCATGACCCGGTGGCCGCCGCCCACGCCGACGAGGTCGTCTTCCTCGCGGACGGCCGCCTGGTCGACCGCATGCAGTCCCCGACCGCCGACAAGGTCCTGGACCGGATGAAAGCCTTCGAGGTGCCGTCATGAACGCGTCCGTCCGCCTGAGCGTGTCCTCCCTGCGCGCCCACAAGCGCCGCTTCGCCGGCACGTTCCTCGCGGTGTTCCTCGGTGTCGCCTTCCTCGCCGGGACCCTCGTCATGGGCGACACGCTCCGCGCGAGCTTCGACACGATGTTCGGCAACGCCACCAGCGGCACGGACGCCGTCGTACGCAGCGCCGACGCCATCACCACGCCCGGCGAGAGCGAGGGCGTCCGCGAGCCCGTCGACACCGCCTTGGTGACCCGGATCGAGCGCGTTCCCGGCGTCGCCGCCGCCGCGCCCGACATCCAGGGCGCCGGCCAGCTCATCGGCAAGGACGGTGACCCCATCGGTGGCCAGGGCCCGCCCACCCTCGCCGGCAACTGGATCACCGACCCCGGGCTCAATCCGTACCGACTGGCCGAGGGCCGCGCCCCGCGGCAGTCCGGCGAGGTCGTGGTCAACAAGGGCACCGCCGACCGCGGCGACCTCGAGATCGGTGACACCACGACTCTGCGCACCCCCGACCCCGTCGAGGTCACCGTCGTCGGCCTCGCGACCTTCGGCGGCGAGGACGGCATGGCGCAGGTGACCTTCACCGGCATGACCCGCGCCGACGCCGAAAAGTACCTCACCGCCCGCCCCGGCGAAGCGGCGAGCATCCAGGTGCGGGCCGGACCGGGCGTCAGCCAGGAGCAACTGGTCGACGAGCTGACCGCCGTCCTCCCCGCGGGCGTCGAGGCCATCACCGGTCAGGAGGCGGCCGAGGAGAACACCGACATGATCGCCGGTCAGTTCCTGACCGTCTTCACCACGTTCCTGCTGGTGTTCTCGGGCGTGGCCCTCCTGGTGGCGACCTTCTCCATCCACAACACCTTCGCGATCGTGGTGGCCCAACGCACCCGCGAGAACGCCCTGTTGCGCGCCCTCGGCGCCTCCTGCCGCCAGGTCACCGCGTCGACCCTCACGGAGGCGACCGCCGTAGCCGTCGCCGCGTCGGCGGCCGGCCTGGCAGGCGGCATCGGCATCGCCGCCGGCCTCCAGGCCCTGTTCCCGGCGATCGGGTTCCCCTTCCCCGAGGGCGACCTGGTGGTCAGCGCACTGTCCATGGCCCTGCCCCTCGCCGTCGGCCTCGTGGTCTGCCTCGGTTCCGCACTCCTGCCCGCCGTACGCGCCGGCCGCACCGCACCCCTGGCGGCGCTGCGCGAGACGGCCGTGGACACCTCCGGCGCCTCCCGCGCCCGCGCGGTCACCGGCCTCGGCCTGATCGCCCTCGCGATCGGCATGACCGTCAGCGGCGTCCTGCTCACCCCGTCCGTCTGGCTGGCGGGCACCGGCGCCGTCCTCGCCCTGATCGCCTTCGTGGTCCTCGGACCGGTCGCCGCCACCACGGCGGTACGTGTCCTCGGCGGCCCCCTGGACCGCTTGCGCGGCGTCACCGGCGCCCTGGCCCGCCGCAACGCCCTGCGCAGCCCGAAGCGCACGGCCGCGACCGCGAGCGCCCTCATGATCGGCGTAGCCGTGGTCTCGCTGTTCACGGTGTTCGGCGCCTCCCTGAAGGCGACCATGGACCAGACCGTCTCCCGCTCCTTCGCCGGCGACGTGGCCGTCAGCACCCCGTCGTTCGGCGCGGGCGGCAGCGGGCTGAGCCCCCGCCTCGCAGCGGCCGTCCAGCGGCTTCCCGAGGTCGACACGGCCGTGGGGCTCGGCCGGGGCGTGGCCGAAGTCGACGGCAGGGGTCGGGCCCTGACGGTCACCGACCCCCTCGCCCTGGAACGCACCTTCGACCTCGGCGACATCCAGGGCTCCCTGAGCACGCTCGGCACCGACGGTATCGCGATCACGGAAAGCGAAGCGGAGAAGCACGACCTGGCGACCGGCGACAAGACGCGCCTCACCTTCACCGACGGCAAGGAGCGGACCTTCACGGTCCGCGCGCTCTACGGCCGGTCCGAACTCGCCGGGGACTACGTCATCACCCGCGAGGCCTGGGCCCCGCACCGCACGCAGGACGCCGACACCCTGCTCGCGGTCTCCTTCAAGGACGGTGTCGGCACGGACGCGGGCAAGGCGGCGGTCGAGAAGGCGGCGGCGCCGTACGGCGACCCCGAGGTCCAGACACGCGAGGAGTACGCGCAGTCCTCGGCGGGCGGCATCGACATGATGCTCACCCTCGTCTACGCGCTCCTCGCCCTGGCGGTGCTCATCGCCCTCCTGGGCATAGCCAACACGCTCACTCTCGCGATCCACGAGCGCACCCGTGAACTGGGCCTGCTGCGGGCCGTGGGCCAGACCCGCTCCCAACTGCGCGCCATGGTCCGCTGGGAATCGGTCCTGGTGGCGGCCTTCGGTACGGCCGGCGGCCTGATGCTCGGAGCCTTCCTCGGCTGGGTCCTGGTGGCGGCCTCCGACGGCACTAGCGACAGCAGCTTCGCCTTCGCGATGCCACCCCTCCAACTGGCTCTGGTCGCCCTCGTCGGCCTCACGGCGGGAGCCCTGGCGGGCCTGCGCCCCGCAGGCCGAGCGGCCCGCCTGGACGTCCTGCGAGCAATCGCCACGGAGTGACATTCCCGAGCCTTCGGCAGGCGACGCCCGGCCCTCCGTCCGTCAGCCGCCCGACTTGGTCACCGCCCGGTCAGCCCACGACAGCCGACCGGGCGGGAGCACGTTCGCGCCGGTGCAGATCGACCCGCGCACCGACCTCCGCGAACTGTCGCACGGGCTGCTCCACGGTCGTCGCCAGCGGCGAGCGCGCGCCCATGCCCCGCACCACCGCGTGCGCGGGAGCGGGCAGCGTGAACCACACGACCTTGCCGGAGTCGCCGTCCGGCCGCACGCCCCAGCTGTCGCTGACGGCGGCCACCATCGCCAGACCTCGCCCGCAGGTGGCGAGCGTGTCCGCGTCGGCGGCGTCCGCCACGACCGGCAGCCGTGGGTCGCTGTCACGCACCGAGACCGTGAGCCGGTCGAGCAGCAACTCGATCTCGACCGTGCATGTCTTGTCCGGCTGGGCGTGCAGATGGACGTTGGTCAACAACTCGGTCACACAGAGCGCGGCGCGGTCTATCAATGGATCCAGATGCCAGTAGCGCAACTGCGCCGATACGATTCTGCGGACCTGACCGATCCGCGACGGCAGGGCTTGGAGCTCCACCGTGCAGTGCCTGCTTGGGTGACTGATCACGGCTGCGACTCCCCGACTGAAGAGGTCCGGAAGAACACGGAGTTCGGATCCAGCAGGGTGCTTTGAGGAAACGGCCGCCTGCTGTCATGACCGGCGGGCTGGTTCGCAGCGTTATCGCCGGTAAACCCAGAGTGACGTGAGACCAGAGTGACGCATGAGCTGCCATACCGCAACTCGCAGTGACTCAGCCCTTACGCCCCGCAGCCTTCCGTACCGCTTCGATGAACCGGCGCGCCGCGGGCGGCCCCGGCTCCCCCGGGGCGGGGTCGTGATCGCCCAGGGTCAGCGAGTAGCGCTTGCCGTTCAGGTCCGCCAACGCCCGGTCGTCCGCGGCGAACCAGGGCTTGGAGGCGCGTACCGCCTGCACCGGAGCGCTGTCGATCTCGCTGCCGTAGCTGGTGAGCAGCTGGAGCCTGCCGTCGCTGATCCGCACCTGGCCGGCCCGGGTCAGCGAGCGCAGTCGCTTCCCGATACGCACGCCCGTGGCCGTGAAATCCGCCTCCGCCATGCCCCGCCCCCTCGTGTGCGTCGGTGTGCCGGCGTGTCCTCGTGTGGATGTGGCCGGCTCCGGTCCTGATCCAGTGTGCCCCCGGTTCGGGATCGTCGTCCCGTCCGGTGCAGTTTGCCCCCGTCCCGCCGCCGGCACCAGTGCGCGGGACGCAGTCCGTGGGGGCGCTCGGAAGCACTCGCGCGCATCCGCCCCCGGGTGCGGCGAGTCCGCTGACCCAGGGGTGCCTTTGAGGCTCCCAAAGGCGTGTTTATGCAGGTGAGAAGCATGCGGAAGGTGTCTATGCTCGAAGTGACGGCAGCGCGAGTCGCCGTTGCCGCCGAGCCTGAGGAGCATCGCCGTGAGCATCGTCCAGCAGACCCCGTCCGGCGTGACCCTCGACGTCGATCGCAGCGACGCCGCCTATCGCGGCTGGCTGAAAGAAGCCGTTCGCAAGGTCCAGGCCGACGCCAACCGTTCGGCCGACACCCATCTGCTGCGCTTCGCGTTGCCGGAGCAGTGGGGCATCGACCTGTACCTCAAGGACGAGTCCACCCATCCGACCGGCAGCCTCAAGCACCGCCTCGCCCGCTCACTCTTCCTCTACGGCCTGTGCAATGGCTGGATCCGGCCGGGCCGACCGGTCATCGAGGCGTCCAGTGGCTCGACGGCCGTCTCCGAGGCGTACTTCGCGAAGCTGATCGGGGTGCCCTTCGTCGCGGTCATGCCGCGCACGACGAGCGCCGAGAAGATCCGTCTGATCGAGTTCCACGGCGGGCAATGCCACTTCGTGGACGACTCACGGAAGATGTACGAGGAGTCCGCACGCCTCGCGGTGGAGACCGGCGGCCACTACATGGACCAGTTCACCTACGCCGAGCGGGCCACGGACTGGCGCGGCAACAACAACATCGCCGAATCCATCTTCCGCCAGCTCGAGTTGGAGCGGTTCCCGGAGCCCGCGTGGATCGTCGCCACGGCCGGCACCGGCGGCACCTCCGCGACGCTCGCCCGGTACGTCCACTACATGCAGTACGACACCCGCATCTGTGTGGCCGACCCGGAGAACTCCTGCTTCTTCGAGGGCTGGACCACCGGCGATCCGGACGTCACCTGCGACTGCGCCTCCCGGATCGAGGGCATCGGCCGGCCCCGCATGGAGCCGAGCTTCGTGCCCGGCGCCGTCGACCGGATGATGAGGGTGCCGGACGCGGCGAGTGTCGCCGCCGTACGGGCCCTGGAGCAGGCAATCGGCCGCAAGGCGGGCGGCTCGACGGGCACCGGTCTGTGGAGCGCGCTGAAGATCGTCGCCGAGATGGTCGCCGAGGGCCGCCGGGGGAGCGTGGTGACGCTGCTGTGCGATCCGGGGGACCGGTATCTCGACAAGTACTACTCGGACGCGTGGCTGGCCGAGCAGGGCCTGGACATCGCACCGTACTCGGCGGCCATCGAGCAGCTGCTGGAGACGGGCGTATGGCCCGAGTGAGGGCCGCACGCCGGGCCGGTGCGGACGACCGGCTTCAGGTCCGCGGCCGGTCGGTCCGGCGTGTGTGCCGGGAGGGCTGGTCAATCGGGGGAGCGCGGCGGCGCGGGCTGGTCGGCCGGGGTGCGTAAGGCCGCGGCTGGTCGTTCGGGGGTGGTCCGAGGTGGGGCTCGGTCGGCGGATGGGCGCATGTCCGGGGGTGCGCGGCGGCGCGGGCTGGTCGGCCGGGGTGCGTAAGGCCGCGGCTGGTCGGTCGGGGGTGGTCCGAGGTGGGGTTCGGTCGGCGGATGGGCGCATGTCCGGGGGTGTCGGGGGTGTGCGGCGGCGCGGGCTGGTCGGCCGGGGTGCGTAAAGCAGCGCCTGGGCGGTGGGGTGTGCCGAGGAGGGGTTCGGCTGTCATCGGTGCGCTGCCCGCGGTCAGGTCGTCGGAGGCGCACAGCAGTGGCGCGTTTCGCCGGGCGGCGGCGCGCACGGCCGCGGTCAGTCCGCCGTCTCGGCACGCAGGGGCGCGTTTCGTCTGTCAGTGGCTCGCGGAGCTCCGGTCGGTTCCTCGGAAGTCCCCGGAACGGCGCGACGGTCCCTCGGGCGTCCGTGGCGGCGCAGCCGGTCAGCCAGGGAGAGCTCAGGAACTCAGGACGCGTCCGCCCGGTCCGCGTCGGACGGGTGCCAGGGCGCCGGGGAGGCCGATCGCGTGCAGCGTGGCGGGAGCTACGTCGCATACCCGCGTGGCGTGAGCCAGGTCGCCGTACCCGCGTTGCGGGAGCTACGTCGCCGGTGACATCAGACGCCGGTCCAGCGCGGTCACCGTCTGCCGGAACACCCGGTCGAGGCCGGTGCGGGCGAGGCCGAAGGCGAACCTGAAGGGTGCCGTGCCGTCCACCGCGAACGTCCACTGCACCCGCGTCCCCGTCCCCGCAGGGGCGAGCCGCCACTCCTCGACGATGGCCCGGGCCCCGGGCGCATTGGTGACGTCGACGCGGTAGGCGTAGGTCTCGGGGCTCTTCGCCACGAGGATCGTCTCCTCGAAGCGGGTGCCGCCCTTGAGCCGGACCTCGCGCCGGGCCCCGCCGTCGAGCGGACGGGCCACAGTGACGGCCGCGAACCACTGCGCCCAGCCCGGCACATCCTCGGCGAGCGCGTGGAACACCGCCTCCGGCGCGGCGGAGATCTCCCGCGCGAAGACGTGCCGTACGGGCGCACGCTCGATGAAGTCGAGCCCCACCTCACGCAGCAGGTGAGCCATGGACGAAAACCCCCTATGCCGACGCTCCGGGCAGCGCCACCATAACTGGCGCCTCGTCAGTTGTCTCTACCGTCAGACGCCGGCGTCGTCGTCGGGCTCGCCCGCCACCACCAGGCGCAGCTGCTCCGAGATCTCCGCGCGTGCCTCGGTCGCGAGGCCGGGGTCCGTCACGAGCGTGTCGACCTGGTCCAGGGTGGCGAAGGAACTCAGCCCCACCACACCCCACTTGGTGTGGTCGGCGATCACCACGACCCGCCGCGCCGACTGCACCAGGCGGCGGTTGGTCTCGGCCTCCGCGAGGTTCGGCGTGGACAGACCGGCCTCGGCCGATATCCCGTGCACCCCGAGGAACAGCATGTCGAAGTGGAGCGTCCCGATCGCCTGGTCGGCCACCGGCCCCACCAGCGAGTCGGACGGGGTGCGCACCCCACCGGTCAGAACGACGGTGGCCGCGCCCTGCCGGGGCCCCGAGGTGCGCTGCGCCGCGTGGAAGACGTCGGCCACGCGCACCGAATTGGTGACCACGGTGAGATCGGGCACGTCGACCAGCTGATGCGCCAGCGCGTACGTGGTCGTACCGCCGGACAGCGCGATCGCGGAGCCCGGAGCGACCAGCTCGGCGGCGGCCCGCGCGATGTCCTCCTTGGCCGTCAGCTCCAGACCCGACTTGGCCTCGAAGCCCGGCTCATGAGTGCTCGCCTCGACCACCGGGACGGCGCCGCCGTGCACCTTCTCCAGCACACCCTGCCGGGCGAGCGCGTCGAGGTCGCGTCGCACCGTCATGTCCGACACGCCGAGCTTGCGGGTCAGCTCATTGACACGAACCCCGCCTCGGCGCCGTACCTCGTCCAGGATCAGGGCGCGCCGCTGCTCCGCGAGGAGGTTCTGATTCTCGCTCACGTACGCTCCGGTCCTTTCCTCGAGTCCTCAAGCCGTCCGAGACACCCTGCACAGCCTCCGACAAGGACATTCTCGTCCCTTCCGGTGCGCGGGCGTCCCATACTCGCACGGGTGGGTACCGGTCGCGCCACTGGCTGTCACGACGCGGTCATGTCACTTGGACACCTGGAGTTCCCCTCTTCGTCCCACGGATCGGGGAGATTCCGTGACGAGAGGTGTAAGGGGCCCCATCAGCGGAGATCCTTGTGCCCGCACAGACAGAAGCCGACGGCTCGTCACGGGGGAAGTGCGAACAATGGAACATGCGCAGGAGCGCGCGGCATCGTACGGGCCCGACGGCCCCGTCCCGCGCCCCGAGAACACCAGGATCGCCCTGGAACTGCTGGTCCACGGAGTCGGCGGCACCACGCCGCAGGACATGCTCGACGATCCGCGCACCGTGCGGATCACCGGCGACGACACCGCCGCCATGTTCCGGCGCGCCGACGACGTCGATGCGGAGGACAGGCCGGACGACCACCAGGGCCGACCGGTGCCCGAGGCGTACGTCTGGTGCAACCTGACCTCGGGAAACAGCGCACGCGCCCTGTGGCTGCTGTTACTGCCGTTCATGGTGGTCAACCTCGCGCACTGGATGCGCCCCACCACCGAGGGCCGTCAGCGGACCGTGCGGCTGTACGGCCTGCTCGTGCGGCTCGCCGGACTGACCTTGACGGTGCTGCTGGTCGCAGCCGCCTGCGAGGTAGCCCTCGACCTGGCCGCCTGGCAGTGCGCGGGCACGCCTACGTGCGCCGAGCGGCACAGCTGGCTGGGCTTCCTGTCGCCCGTGGTCTCCGACGGCGGCTGGTGGAGCCGACCCGGCCGCCGCCTCGCCCTCGCGGCGGTGGTGCCCGCCGCCCTGACCGGCCTGCTCTGGTACCTCTCCCGCCGCACCTGGAGCGCCTACGAGTCGCAGCAGCCCATGTCCCACGAGCCCGAGCCGGACGAGGACTTTGGCCGCACCTCCCTGGGCCGCCCCGGGTTCTGGTACGGCCGCCGGCTGGTCGCCCGGCTGCGTGCCGCGCACACCGCCGCGGGCCTGCTGACGGTCGCCGCGGCGGTCGGCTCGGCCGCCGCCCGCTTCGACCGCCGCGCCGGCGGGCCGGTGCCGCTCGACGTGCTGGGCAGGCTCCTGGAGGCGGCGATCGTCGTCGGGGCCGTCGTCGTGATCTGGGTGGTCTGCCGCCGTGGCCGCAGCGAGCACCGCCTCGACCGCAAGCTCGACGACCGTCTCGTACGGGGCCTGCCGCTCGCAGCCCTCGCGCTGCTGACGTTCGCCCTGGTCTACGCCGGCTGGGAGCGTCCCGGCTGGCAGTCCGAGGGCCGTCTCCCCGGCGACACCACGTTCGGCGCCATCGCCTTCCTCCAGGGGTTGCTGGTGATCGTCCTCGCCGTGGTCGCCCATGTCCTGCACCGGACCCGTCCCGACCCGCGTGCCGCGATGCGGGGCCTGGGCGGGCCGGCCGTGGCGATGCTGGCCTGCGCCCTGGGCGGGGTGATGTCCGGCGGGGTGTCCCAACGGGTCTCCGACTGGCTGGACGGCACAGGGGCCTCGATCGCCGGACCGCCCGTGCTGCTGACCTGGCAGGCATCCGTCATCCCACCGCTGCTGGTCGTTCTGGTGCTGCTCTTCGGCCTGCTGGCGTGGCGGGCCTGGCTGCTGCGGCGCAGCGAGCTCGGCGCGGTCGAACTCGACTACGCGGGGGAGCCCCGGGACAGGGCGCGCACCCGCCGTATCGCGAGCACGCGCGCGATGGCCACGCTCACCGACCGGGCCCCGCTCGTCGTCGCCGTCACCTCCACCGCGACGCTGCTCCTGGGCGCCGGGGCCCTGGCCGGCGCGCTGGTGAGCGACAAGACCCCCAGCGAGGCCGCGGACGGCGCGTACGCCTTCGTCCACGGCGCCGCCGAGACGGCCCAGGCGCTCGGCTCCTGGCTGATCGGCGTCGGCTTCATACTGTTCGTCACCTGGGGCAGACGCGCCTACAAGGACGCCTCCGCACGCCGCACCATCGGCATCCTGTGGGACGTCGGCACCTTCTGGCCGCGCGCCGCGCACCCCTTCGCACCGCCGTGTTACGCCGAACGCGCGGTACCCGACCTGACCTGGCGGATGGCGACCTGGACACGCGCAAAGGAGGGCCGTCGGCTGGTCATCTCCGGGCATTCGCAGGGCAGTGTGCTCGCCGCCGCGGCCGTCTGGCAGCTGCGGCCCTCCGACCGCAGACGGGTAGCCCTGCTGACCTACGGCTCCCCGCTGGAACGCCTCTACGGCCGTTGGTTCCCGGCCTACTTCGGCCCGGCCGCCCTCGCCGCCCTGCACTCCGAGGTCGACTGCTGGCGCAACGTCCACCGGCTCACCGACCCCATCGGCGGCCCGGTCCGGCTGCCCGGCGAGTGCGGCCCCGCGGTCGACCGCGAGGCCCTCAAGGACCCGATGGCCTACGGCCGTACCGTCGATCACCCCCTGCCCGCCCCGATCCTGGGCCACAGCGACTACCAGGCGGACCCGGCGTTCGCCGAGGAACGGGAGCGATTGCTGGCACGGCTGCGCCCGGAGGTGCCCGCGCCGCGGCCGGGGCCCGACTGCTGACCCCGAGGCTCAAGACAGGGACAGGGACAGGTCACCGGCGGGCCCTGCCGGTCCGGCCCGAGCGGCGGCTCAGGGCAGTTCGGGCAGGTCCTCCGCGTACAGCAGGGTCAGGTCGTCGGTGCTCGGCTCCTCGAGCTGGGCGACCCGGCCCGCGTGGCGCTCCACCATGGCCTCGAAGGTCTGGCGTGCCGTGCGGCCGTTGCCGAACGCGGGGCCCTTGGGGATCGCCGTGAAGTACTTCAGCAGGGCCTCGGAAAGGCCCGGGCCGAGACGGTACTCATGCTCCTCGGCCTGCTGCTCCACGATCCGCAGCAGTTCGTCGGGTCCGTAGTCGGAGAAGGTGATGGTCCGTGAGAAGCGGGAGGCCACACCGGGGTTGACCGACAGGAACCGCTCCATCTCGGCCGTGTAGCCCGCCACGATGACGACGACCGCGTCACGGTGGTCCTCCATCAGCTTCACCAGCGTGTCGATGGCCTCCTTGCCGAAGTCCCGGCCCGAGTCCTCCGGCGACAGCGCGTACGCCTCGTCGATGAACAGCACACCGCCGCGCGCCTTGTCGAAGGCCTCCTGGGTGCGGATCGCCGTGGAGCCGATGTGCTCACCGACCAGGTCGACCCGGGACACCTCGACCAGATGCCCCTTCTCCAGCACACCGAGCGAGGCGAGGATCTCGCCGTAGAGGCGGGCGACCGTCGTCTTGCCGGTGCCGGGGGAGCCGGTGAAGACCAGGTGTCTCTTGACCGACGCCGCCTTCAGGCCCGCCTCCTGGCGGCGCCGGCCCACCTCGATCATGTCGGTGAGGGCGCGGACCTCCCGCTTGACACTGTCCAGGCCCACCAGCGCGTCCAGTTCACCGAGGACCGCCTTCGAGGTGCGCGTCGGCTTCTCCTCCGCCTGCCCGGCGGCGACCAGCGGCTCCTGCTCGGTGGTGCGCTGGCCCGGGATGGCGCCGAGGAGGCCGGGGGACTGGTGCGCGGTCTGTACGACGGGCTCCGGCGCGGGCGGCTGCTGCCTGAGTCCCGCGCTCTCGTCGCTGGTGCAGTCCTCGACGTCGGGGCCCGCCCCGGAGGCCGCGTCCGTGCCGCCGTCCGCGAACTCGTAACCGCCCCGTGCGCACCGCTCCGCACGGCACTTGCGCAGCGTCGTACGGCACCCGTCGATCACATGGAAGCCATAGCCGGAGCTGCCCCGCACCCGGCAGTTCAGGAACGTGCCGCGGCCGCCCGCCGAGACGTAGAACCCGGCCTCGGCCGGGGAGTCGACCGTGCAGCGCTCGATGGTGGGGTCGGCGCCCTTGGTGACGATCACGCCGGTCTGCATGCCGTCCAGGGTGCAGTTGTTGAGGGTGCCGCCGCTGCCGTGGTCGCGGAACCAGGCGCCCGTCGCCGCGTCCCGGATCCGGCAGTCGTCGAGCTGGGCGGTGGCGCCGTCGCTCACCGACACCGCGGTGTTGCGCACCTGGGACAGGTCGCTGTCGACGACGTCGGCGCGGGAGCCGCGGTCGAGGACGAACAGGGCGTCCGGCACGTCGTGCACCCGGCAGGAGTCCAGCACCGCGGTGGCGCCGTCGCTGACCCACACCGCCGGATAGTCGCCGGTGCTGTCGAAGATCTCGCACTGGTTGGCGTCCACGCGCGTGCCCGGATCCCACACCGACAGGCCGTTGCGCCCGAACTGACGCACCGTCGTACGGGTCAGGGTGAGCACCGAACGGGAACGCAGGTCGACCGCGTTCTCCGGGATGTCGTGGATCCGGCAGTCGGCCAGGGTGAGCACGGCGTCCGTGTCCAGCGTGACCCCGTCAGCGGTGGTGCGGTGCACATCGCAGTCGGTGAGATGGGCGGTGGCGCGGCCGGTGATCTGCACACCGGAGCCCCGCACCTCGTAGATCTCGCAACCGACGGCTTCCACCGAGGAGTTCTCCCCGGTGGCCGTCAGCCCCGAGCCCGCGGCGTGGTGGACCCGGCAGCGCTCCAGACGTGGGTGGGCGCCGCCGCGCACGGCGATACCGGCCTGCCCGGCCGCGACGACCTCGCACTCCTCGAACACGCCGCTGCCGCCGTCGAGCACGGCGATGCCGATGCCCGCGGGGTTGTCGACCGTGCAGCGCCGCAGGGTCGGCCGGGCGCCGCCGCGCACCTCGATCCCGGCGGCCGACCGCGTCACGACCCGGACGTCCGACAGCTCCGGGGCGCCCTCCTCGACCAGCAGCGCGGGCGCCGCCGCGTCCTGGCCCTCCACATGCAGGTCCTGCACCACCGCGGCGGCACGCACCGTCAGCGGCACACCGTCCAGGGGCGCGATGCGCACCGAGCCGGGGGAGCCCTCCGGACCGCGCAGGGTCACCGCCCGCTGGACGACGAGGTTCTCCCGATAGGTGCCGGGGGCTACGGTGAGGACGTCACCGTCGGCCGCGGCCTCCAGGGCGGCGGCGAGCGATGCGTACTCACCCGTGCGGCGCCGCCACCGCGATGAGCCGGTGTGCGTCACCTGGACCGTGCCCTGTGCCATGGCGTTGATGTGCCCCCACCTCGTCGTACGCGGGTTTTGCTGCCGAAGAGTTCGGCCGGTCCACCGTAGCGTGCGCGCGGACGGTGGGTTGACCAGAGCCGGAAAGGCCCTCAGCTGCCGGTGCCGGTGCGGCCCCAGTCGGGGCCCGCCTTGTCCCAGGCCTGGTCCCAACACGCGTACCGGCGGCGGACCATGCGCCACAGGATCAGTCGTCTGCCGCTCTCGACCAGGCCGACGGCTATGAGGGCGGCGCCGAACCCGGCGAGCGCGGCATGCGTCCTGGCCGTCGCTGAGTCCAGGGGGCGGGCCACGGGGCGTCCCGAGCGGTCCGTCCATATCGTGAAGCGGTCGCCGGGCTGGGGGCTGTCGAGGCCCGCTATGACCGGTGCCCGGTGGACGCTGCCGTCCGGTGCGGTCCAGTCGGCCATGACCTGGCTGCGCGCGCTCCGACCCGTGGCGGCCTCCGGGTCGCTGTCCAGCGGGGAGCCGTCCAGCTCGCGCAGCACGGTCGCCGTCACCAGGTGGCGGGAGGCGCGCTGTTCGCGGACGGACTTCTGGAGTGTGTCCTGGGCGAGGCCGCCGACCAGGGAGCCGGCCCAGGGGGCGACGACGAGGATCAGAGAGAGCGCCGCGAGGGCGACCCAGCCTTCGATCACATCGGTCCTACGGCGCAGCGGATTGTGCCGCCAGCGCCAGAGTCCGCTGATCGCCCGCATCGTCCGGCCACCCCCTTCCCGCTCCCTGACAACCCCCGGCGGAGCCCGTTCCCCCACGGACCGTCGCAGAGCGAGCGACATCACCCCCGCCCGGGGCCTCTCATGAACTTCTCACGAAAGCCCAACGCACGGACCCCCGGCCCCGGTTCCCGAACCCCACACCTGGGCGGGATCTTCTCAGCCGAGGATCGTGACCGGGTCACCGACCCGGATCGTGCCGCGGGACAGGGGTACCAGGTTCTGGCCGAACACCAGCTTGCCGCCGAGGCGTCGGTGCCGGCCCAGGGTGTACAGCGGCTCCCTGCCGCGCTCGGCGGTGCCCTGATCGGTCGTGGTCACCACGCACCGCCCGCAGGTCTTGGGGATCCGGAAGGCGACCTCGCCGATGGCGATGCGCGACCAGTCGTCCTCGGCCCAGGCGGCGGTGCCCGACACGACCACGTTGGGCCGGAACCGGTTCATCGGCAAGGGGCCCTCCTCCGCGTGGTCGCCCTGGGCGATGAGGGAGTTGAGGGCGTCGAGAGAGGCCGCGGAGGTGAGCAGCAGGGGATAGCCGTCGGCGAAGCTGACGGTCTCGCCCGGCAGCGCGTACTCGGGGTCGACGGGCCGGCGTGTGCCGGGGTCGTCCATGTGCACGAGGCGTACCGGCGTACCGAGATGGGCGCTGCACCAGGCATGCGCGGCGTCGGCCTCGGCGAGGACAGCCTCCACCTTGTCCTTGAAGAGCTCCACGGGGAGCAGGCCGACCGGCCGCGGCACGGGCACGGTCAGCGATTCCATGCCGGGCGCGGACAGCCGGACACCGCCGCCGGGCAGCAATGTGGCGGCGATCAGCGCCAGGCGTGGGTGCCGGCGCTGCGTCACGACCTTTCCCCCGTCGTCGATCAGCGCCCAGCGCCGGTCTCCGCGCAGCCCCCAGGGCTCCACGACGGCCTCCCGGGGCGCGGTGCCCCGGCACGCCTTGACCGGATGCAGGTGGATCGACCGCAGCTGTGCATGCCCCATGGGGCCATCGTGCCAGGTGGCGCCGACAGCCCGGGGGAACGGGTCAGTAGCCGCGGTACTGCTGGTTGTTGTACGGGTCCTGATAAGGAGCCGCGACGGGGCGGGGAGCCGCGGGGCGCATCGCCTCGTAGCCCATGCCGCCGGGTGCCGCCGGCCGGGGCTGCTGCGCCTGCGGACCGGGGTAGCCACGCGGCGGGGCCGCCTGCTGCGGGATGTAGGCCGCCGGCGCATGCTGCAACGGGGAGGGCTGCTGCGCCTGCGGATAACCGTAGGAGGGCTGGGACGGTCCCGCGGGGAGGGCGGGCAGTGCGGACGGCAGGGCGGGCAGGGCGCTGCCCGGAGTGTCGTACGCGGCGGGGACCCGGATCGGAGCGATCTGCGGGGTGCCCCGCTCGGCCACGAGCGAGTCGTAGATCGGAGTGTCCGGGAAGGAGGCGGAGTAGTAGCCGCCGCCATAGGTGGAGCGGGGGGAGGTCATGGCGCATACGTTAAGCCCACGATGTGCTGGTTGGGGAGACCGATAAGAGGGTTGTTTTATGTGTCCGCAGTGACGCCGGATCCCCAATGCGAGCGAACTTGGCAAAAAGGGACGCCGATCGGCGTTGAGATCCTGTAAAGGCCGAGTTGAGGGCGCGTTACCGGCGGTTGACCACCGGGTTCCCGGACTCGTCGTAGGAGTCCGCCGGTGCGGGGAATAGGTTGGCCCGGAGAGAAACCGATGAGCCGCCGGGGACACACCTGGCGCAGCGAGAACCTTGATGGGGGCGGACATGACAATGTCGAAAGGATCGAATGCTCCGGTGCCTACGACGGCACTGCGAGTCGAATTGGGCTGGCGCTCCGGACCGAGCGTGCCCGACGCCGATGCCTCGGCGCTGCTGCTGGTCGGTGGAAAGGTCCGCTCCGACGGGGACTTCGTCTTCTACAACCAGCCCCAGCACTCGTCCGGCGCCGTCCGGCACGAAGGCAAGCGGAACACCGACGGCCGCGTCACCGACAGCCTGCTCGTCGACCTCGCGCGCGTGGAGCCCTCCATCGAGACCGTCATCCTCGCCGCCTCCTCGGACGGCGGATCGTTCGGCGCGGTGCCGGACCTCTACATCGAGGTCCAGGACGCCGCCCAGGGCACCGCCGTCGCCCGGTTCGACAGCACGGGCGCCACCGTCGAGACCGCTTTCGTCCTCGGCGAGTTCTACCGCCGCCAGGGCGCGTGGAAGTTCCGGGCCGTCGGCCAGGGATACGGCAGCGGCCTGGAGGGCCTCGCCACCGACTACGGCATCACGGTCGACGAACCCCAGCAGACGCCCGCCCCGGCCCCCACCGCCGCCCCCGCGACGGCGCCGCCCCCGCCCATGGCGACCCCGATGACGACACCGCCGCCCGCCATGCCGCCGGTTCCCCCGCCCGCCCCCCAGGCCCCGCCGGTCAGCCTCAGCAAGGTGACGCTCACCAAGGCCGCCCCGTCGGTCTCGCTCACCAAGCAGGGCGGCACCTCGGGAGCCATGCGCGTGAACCTCAACTGGGAGGTGCGCAAGCAGTTCTCGGGCTGGGCGAGCAAGCTGGGCCGCCCGGTCGCCATGCACAACGACCTCGACCTCGACCTGTGCGCCCTGTTCGAGCTGGCCGACGGCAGGAAGGGAGTCATCCAGTCCCTCGGCAACGCCTTCGGCGCCCTGCACCAGCCGCCGTACATCCACCTCGACGGCGACGACCGGACCGGTGCCATGGCGAGCGGTGAGAACCTCACCATCAACCTCGACCATCAGCGGGACTTCCGCCGCATCCTGATCTTCGTGACCATCTATGAAGGGGCACGCTCCTTCGCCGACCTGCACGCCACGGTCACCCTCACCCCGCAGCACGGCGCTCCGGTCGACTTCTCGCTCGACGAGTGCACGGTCCCGTCGACGGTGTGCGCGCTCGCCCTGATCACCAACACCGGAAACGACCTGATCGTCCAGCGCGAGGCCCGCTATCTGATCCCCGAGCGCGGGGTCAGTCCGCAGCGGACGGTCGACTACGCCTACGGCTGGGGCATGAACTGGACGCCCGGCCGCAAGTAGCCGGCCGGCTCCCGACCGCCGCGGGTCAGCCTTCGTCGGGCACGGCGTCCGGACGCGCGTAGGTGCGACCCTTCCAGGCCGCACCCCGCCCCCGGCAGTGCTGCACCGCGGAATCGACCGTCATGAGGAGATAGAGGAACGCGGTGAACGGCAGCAGGGGAGCGAGCCACAGCGGCTGCCGGTAGTAACGGAGCATCGGCACATACGTCCCCGTCATCACCAGCCAGGCGAGACCACCGGCGACCGCCGCCGCGACGTTGCCGCCGACCGGCCCCGCCACCACGGCCAGTGGCGGCACCATATAGACCAGCGTGAGCCCGGCGACCGTCCCGGCCAGCACCAGCGGGTTGTGCCGCAACTGCGCGTACGCGCTGCGCGAGACCATCCGCCACAGGTCGTGCAGCCGTGGACAGGGGCGCACACTGTCCACCCGCTCTGCCAGCCCCAGCCAGATGTGGCCGCCGCTCTGCTTGACGGCCCGGGCGAGCGCCACGTCGTCGATCACGGCGTGCCGGATGGCGTCCGGGATCCGTGCCCGCTCGGCCGTCTCGGTGCGCAGGAGCACACAGCCGCCCGCCGCTGCTGCCGTCCGGGCGCCCTTCAGCGCGATCCGGCGGAACGGATACAACTGCGCGAAGAAGTACACGAACGCCGGGACGACCAGGCGCTCCCACCGGCTCTCCACCCGCAGCCGGGCCATCTGCGAGACGACGTCGAAGCCTCCGGTGCCCGCCGCCGCGACCAGCTCCCGCAGGCTGTCCGGGGCGTGCGCGATGTCGGCGTCCGTCAGCAGCAGATACTCGGGATCACGCGCGCGTGCCAGGCCGATACCGTGCCGTACGGCCCAGAGTTTGCCGGTCCAGCCGGGGGCCGGTTCGCCGGGGGTGGCCACCGTCAGCGGCAGTCCGCCGTGGCGCCGTGCGAGTTCACGGGCCAGCTCCCCGGTGCCGTCCGAACTGCCGTCGTCGACGAGGAAGATCTCCGCGCGCCCCGGATAGTCCTGGGCGAGCAGCGACGGCAGGCTCGCGGGAAGCACCGCGGCCTCGTCGCGTGCCGGGACGACGACGCACACCGACGGCCACTCGTCCGGATCCCGCCGAGGGGGCAGCCTCATGTCCGTCCGCCAGAAGAGGCCCTGGCCGAGCAGCAGCCACAGCCAGGCGGCGAGGGACAGGGCAGCAGTCCACGCGATCGCGCTCACCTGCGCAGTCTGCCCCACCGGGCCGGTCCGCAAGGGCCCATCATCTATCGTGGCCGGGTGAAGATCGCGCTGATGGACTCCGGAATCGGCTTGCTCGCGGCCACCGCCGCGGTACGGCGGCTGCGACCCGACGCACATCTCGTGCTCTCCCTCGACCCCGACGGCATGCCCTGGGGCCCGCGCACGCCGCAGGACCTCACGCAGCGCGCCGTGGCCGTGGCTGCTGCCGCCGCCGCGCACCGGCCGGACGCCCTGATCGTCGGCTGCAACACCGCGACCGTGCACGCCCTGCCCGCCCTGCGCGCCCGCCTCGAACCCGGGATCCCGGTCATCGGCACCGTCCCGGCGATCAAGCCTGCCGCCGCCGGCGGCGGCACGGTCGCGATCTGGGCCACTCCCGCCACCACGGGCAGTCCCTACCAGCGGAACCTCATCAGGGACTTCGCCGAGGGCGTGCGCGTCGCCGAGGTGCCGTGCTTCGGTCTGGCCGAAGCGGTCGAACACGCGGACGAGGCGGCGATCGAGGTCGCCGTCGCCGCGGCAGCCGCGCTGACCCCCAAGGACGTGACGACCGTCGTCCTGGGCTGCACCCACTACGAACTCGTCGCCGAGCGCATCCGCACGGCCGTCCAGCGCCCCGGCCACCCGCCGCTCGTCCTGCACGGCTCCGCCGGAGCGGTCGCCGCGCAGGCGCTGCGCCGCATCGGCGAACAGCCCGCCCCCGAGGTCGCGGCCAGCGGCACCCTGACGGTGATTCTCAGCGGCCGTGAGGGCGCGCTCCCCGACCCCGCCCTCGCGTACGAGGAAGGCCGCCTCCTCCAGGCGATCGCCCCGGCCAGGTGATCTGGGGGCACGAACGGAGGGTGTCGCTCCGGCTGCGCCCGGTCGGCCCAGTCACCCTCTGCAGCCCGGTACCAGCGGAGCGAAACCTGAGTAACCTCATAGGCATGAGGGACCACCTCCACGGCAGGAAACCGCACCCCGATGTCTGGACCGGGCGGGCCACCAACCGGGTCCAGTGGCTGATGGCGCTCGTGGGCGCCGCCTGCATGGGGCTCGGCATCGAACTCGCCATCGACTCGCCCTGGACGGGCGGGGTCGCCCCGCTCGTGATGGCCGTCGTCGGCTGTATCGCGGCCGGTCTGCTCGTCCTCTTCGGCACCCTGGCCTTCGTACATGTCGCCCTGAAGGTCGACCAGGAATGCCTCGAGGTGCGCTGCGGACACATCGGGGTGCCGCGCCGCCGCATTCCCCTCTCCGAGGTCGCGGGCGCCGACTTCGTCGAGCACGTCACGCCACGTCACTGGGGCGGCTGGGGATACCGGTGGCGGCCGGAGAAGGGAACCGCCGTCGTCGTACGCCGCGGCGAGGGCCTGGTGCTGAGGCTGTGGGACGGCCATACGTTCACGATCACCGTGGACGACGCGGAGTCGGCCGTAGGGGTGATCAGGGACCGTCTGCGGACACGGGCGCCCGGCACGGCGCTCTGACGTCGACGCCCGACGTCACACCCGTCTGTCCTTGTGGTCACGGCGTCAGCCGGTCGTCGGCACGCGCGCGTACGTCGCTCTCGCGCTTCGACGGCCCGTGGACGATGGGGCGTGCCGTGGCCAGCCCCGCCAGCAGCCCCGCGCCCACCGACACCGCCGTGAAGCTGAGCGCGTTGCCGATCGCGGCGATCGCCGCCAGCGCGGTCAGGGACGCGCCCGCGGTGAGTGCGACCGGGGTGGGGCGCGCGGTGCGCCACAGTGCGAACAGCACCCAGCAGAAGGCCGCCGCCAGCAGGAGCAGGCCGACGACTCCCTGTTCCGCCGCCTGCTGAAGGGGCGCCGAGTGCGGCTTGCCATCGGACAGCAGCGTGCCGGTTGCCGTCGTGCTGAGCTCGCCGAAGCGGCCCGGACCCACACCGAGGGCGAGATCCTCGCGCGCCAGGTGCAGGGCGTCCCGCCACAGCTGGATCCGGTGCGGGGTCAGCTGGTTCTCCAGCCAGGAGGCGAACCCGCCGGGCACCGCGCCGCCGGCGACTGCCCAGGTCAGGGCCGGGATCGAGGTCGCCGCCAGAGCCAGTGCGGCGATGCCGGCGCCGCGGTTGCGGACCTGGCCGGCGGCGAGCGAGCACAGGACGACGGCTGTGCAGGTGATGAAGCCGGCGGTCGAGCCGAGCACGGCCGCGGTCACCGCGATCGCGACGGCGAGCGCGCGCAGCAGCAGCCGCAGGGCCGGTGCCGAGGCGGCCCAGGCGGCGCAGCACGCGGCACCGGCGGAGAGGGTCAGTACGGCGGCGGTGGCCCCGGCGTGGCCCAGCGGGGCGACGATCTGCGGCCCGGGGGAGAGGTGCGGAACGGTCAGCGTCAGCGCCACCCCGGCCAGTGCTCCGGCACACGGCGCGGCGACCGGCAGCAGCGCCCCGCAGATCCGGCCCGCGGCGTAACCGGCGGCCACCGCGAGGATGGCGAGCAGGACGCCTTCGGGTCGGCCGTCGTGAACGGCGGCCGAGATCAGCGACCATGCGGCGCAGACTCCCAGCACCACCACGCCCGTGGCATCAGAAACGTTTCGTCTGTCGCCGTCCTCATCCGGACCTGCCGCAGACGTCGTCCTCGTGAGACCCACCCCGCCCCCCGAACCCGGTCCCCCGACCTGTGACGGACCCCGGCCGCCCGGACCTGACCGGCGCTACGACTGGGGCACCGGCATACCGTAACCGCTGATGGACGGTTTGTGGACGTGTCGTGCAGGAGCGATGCGGCGAGGGGAGGTCGGCGGGAGGGAGTGGGCTCCACGGGGGCGGCGGGTGATCGGGATCCGTACGAGTTATCCGAGGCATCCGTGATGTCCTGGAAATCAAGATGTCCGAGACATCCAAGAAGTTCGAGAAGCCTGAGATGTCTGGGACATTCCTGCCGTGCCGACAGTCGGCCGACCGCAGGCGCCCACGTGGGAGCCCCGCTGCCCGCCCGACCGCGCTGTCCGCGCCGAAGCCGACCGCCGTACACTCCCGGAGTGACCGTCACCGCAACTTCCGTGGACGAGTCGGACCAGTTGGAGGCCCAGATCGCGCCCACCTCGCGCGCGGGCCGGCTCATGCGCCTGGTCCCGGCTCTCGCCGCCGCGCTCTCCGGAGTGCTGCTCTACGTCAGCTTCCCGCCGCGCAGCCTGTGGTGGCTGGCCCTGCCGGCCTTCGCCGTCTTCGGCTGGGTACTGCGCGGCCGTGGCTGGAAGGCGGCATTTGGTCTCGGCTATCTCTTCGGGCTCGGGTTCCTGCTGCCGCTGCTGGTGTGGACGGGCGTGGAGGTCGGTCCCGGCCCGTGGCTCGCGTTGGTCGCCATCGAGGCCGTCTTCGTCGCGCTGGTCGGTGTGGGCATCGCCGCGGTGTCGAAGCTGCCGGGCCGGCCGGTCTGGGCGGCGGCACTGTGGATCGCCGGAGAGGCGGCACGCGCGCGTGCGCCGTTCAACGGCTTCCCCTGGGGCAAGATCGCCTTCGGTCAGGCCGACGGCGTCTTCCTGCCCCTCGCCGCGGTGGGCGGCACCCCGGTCCTCGGTTTCGCGGTCGTCCTGTGCGGCTTCGGTCTCTATGACGTCGTACGCCTCCTGGTGGAGCGGCGGCGCACCGGGGCCGTTCAGCGGTCCGCCGCGACCGTGGCCCTGCTGAGCGTGGCCGTACCCGTGGCGGGCGCCGTGGCCGCGCGGCCCCTGGTCAGCGACAAGGCCGAGGACGGCACCGCGACCGTCGCGGTCATCCAGGGCAATGTGCCGCGCGCGGGGCTGGACTTCAACGCGCAGCGGCGGGCCGTGCTCGACCACCACGCCCGTGAGACCGAGCGCCTCGCCGCCGCGGTCAAGGCGGGCAAGGTCGCCAAGCCCGACTTCGTGCTGTGGCCGGAGAACTCCTCCGACATCGACCCCTTCGCCAACGTCGACGCCCGCGATGTCATCGACGACGCGGCCAAGGCCATCGGCGCACCCATCTCCGTCGGCGGCGTCGTCGAGCGGGACGGCAAGCTGCTCAACGAGCAGATTCTGTGGGACCCGGTCAAGGGCCCCGTCGACACGTACGACAAGCGGCAGATCCAGCCGTTCGGCGAGTACCTGCCGCTGCGCTCGCTGGTCGGCGCGATCAACGAGACCTGGACGTCCATGGTCCGCAAGGACTTCAGCCGGGGCAGCGAGCCGGGTGTGTTCACCATGGACGGCGCCGAGGTCGGTCTGGTCACCTGCTACGAGGCGGCCTTCGACTGGGCCGTGCGCTCCGAGGTCGTCGACGGCGCGCAGATGATCTCCGTGCCGAGCAACAACGCCACCTTCGGCCGCAGCGAGATGACCTACCAGCAGCTCGCCATGTCCCGAGTCCGCGCCGTCGAGCACAGCAGGACCGTCACCGTTCCGGTGACCAGCGGCGTCAGCGCGATCATCATGCCGGACGGGCGCATCACGCAGCGGACGGGCATGTTCGTGGCCGACTCACTGGTCCAGAAGGTGCCGCTGCGCTCCTCCGAGACACCCGCGACGGGGCTCGGCGTCCTGCCGGAGATCGCCCTGGTGCTGGTCGCCGCGGGCGGTCTGGGCTGGGCGATCGGGTCCGGGGTGCGCACTCGACGCGCCGGTCGCACCCAGCCCGCGCACGAGCCGACGGACGCCGCCGACCCAGGCAGGTGACAGCGCCCGGCGGTGGTCCGTGCCGGTCACCTCGCGCCGGTCGCCCCTCTGCCCCGCGCCGCGGCCAGGCCGCACTAGGGTCGGGGCCATGGCTACTCCTGACTTCATTCGTACGATCCGGGCCTCCGCCGGTCACCAGCTGCTGTGGCTTCCCGGGGTAAGCGCCGTCGTCTTCGACGACCAGGGGCGGGTCCTGCTGGGGCAGCGCGCGGACAACCGCAAGTGGACGGTGATCAACGGGATCCCGGACCCGGGTGAGCAGCCCGCGGCCTGCGCCGTGCGGGAGGTGTACGAGGAGACCGCAGTCCGGTGCGTCGCCGAACGTGTGGTCCTCGTCAGGTCCAGCGATGAGGTGACCTACCCCAACGGCGACATGTGCCAGTTCATGGACATCACCTTCCGCTGCCGAGCCGTCGGCGGCGAAGTGCGGGTGAACGACGACGAGTCCGTGGATGTGGGCTGGTTCGACGTGGACGCGCTGCCCGTGATGGACGAAGGCCAGCTGTTCCGGATCAAGCAGGCGCTGTCCGATGAACCCACGTGGTTCCAGCCCATGAGCGCGGACTGAAGTATGGGCGGCGGCCATATGTGGCCTCGCGGGGGTGCTGCCTAGGGTCGATCCATGACCCCGCCCAGCATGCCCCCGGCTCAAGGCGCGTCCCCGCCCACCCCGTTCTCCCCCTCCTCCACGTCCTCGCCGTACTCCTCGCTCGACCTCGGTGGCCGCACCGCCCTCGTCACCGGTGCCGCCGGCGGCATCGGCCGTTCCTGTGTGCTGCGGCTGGCGGGCTCGGGGGCCAAGGTGAGAGCGGTCGACCGGGACGCCGAAGGCCTGGAGGCGCTCGCCGAGAACGCACGGACCCTCCCGGGCACCGTCGAGCCACACGTCCTCGACCTCACCGACCTGGACGCCGCCGAGCTCGCCGCCGCCGGTACCGACATCCTGGTCAACAACGCCGGTCTTCAGCTGGTGCGCCCCATCGAGGAGTTCCCGCCGGACGCCTTCCACACGGTGCTCACCGTGATGCTGGAGGCGCCCTTCCGGCTCATCCGTGGTGCCCTGCCCCATATGTACGGGCAGGGCTGGGGGCGGATCGTCAATGTGTCCTCCGTCCACGGGCTGCGCGCATCGGCGTTCAAGTCGGCCTATGTGGCCGCCAAACACGGCTTGGAGGGACTCTCCAAGACAGCCGCCCTGGAGGGCGCACCCCATGGCGTCACCTCGAACTGTGTGAACCCCGCCTATGTGCGCACCCCCCTGGTCGAGAAGCAGCTCGCCGACCAGGCTCGGGCGCACGGCATCCCCGAGGAACGGGTGCTGACCGAGGTGATGTTGCAGGACAGCGCGGTCAAACGGCTCATCGAACCGGAGGAGGTCGCCGAGGCCGTGGCGTATCTGTGCGGCCCGCACGCCTCCTTCGTGACCGGCATGTCACTCGTTCTCGACGGCGGCTGGACCGCCCACTGACCCGCCCGCTCGTCGAACATCCTGCCGACTGGCGAGTTGTCCACAGGGCTGACGGGGTGAGGGCGCGATGAGCAATCCTGTGAGCATGTCCAGCGATCACGTGCACCCCGCCGAGCGTTCCGCCACCGCTGCCGGAGCGCCCCTGAGCAGCGCCGAGACACCGTTCCTCGAGCTGCTGGCCCGGGGTGCGTCCGCCGACGCCTACGAGCAGCCGGTGCTGCTCGCCCGCGCCGAGGGCAGACCCACCGAGCAGATCGTCGCCCTCGAACAGGCCAAGCTGCTCGCGCTGCGTGTGCGCTCCGAGCTGGAAGGGCGCCGCAGACGAGAGGCCGAGCTGTCGGCCCTCTTCGAGACGGCCCACGACCTGGCCGGCCTGCGGGACCTGGACTCCGTGCTGCAAGCGATCGTGCAGCGCGCCCGGTCGCTGCTCGGCACCGACGTGGCCTACCTCAGCCTGAACGACCCGGCCAGGGGCGACACCTATATGCGGGTGACCGAGGGCTCGGTCGCCGCCCGCTTCCAGCAGCTGCGGCTCGGCATGGGCGAGGGCCTCGGCGGCCTCGTGGCGCAGACGGCCCGTCCCTATGTCACCGACGACTACTTCAAGGACGACCGCTTCCAGCACACCCTGCCCATCGACGCCGGCGTGCGTGACGAGGGACTGGTCGCCATCCTCGGCGTGCCCCTGATGCTGGGGCACCATGTGATCGGGGTCCTGTTCGCCGCGGACCGGCGTGCCCGGGTCTTCGAGCGGGAGCAGATCGCGCTGCTCGGGTCCTTCGCCGCCCTGGCCGCGGCTGCCCTCGACACCGCGAACCTGCTCACCGAGACCCGCTCGGCCCTCGCCGACCTGGAGCGGGCCAACGAGATCATCCGTGACCGCAGCGGAGTGATCGAACGAGCCTCGGACGTGCACGACCGGCTCGCCGAACTGGTGCTGCGCGGCGGCGGGGTGCACGACGTGGCCGCCGCGGTCTCCGAAGTCCTCGACGGCGCGGTCGAGTTCGCCGACGCCGCCGCAGCTCCGGCCCGGGCGCTGGAGGCGTCCCGCGCCGAGGGTCACGCGGTCCGGCACGACGACGACTGGATCGCCGCGGTGTCCGCGGGCGGCGAACTGCTCGGTGCTCTCGTACTGCGCGGCCACCCCGGACTCGACCCCGTGGACCAGCGCACCCTGGAGCGGGCGGCCATGGTCACCTCCCTGCTGCTGCTCGCCCGACGCTCCGCCGCCGAGGCCGAACAGCGCGTCCGCGGCGAGCTGCTGGACGACCTGCTCGACGCGCGCGACCGCGACCCGCGTCTGTTGCGCGAGCGCGCCGCCCGCCTCGACGCCGACCTCGACGCCACCCATGTCGTCGTCGCCGCCCGCCTCGAGGCCGCCGCGGCCGACGCCGACCAGGAGGCCGACGCCCGCCGGCGCCTCTGGTCCGCCGCGTCCCACCTCGCGGCGACACGACACGGTCTGGCCGCAGCCCGCGACGGCGGCACAGTGCTGCTCCTGCCACTCGAACCCGGCGACACCGCCACCGACCTGGCCCGCCGCACCGCCCGGCACCTCGGCACGGCCGTCCACGAGGCGGTCACCGTCGGCTCCTCCGCACCGGTCGAGAACCTGGCCGTGCACCCCGACGCCGTGGCCGCCGCCTACGAGGAAGGCCGACGCTGCCTCGACGCCCTGCGGCTGCTGGGCCGCTCCGGAGACGGCGCCGCCGCCGAGGACTTCGGCTTCCTGGGCCTGCTGCTCGCCGGCGACCGGGACATCTCCGGCTACGTCGGCCGTACGATCGGCCAGGTCGTCGCCTACGACGAACGGCGCGGCACCGACCTGTTGCGCACCCTCGACGCCTACTTCGCGTGCGGGATGAGCCCCGCCCGCACCAAGGACGCACTGCACGTCCACGTCAACACGGTCGCCCAGCGCCTGGAGCGCGTCGGCCGCCTCCTCGGCGAGGACTGGCAGAGCCCCGGCCGCGCCCTGGAGATCCAACTGGCCCTGCGACTGCACCGGTTGTCGGCCTCGGCACAGCGCTGACCCCCGTACGCGAGACGTACGGGGGCCGGATACCCGGGGCGGGGCGGGCCGTGCGTGGCGAGCCGCGGGTCAGACCTTGTGCGCGTCCGCCGCTCGGGGCGCCGTAGGCTCCGTGTCCGCCGAGGCGTCGATGTCGGCCAGGTCCCGGTGGCGGGTCTCCTTGGCGACACCCACGGCGAGCACCGTCAGGAGCGCCGCGGCGATGACGTACAGGGCGATCGGCGTGGAGCTGCCGTAGTCGGACAGCAGCGCCGTGGCGATGAGCGGTGCGGGGGCTCCTGCCGCGACCGAGGCGAACTGGGCGCCGATCGAGGCCCCGGAGTAGCGCATCCGGGTCGCGAACATCTCGGAGAAGAAGGCCGCCTGAGGCGCGTACATGGCGCCGTGCAGCACCAGGCCGACGGTGACGGCGAGGATCAGGTTGCCGAAGCCTCCGGTGTCGATGAGGCGGAAGAACGGGAACATCCACAGCCCGACACCGACGGCGCCCAACAGGTACACGGGCCGACGGCCGATACGGTCCGACAACGCGCCCCACAGTGGAATGACCGCGAAGTGCACGGCAGAGGCGATCAGGACGGAGTTGAGAGCGGTCTGCTTGGAGACACCGGCCGAGGTGGTGGCGTAGACGAGGATGAACGCGGTGATGACGTAGTAGCTGATGTTCTCCGCCATGCGTGCGCCCATGGCCACCAGGACGTCACGCCAGTGATGGCGCAGCACGGAGACCAGCGGCATCCGCTCGGCCTCGGCGGTGTGTGCCGCCTTGCGGGCCTCTGCCTGGGCCAACGCCTGCCGGAAGACAGGCGATTCATCGACAGACAGACGAATCCACAAACCGACGATCACCAGGACGCCGGAGAGCAGGAACGGGATCCGCCAGCCCCAGCTCTCGAACGCGCCCTCCGAGAGGAGGGCCGTCAGCGCGGACAGCACACCGGTCGCCAGCAGTTGCCCCGCGGGCGCGCCGGTCTGCGGCCACGAGGCCCAGAAGCCGCGCCGTCGAGCGTCCCCGTGTTCCGACACCAGGAGTACCGCCCCGCCCCACTCACCGCCGAGCGCGAAACCCTGAACCAGACGCAGCACGGTCAGCAGCACGGGTGCGGCGGACCCGATCGTGGCGTGCGTGGGCAGCAATCCGATCGCGAAGGTCGCCCCGCCCATCAGCAACAAGCTCAGCACCAGCAGCTTCTTGCGGCCGAGCCGGTCCCCGTAATGGCCGAAGACAAGCGCGCCGAGCGGCCGGGCGGCGAATCCGACGGCGTACGTCAGGAAGGAGAGGAGGGTGCCGACGAGCGGATCGGAGTCCGGGAAGAACAGCTTGTTGAAGACGAGGGCGGCGGCGGAGCCGTACAGGAAGAAGTCGTACCACTCGATGGTGGTGCCGATGAGGCTGGCGGCGACGATGCGCTTGAGGTTGCCCGGTGGTGGGGGAGCGGTTGCTGCGGAGGCCATGTGCGCCACTTCCTCGTGTGCGGTGGGGACGGGTGTGTGTTCGCACACGGTAGGAATCTGCAGGTCAGGGGCACATGTGGTGGGACTACATAGTTCAGGGGACGGGTGTGCGTGTTGCCCCTATGTCAGTGCTGGGAAGGCCCACTGTTGAGGCCGGTGCCCCTGGTGGAGAGGACTGCTGTCACAACGCATTCCCGGGCGGAGGGGATGTTTCGTGCGATCGGCGGTCGGCCTCTTACTGACCTCCCAACTCGACGGATTCACCGGACCTCGCGCCTGATTAGTGGCATTAGTGCCCGTCCGCACCGGGCGAGCAGAGCACCACCGCTGAGCGCTTATTGAAAATGAGTGTCATCCTCGTGTAAGAATCTGGTGTGCTTATCTCACCGCAGGCGCCGGCGCCTCCGATGGCCGGAGTGCGGCCCTTCGCGCTCACCGCACTCCGGCATCCCACCGTCTCCACCCTCCTGGCGAGTCACCGTGCCCTGCTCGCCGACCTTCTCGACGGTCTGGGATCACCGCTGCACGTCGTGCTGCCCGAGATCTTCGAGGAGAACGTCACCCAACTCCGGCGGGCGTTCGCCGAGACGGGCGCGACCGCCGACATCCTGTTCGCCAAGAAGGCGAACAAGGCCGACTGCTACGTCAAGTCGGCCGCTGCCCTCGGTGTCGGGATCGACGCCGCCAGCACCCCCGAACTGGTCAAGGCCCTGGCCGGCGGGGTGCCCGGACACCGGATCGGCATCTCCGGCCCGGAGAAGGACGACACCCTGCACGCTCTCGCCGTTCAGCACGGCTGCCTGGTCGCCGTCGACTCGATCAGTGAGCTACGTCGGCTCGCTGTGACCGCACGGCTCGCGCGACGGCAGGCCAGTGTCCTGTTGAGGTCCCGTACGGCCGGTCAACCGGGAAGTCGCTTCGGGCTGTCAGCCGCCGAGCGTGACGCCGCCGTCGGTCTGTGCGCGGAACTCGCCGATCACATCAGCCTCCGCGGTTTCTCCTTCCACCTGAACGGCTACTCCGCCGCGGAACGCGCGACGGCGGCGAACGAGATGATCGAGCACTGCCTCGACGCCAGGCGGCGCGGCTCGCTCTCCGCCGAACTGGTGGACATCGGCGGCGGGTTGCCGGTCCGCTATGTCGAGCCGCGACTCTGGGACGAGTTCATCGAGCAGAACGAGCCGGCCCACTACCACGCGGCCAAGGACTTCAAGGACTTCTATCCGTACGGCGGGCAGACGGCCGCCGAGGCAGTGCGCGCGATCATGTCGCACCCGGTCGACGGGGCCGAGACGTTGTCGGCGAAGGCACGACGCACCGGCATCCGGTTCGTCGTGGAGCCCGGCCGGGCCCTGCTCGACCAGGCCGGATTCACCATGTACCGCGTACAGCAGGTGGACGACCGGCGGGACACCGAGGGGTACGCCATCGTCACGGTCGCCGGCAGCAGTTTCAGCCTCTCCGAGCAGTGGTTCAACAGTGACTACCTCCCCGACCCGCTGCTGGTGTCCGCCCAGTCCACCGCCGACGAGATGTTCCCGGCCTGCGTCGCGGGCTCGACCTGCCTGGAGAGCGACCTGGTGACCTGGCGGAAGATCGGCTTCCCGCGGCCCGTCCGGCGCGGTGACCACCTGGTCTACCTCAACACGGCGGGCTACCAGATGGACTCCAACGAATCGCCGTTCCATGACGCCGCGCTACCCCTGAAAGCCGTGCTCCGCCTCGGTGACGGCGGGGCCCGGCCGCGCTGGCACCTGGACGGAATCTGACGCGACCTCGAACCGATCCGACGCGACCTCGAATGAAGGAGAAACCCCGCATGTCACAGAGCTACGCCCCGCCGGGGCAGTTGTGGCTCTTGCCGCAGTCCCAGCAAGAAGGTCTCGACCTTGACCACCACCAGGTGATCGAGGTCGTGGAGCAGGCGTACCGCGCATTGCGCGAAGGCGGCTCGAACAACCCGGTCAAGACGATCATCGACGATCCCGACCATCACTCGCTGAGCTATTCGATGGTGGCCAGGGACGCGGGCAGCGGCACCGTCTGCTTCAAGGCCGTCTACGAGTTCGACCCGCGCCGCACCCGGGACAGTTACCGGTTCCACTCTTTCGTCTTCCTCGTCGACGACACCACCGGGGCGCCCATCGCGCTGATGGACGTGGTGAAGCTCGGCCCCTTGCGGTCCTCGGCCACCACCGCGCTGTTCGCCCGCGCGGCCTGCCCCGACGCTCGAACCGCCCTGGTCGTCGGCACCGGCGTTCAGGGGCAGGCGGCCCTGCCGATGCTGGTCGCGGCCCTGCCGAAGCTGGAGCGCCTGCAGGTGTTCGGCACCTACCCCGAGGGTCTGCGCGCGGTCCAGGACAGTGTCGACGGTCGCGAGGTCGAGATCGTCAAGGATCTCCGGGAGGCCGCCGGTGAGGCGGACATCGTGATCGGCGCCGCCGGCCTGTCGGCCACGGAGGAGGTCCGGCGCGACTGGATGAAGCCGGGCTCGGTCGCCGTACTCCTCGGGTACGGCGTGCACGCCGACGTGTGCCACGGCGCGGACTACCGGATCGCCACCGACACCGCCCAGATGCACGCCACCTGCGACGACCTGCGGGGCGAGGACGGCAGCCTGCCGTCGGTCGACGCCCAGCTGCCCGACGTCCTGCTCGGCCGGGCACCTGCCCGGCGCACTCCGGACGACGTGGTCTTCGCCTACAACAGCGGCATGGCGGTCACGGACGCCGCGCTGGGCCGGTACATAGCCGATCTCGCGCAGGCGAGCGGGCGCGGGGAAAAGGTCAACTTCTGGTGAGCAGTACCCGGACAACCGACACGACCGACATGACAGAGGCCGGCGTCGGCTGGTGGGTCAGGAACTCGCGGGCGCTGCTGAAGCTCGCGTTTCCGCTGATCCTGACCAACTTCGCCTACGTCGCGCTGACCACCGTGGACATCGTGATGCTGGGCAGGCTCGGGGCGGTCGAGATCGCCGCCGCCGGTCTGGCCATCGCGCTGTTCAACCAGTTGCGTACCACCGGGACCGGCCTGGTCACCGGGGTCAGCAATCTGGTGGCCGAGGCGCGGGTGCAAGGCGACCGGGAACGGATCGGCGCCCTGCTGTTCGCGGGCTTCTTCTGGGCGACCGTCTGCGGTGTGGCGTTCTGCGCGGTGCTGCTGCTGATCGGCCCGCTGCTCATCCTGCTGGGCCAGGACCCGAAGGTGGTCGACAAGGCAGGTGACTTCCTGGTGGTCCTTGCCCCGGGCATGCTGCCCTGCCTGTGGTTCCAGAACCTGCGGCACTTCACCACCGGCCTCAAGCGCCCCGGCCCGCTGCTGGCCATCACACTGGCCTCGGTCGGAGTGACCATCGGCCTGAACTACGCACTGATCTACGGCAAGTTCGGCCTGCCGGAGTTCGGATTCGTCGGCGTCGCGATCGCCACCGTCACGGTGTTCCTGCTGTCCTTCCTGGCGTTCATCGCGGTGATCCTGCGCGACAGCGTCCTGCGCCCGCACCTCACCTCGCCCGACGCGCGGCGCTGGAACGGGGGCGCGGTCCGGTCCGTCTGGCGCCTCGGCCTGCCGATCTCGGGAACGTATGCCTCGGAGGCCGGGTTCTTCAGCGTGCTCACCCTGATCGTCGGTTCCCTGGGCGTGAACGCCCTGGCCGCGCAGACGGTGCTGAACCAGATCGTCTACATCGTCTTCATGATCTCCGCCGGCCTGTCCCACGCGGCGTCGATCCACATCAGCGAGGCCGACGGCGTGAACGACTACACGACAGCACGCCGCATGGGACTCCTGGGCACGGCCTGGGGAATGATCGCGACGCTGGTGATCGCCGTCCTGTACCTGGCGATCCCGAACCCGATCGTGTCCCTGTTCATCTCGGCCGAGCACGCCGACAACTCGGACATCGTCGCGCTCACCGTGACCGGACTGCTGATCGCCGCCCTCATGCAGGTCTTCGACGCCACGCAGAACATCGGCAACGGCATCCTGCGCGGCATCGGCGACACCGCCGGGCCCTTCCGGATCTCCCTGGTCGGCTACTGGCTGATCGGGCTGCCCGCCGGCTACCTGCTCGGGGTGACCGCCGACTTCGGTGTCGAGGGCGTCTGGATCGGCCAGACCATCGGCCTCGCGGCCACCGCCGCCATCCTGCTGGTCGCGTTCCTGCGCCGCGTCGACCGGCTCCACCGGGAGACGTCAGGCGCCCCCGTCCCGCAACCGGAGCCGTCATGAACCCCGTCCTCGCACCAGCCACTTCGGCGTCGTTGATACGCAGCGAAGTGGCGGGCCTGCCGCTCTACGATCCCGGCGCCGACCCGGACGAGGTGGCCGCCCTCAGCGGCGGCCACGTGATCAAACTCTCCAACAACGAGAACCCGTACGGCATCTCTCCCACGGTCGCCGAAGCCGTACGACGCACCCTGGCCGGCGGTGTCTCCCGCTACCCCGATCCCACCGGCAAGCGGCTGGCCGAGGCCATCGGGACGAACCTGGACGTGCCCGCCGAACACGTCGTGCTCGGCAACGGTTCGGAGAACATCCTGGAGTTGCTGTGCCAGGCAGTACTCGATCCCGGTGACCTGGTGGTCACCCAGGCGCCCGGGTTCGCCCTGCACGAGATCTTCCCCCGCGTCATGGGCGCCCGGGTCGTCAAGGTCCCTGTGACCGCCGAGTTCGGATTCGACGCGGCCGCCTGGCGTGACGCACTGGCCGGGGGACCGAAGCTCGTCTTTCTCGCCAACCCGTGCAACCCCACCGGCGCGATGCTCAGCGCCGGCGAACTGGAGCAAGTCGTGGCCGCCATGCCGGAATCGGCGCTGCTCGTGCTCGACGAGGCGTACGGCGAGTTCGCGCGGACCGACCCCGAGTACCCCGACGGACTGGAGGCCCTGCGCGGCCAGGACCGGCCGTGGATCGTACTGCGCACCTTCTCCAAGGCATATGGTCTGGCAGCCTTCCGGGTCGGGTACGGCATCGCCTCCGACGCCACCCTGATCCAGGCACTGGACCGGGTCCGTACCCCGTACAACGTCAACCAACCCGCCCAGGACGCCGCCATCGCCGCGCTGGGCGACCACGAGCACCTGGCGGAAACGGTACGCCGGACCGGTCTGGAGATCGCCAGGGTCACGGACCGGCTGCGCGGCGCGGGACTGCGGGTGGTCCCGTCCTCGACCAACTTCCTGTTCATCGACACCGGATGCCGCTCCGACCAAGTCGCTCAGGAGCTGCTCCGCGCCGGAATCATCGCCAAAGCGTGGCGCGAGCCGGGATACGAGACCTACATCCGAGCCTCCCTGTCGACGCCCGAGGAGAACGACGTGTTCGTGCGGTGTCTGACGGAGATCTGCGCGAAGGGAAAGTTGTGATCAAGAGCAAGGTATCCGACCTGATAGGCCGAACGCCCCTGCTCAAACTGTCAGTTGCGGACGCTTCGGCGACCGTCCTGCTGAAGCTGGAGCAGTTCAATCCCACCGGCACCGCCAAGATCCGGATGGCCAGGAACATGGTGGACGAGGCGGAGGAGGCGGGGCTGCTCGCCCCCGGCGGGTGGCTGGTCGAGTCCACCTCCGGCAACACCGGGCTCGGCCTGGCGCTCATCGCCGCCGAACGCGGATACAAGTTCACCGCCGTGGTGGACAACCACTCCAGCACGGACAAGTTGCGCGGCATGCTCGCCTACGGCGCCGACATACTCAACGTCGCCGGGGACGAGGAGGGCCTCGCCACCGCCGAACGCGACACCGTGGCCGAGCGACTCGCGGCTGAGTACGGCGCGTACTGGACCGCCCAACACCGTAATCAGGGGAACCCCAACGGCTACCGGCCACTCGCCCGCGAACTGCACGACGACCTCGGCGACGACATCGACTACCTGTACGGGGCTGTAGGCACCGGTGGTTCGCTCTGCGGCACCGGCCGCGTCCTGCGGGAGCGCATCCCGGACTTGAAGATCATCGGCGTCGAGCCGGTCGGGTCGGTGGTCTTCGGCGGGCCGGGTGCGCCGTACCACCAGTCCGGCACCGGTACGCCCGAGGGCTCGGAGATCGGCGGCGTCGTCGACTACGAAGTGATCGACGAGGGGGTCAAGGCCAGCGACTCGGAGGCCTTCGAGACCTGCCGTTACCTGGCGAGGAACTTCGGCATCCTGATCGGCGGTTCGGCCGGCGGCGTGGTCTACAAGGCCTTGGAGCATGCCCGGAGCGCCGGGCCCGGGACCACCATCGTCGCCCTGGTCTGCGACGGCGGCGACAAGTACCTGGACACCGTGTTCAACGACGACTGGATGGCCGCCAACGGCCTGTTCGACGAGCAGGTCGTCCACCGGCTGGCCGCGATGCTGGGGTAGCACCCGGCCGACGAGCCGATCACTGCGACGCGACGCCCTTCTGGCACCACTTACGGATTGGTACGATCAGCCGATGAAAATGAAAATGATTACCACAATGCTTACAGCCGCGGCTATGTTCGCGGTCGCCGGGTGCGGCGGCGACTCGGCCGCCGATGCTGCCGGGAAGGCGACGACGGCGGCGAAGGGCGGGACGACCTACCCGTTCACCATCAAGAACTGCGGCACCGACGTGACTTACAAGGCCGCGCCGCAGAAGGTCGTGACGCTGAACCAGACCGCCGCCGAGATCCTCATCCACCTGGGGGTGGGGGACCGGATCGCCGGATCGGGCTATGAGATCGAGAAGACGCCGGACGCGGTCGCCGCGCAGTACAAGAAGATTCCGATCCTGTCCGGGGACGGCGAGACGATCAAGCACGAGAAGCTGCTGGAAGCACAGCCGGACTTCGTCTACAGCTCTTTCGCGAGCTTCCTCACCAAGGAGGAGGCCGGTGACCGCAAGGACCTGCACGACCTGGGCGTGCCGACCTACCTGACCGAGTTCGACTGCTCGTACCACGAGAGCGTGGCCGACGCGGACTTCGAGATGCTGTACCAGGAGTACCGCCGCCTGGGCAGGATCATGGGCGTGCCCGACGCCGGCGAGAAGCTGGCGACCGAGCAGAAGGCCGTGGTGGACAAGGCGCTGAGCGGCTACAAGAAGCCGGACAAGCCGCTGAAGGTGATGTGGTTCTACTCCACCTACGACGGCACCCCGTGGGCCGCGGGCCCCGGTGGTCTGCCGCAGCACATCTCCGAGCGCGTCGGGGTCGAAAACATCTTCGAGGACGCGAAGACCAAGTGGGCGGAGGTGAGCTGGGACGAGGTCGCCGCCCGGAATCCCGACGTCATCATCCTGGCCGACCTGAACCGAGGCGAACCCAACGACACGGCCAAGGAGAAGATCGAGCTGCTCAAGAAGGACCCCCTCACCCGCAAGCTGGGCGCTGTGAAGGGTGACCGGTTCGTCACCATCCCCGGCACCCACATGGACCCCAGCTACGGCAGCGCGTCCGCGGTCCCCACGCTGGTCGACGGCTTGAACAAGCTTGGCTGAGCTGTCAACCGCCATGACCACGAGCTCACAAACGTCTCCCGCGCCCCCCGGGACTTCGGTCACCAGCCCTGAGAAGGTTCCGGTGGGCGCGCGGCGCGCCTCGACGGTGGCGCTCTTCTTCCTGGCCGTGTCCGGGCTGCTGGTGTCGGTCGTCGCCGCATCGCTCTTCGGGAGCGCGAACATCCAGCCCCTGGACGTCGTCTCCACGATCCTCAGGCACATCGGCCTGGACGGTATCGCCCCCACCCCGCCACTGCCGGGGCTGCTGGACGCCCTGATCTGGGAGTCGCGCTTCCCGCGGGTGCTGCTGGCCTGCGCCGTCGGCATGGCCCTGGCCGTCTCGGGCGCGGTCCTGCAGGCGGTCACCAGGAACCCCCTGGCCGACCCCTACCTGCTGGGAGTCTCCTCCGGCGCCTCCACGGGCGCGGTCGCCGTGCTCCTGCTGGGCATCGGCGGAAGCATCTCCCTGTCGACCGGAGCGTTCGCCGGCGGGCTGGTCTCCTTCGCCCTGCTGCTGGTCCTCCTCGGCGGGGGGCGCGTCGCAAGCCCTTCCCGAGTGGTGCTCACCGGTGTGCTCGTGTCGCAGTTCTTCGCGGCGGTCACCTCGGTCATCCTCATGGTCAGCGGCGATGCGAACTCCACCCGCGGGTTCACCTACTGGCTGCTCGGCACCCTCGGCGGCGCCCGGTGGGAGGGGGTGACCGTCACCGTCGTGATCATCCTGATCGGGGTCATCGCCGTCCAGTTCTTCGCGCCCGCCCTCGACGCCTTCACGTTCGGGTGGGACTCCGCCGAAGCCCTGGGGATCAACGTCACCGCTGCCCGCGTCTGGCTGATGGTGCTGACCTCGGTCATGACCGCGGCCGCCGTGGCGGCCTCCGGCGCGATCGGCTTCATCGGGCTGCTCATCCCGCACGCCGTCCGCATCCTCGCGGGCCCGACACACCGCTCCCTGCTACCCCTGTCCGCGATCGTCGGCGCCATCTTCCTCATCTGGGTGGACGTATTCGCGCGGACGGCGTTCTCGCCCCACGAACTGCCCGCCGGCGTCATCACCGCGCTTCTCGGCGCGCCCGCCTTCGCGCTGGTCCTGAAGCGTCTGGAGTCCTGATGGGCCGCATCACCACCACCCAACTCTCCTGGTCGGTCAAGGGCCACCGGCTGCTGGACAGCATCGAGATGGCGGCCCACGACGGGAAGATCGTCGGCCTCCTCGGCCCCAACGGCTCGGGCAAGTCGACCCTGTTGCGTCTGCTCGCCGGACTGCGCCGCCCCGACACCGGAACCATCCACTTCGACGACACCAGCCTGCACGACCTCAGCCGCCGGGTGCGGGCCCGACGGCTCGCCGTCGTCGAACAGGACGTGTCCGCCCACAACCACGTCAACGTCCGCCAGGTCGTGGAACTCGGCCGCACACCGTTCCGCGGCCGCTTCGACGCGTTGACCGAGCACGATCGGCGGATCGTCGACGCGGCCCTGGAGCGGACCGACATCACCGGCAAGCAGTACCAGAGTTGGCACACCCTCTCCGGAGGGGAGAAGCAGCGCGCCCAACTCGCGCGCGCCCTGGCCCAGGAACCGCAGGAGATCCTGCTCGACGAACCCACCAACCACCTCGACATACGCCATCAACTCGAACTCCTCGACCTGCTGACATCACTGGACGTCACCTGCGTCGTCGCCCTGCACGACCTCAACCTCGCCGCCCGGTACTGCGACCACATCGTCGTCCTCGACCACGGACAGGTCGCGGCGGCGGGCCCTCCGGAGGCCGTGCTGACCCCGGACCTGATCAAGTCGGTCTACGGCGTCAACGTCCTCGTCGACCGCGAACACACCACCGGCACCCTCCGCATCACCTACCTGGCCGCCACCGCCACACGAACGACTCCCACGAAAGCGATGCAACTCGATCCCCCATAGGCCTCATCAGCCGCCGACCACCACGACCTCGGCGCTGACGTCGGCGGGTTCGGTGCGGCGGAGCAAGATCCGGGCCATGTCCGCGCCGCGAAGTGGTGTGAAACTGGAATGACTACCTCCGACAGCCGGGTCCTGTCTCTCTCGACCGGGACAGCCGCCTGTCGGGGGTCCCCCACACGGGCGGCACCGCACCCGCCGCGGGCTGCCGACGGAGCCCCGTCTGCTTCACTCGCCGATCTGGGAGCCATCCGGCTGACCCGAACCTGCTCGGCGCGCCAGAGGGGACCTCGTTCGGCGCCGTCTCGGTAACGCTGTTCGGCCTCGGCGACAGCCCCCTCGGGTTGTCCGGCGGGGCGCGGCTTCCCTCCCGGGGGCACCAAGTCCTCCTGGTGGCCGTGCCGCTCGCGTGGCGGGTGGAGTCTTTGGCCGTGACTTGGCGGGGGCACGGCCAGAGGCTGTTGGAGGTTGGAGGTGGGAGCCGCCGCGTGGTGCGTGTGCGAGCACCATCTGCTCATGGCGGAGTGGGAGTTCAGCCGGGCACCAGCACCGGATCGATGCGGTACCCGTGGCTGCGAGGCTCGAACTTGTCCAAGACGTCGCGCTGTTCCCGGGAGCCGAAGAAGCCGGCCCCAATTGTGTCGGGGGCCGGCGGAAAGCTCTGGGAACGGTCTGCCCGGAGATCGACGACCGGGCGCTTCAGGCCACCGCAGCGCGCCGAGCTGTAGTCGGTCGAGGCGACGATCTCGTCGCGTACCGGGCCGGACGGTGCCGTGGCTGCGACCACCGTCCGGCCCGGAGTCTCAGTGCCCCGTCGTCGCAGCGGTTAGGGGATCGTGCTCGTGTGCGCAGGCCTCGTCGATGCCGTAGGTGTCCCATGCGGGGAAGGGGTCGGAAGCGGGCGGTCGCTCGCCTTCCCGCATGAGGCAGTCGGCCAGGGCTGCCAGCAGCGGCTCCGCGCGCAAGTTGGTGCCGATGAACACGAGTTCCTCGGCGAAGGGGCTGTCGGTGTCCCGTGCCGAGGAGGGCTCGAAGCGTGCCACCGAGCCGGCCTGCGACCACAGTCCCGTCACGTGGGGGCGGCTCGCGAGGGTGAAGAAGCCCTTGGATCTGAGGACCTGCCCGTAGGCGCCGCTGTCGAGTCCCTCTGTCACGAACGTCCACAGCCGCCCAGGGTGGAACGGCGACCGGGAGCGGAAGACGGTGGAGGAAATGCCGTACTCCTCCGTCTCGGGAACGTGGTCGCCGTTGAGTTCCCTGACCCAGCCCGGGGCCTGCTGCGCCCGCTCCAGGTCGAAGCGGGCGGTGCCCAGGACCTCGCCGACGGGTACACGGCCCCGCACGGCCGGCACGACGCGGGCGGCCGGGTTGAGCCGGGCGAGGGTGGCCCGTAGGCGTTCGGCGGACGCGGCGTCGACAAGGTCCAGCTTGTTGAGGACGATCACATCGGCGAACTCGACCTGATCCATCAGCAGGTCGCTGACCGTGCGTTCGTCGTCCTCGTACTGGTCCAGGCCCCGTTCGGCCAGTTCGTCCCCGCCGGCCAGTTCGGGCAGGAAGCCCGCGGCGTCCACCACTGTGACCATTGTGTCGAGCCGGGCCAGGTCGTCGAGGGTGGCGCCGTCGTCGCGGGCGAAGGCGAAGGTGGCGGCGACCGGCATGGGCTCGGAGATGCCGGAGGACTCGATGAGGAGGTAGTCGAAGCGCCCCTCGCGCGCCAGCCGGTCCACCTCCTCCAGCAGGTCGTCGCGCAGGGTGCAGCAGATGCATCCGTTGGTCATCTCGACCAGGCGTTCCTCGGTGCGGGACAGTGCTGCCTCGCCGCCGCGCACCAGGGCGGCGTCGATGTTGACCTCGCTCATGTCGTTGACGATGACGGCGACGCGCAGGCCCTCACGGTTGCCGAGGACATGATTGAGCAGGGTGGTCTTGCCGGCGCCGAGGAATCCCGAGAGGACGGTGACGGGGAGTCGTAGCGAAGGGGCGTAGGTCATGCGGCGGGTCAGCCTTCGGGGCGGAGCAGACCGCGCTCGTACGCCTTCGCCAGCCGCTGGGGGACGAGGTACGGCACGCCGTCCACCGTCACCGTCACCAACTGAGGCGTCGTGCCCTTCCATTGCGCGCGACGGTGCCGGGTGTTGCTGCGCGACATCTTGCGTTTGGGTACGGCCATGGGGACACCTCCGGGTGCGACGGGTGAGCGCGACAACGATACATGAAAATGGATGTCATTACGCACGCGGTCCACCATGCTGGCTCGCGTGACCCGCGGCTCAGCGCTTCGAACTCGGCGGCTTGGCAAGGCTGCAGCCTTCGAAGCAGCCGCGCCCGCGCTCAGCCGAACTTCAGGAGGCCCGCCTCGACGACGGCGCGGCCGAAGGAGGGGGCGAGTTCGGCGAGACGCTCGCAGCCGGTGTCACCGAGGACGGAATAGGCGGGGAGCGCCAGGCGATCGGTGCGGTCCTCGATGTGCCGGCGCAGGGCCGCGCCCTCGGAGCTGAGGGAGTCGCCGTCCAGGAGGCCTCGCTCCCGCAGACGTTCCGCGACGGCGGCCCATTCGTCCTCGGGCCACGCGCGGCTCACCTTGAGGAAGCCCGCGGGAACGTCACCGGTGGCGGCGTGCAGAATCAGGGCCTCCAAGCCCCCGACGCCCTCGCTCAGCAGGCACGCCACATGGCCGTCACCACGGAACTCCCTGAGCAGGGTCTGGGCGTGCCACAGTTGCAGCAGCGGCTCCTGAGGCCACGGCAGTGCGGCATGGGCGGCGAACAGCGGACGGCCTTGCGCACTATCGCAGGCCGCCTCGGCGGCGCGGCGGCTCAGTGCCAGGATCTCGTCCCGGTCGGACGGCTCGTGGATTCCCGCCCGCCGCAGGGCCTCGCCCGCCGCGGCGTACCGAGCCTCCAGCACCTGCTGCGGCGTCGCGGTGTCCCAGACCCCGTCGAGCGCCTGCCGTACGACCTCGGGGTTGAAGTTGTAGAAGGTCGAGATGACCAGTTCGGCGGATGCTCGGCCGAAGGCGGCGCTGCGGGAGGCGAAGTACCCGGCGTGTCCGCTCAGTCCGAGGTCCGCGTACCGGCGCCTCGCCTCCGGGACGAAGTAGATCATGCCGTGCACGGGCTCAAGTCCGCGCCAGGCCGCACGAGCTGACTTCATAGATCACCTCTCCGGGCAGTCGATCAACGGGGGCGTTCGCTGCGTCTCACCGATCACCGATGACCGGTCACCGATGACCGATCACCGATCGCCAATCACTGCTTGCTGCTCCCGTGCGCCCCCAGATGGTCGAGCAGCAGGCGGCTCAGCTCGTCGGGCGCCTCCTCGGGGATCCAGTGGCTGATGCCCTGGAGGGTCTCGAAACGGTATGGGCCGGTCACCCACCGCCCGGTCTCCTGCGCCGCCGCCGCGCCGAACGCGCTGTCCTGTGTGCTCCAGACGTACAGCGTGGGCACCTCGACGACACCGATCACGCCGTCGGGGCGGCCGGCGCGGTACCAGTTCAACGCGGCGGTGAGAGCGCCTGGCCGGGACAGGTGGCGTACGTAGGCCTCGGCGCTCTCCGCGGGGACCTTGTCGGCGTAGAAGGAGCGCAGCATCCGGGCGTCGTCGGCGAGCATGCGCTCTTCGGTCGCCGGTGTCTCGCGCCAGTCGAGCATGTACTGCGAGCGTTCGCGCTGGTCCTGGTCGGTGCGCAGGGTCGTGGCCAGAGCGCCGGGATGCGGGGTGGAGACAGCCGTAAGGCTGCGCAGGCGGCCCGGGTGGGCGCGGGCGGTCCACCAGGCCACCGCTCCTCCCCAGTCGTGGCCGACCAGATCGAACGTCGCCCAGCCCAGGTCCTCCGTGATCGCGACCACGTCGTCCACGAGCCGGCTCATGCGATAGTCCTCGGGCCGCTGGGGCCGGACGCCGGGGGAGTACCCGCGTTGGTCGGGTGCCACCACCCGGTAGCCGTGCGCGGCCAGTGCCGAGATCTGGCGCCGCCACACCAGTTTCGTCTGTGGGAAGCCGTGCAACAGCAGCACCGGCCGGCCCTGCGGTGGGCCCGCCGCGATCGCGTCGAAGACGCCCGCACGAGTGGAGATGTTCAGCTCGGTTCCGGTCACTACCCACCCCTTCATACCAACTGGTCGGTAGCCTTCAGGGGGAGGGGCGGGAGTGTCAAGAGTTCGTGCTTGAATCTGACGTCGGATTCAATTATAACCGGACCGGGAGTCAGCCTCTCGTCGTCCAGCGACCGCGTCCGATGTGCGTTGGTCGGTCAAGGAAGTGGTCGACAGCCGCCCGCAGGGCCCCGGTCGAGGTACGGCTCCTGCCCGCAGACACCCAATCCGGCGCGACGGAGTTCGCCGTCACGGCCCGAAGTATCCGGACGAACCGGACCGACAGGAAGCAGTGAGGCGACATGAGGGAAGCAGTCATCGTTTCGACGGCGCGTACGCCGATCGGGAAGGCCTATCGCGGCGCGTTCAACGACACCCAGGCCCAGGAGCTCGCCGCCCATGCGCTCTCGCACGCCGTACTGCGTGCCGGGCTGGAGGGTGGGGAAGTCGAGGATGTCGTGCTGGGGTGCGCCGTGCCGCAGGGGACTGCCGGGTTCAACGTCGCGCGCCAGGCCGTCCTGCGCGCGGGGCTTCCCGACGCCGTCTCAGGAATGACGGTCGACCGGCAGTGCTCGTCGGGCCTGATGGCCGTGGCTACGGCAGCCAAGCAGATCGTCGCGGACGGTATGCAGATCGCGGTGGGCGGCGGCGTCGAGTCGATCTCGCTGGTGCAGAACGACCACATGAACACCCACCGGATGACGGACCCTTGGCTGGTCGAGCACAAGCCGAGCATCTACCTGCCGATGTTGCAGACGGCGGAGATCGTCGCCGAACGTCACGGTGTGAGCCGGGAGCGACAGGACGAGTTCGCCCTGGTGTCACAGCAGCGCACCGCGGCGGCCCAGGAAGCCGGCCGGTTCGACCGGGAGATCGTCCCGCTGACCGGCGTCAAGAAGGTGCTCGACAAACAGTCCGGGGAGGTGCGCGAGGAGGAGGTCACCCTGACCCGGGACGAGGGCAACCGTGCGTCGACGACGCTCGAGGCCCTGGCCGGCCTGGCGCCCGTGCTGCCCGACGGCCAGGTGAGCGCGCACTCCAGTGTGACGGCGGGCAACTCCTCGCAGCTGTCGGACGGGGCTTCGGCGTCGGTGCTGATGGAGGCGAAGGAAGCCGAGCGCCGGGGACTGGAGCCGCTGGGCATCTACCGGGGCATGACCGTCGCGGGCTGCGCACCGGAGGAGATGGGCATCGGCCCGGTGCTGGCGATACCGAAGCTGCTGAAGCAGCACAACCTCACCGTCGACGACATCGGCCTGTGGGAGATCAACGAGGCGTTCGCCTCCCAGGCGCTGTACTGCCGTGATGAACTGCGCATCGACCCGGAGCGGTGCAACGTCGACGGGGGCGCGATCTCGGTCGGCCATCCGTACGGCATGACCGGAGCCCGTCTGGTGGGGCATGCCCTCATCGAGGGCAAGCGCCGCGGGGTCAGGTATGTGGTGATCTCGATGTGCGTCGGTGGCGGCATGGGTGCCGCCGGGCTGTTCGAGGTCGCCTGATGGGCCAGGATCGCACCGCTCTTCTGGTGGACTTCGGCGGGGTCATCACCTCCAGTGTGCTGAGGGCTTTCACCGAATTCGGAGCCTCGCTCGGGGGCGACCCGGGCCTGCCTCTGCGTCTCCTCGCCCGGGACCAGCCCTCACGCGCCCTCCTGGCCGACCACGAGTGCGGGCGAATCGACGCGGAGACCTTCGAGCGGGGATTCGCCGAACGTCTGCGCGCGCACGGCGCCGAGGTGGCGACCGAGGGGCTGACGGCCCGGATGCAGGCGGGCATGTCGATCGACGAGGACATGCTCGCGCTGCTCGGGGAGGTCCGAGCCCACGGCCATCCGGTGGCGCTGGTGTCCAACTCGTTCGGCAACGGCACCTACGACGGCGTCGACCTCGCCGCCGTCGCCGATGTCGTCGTGATCTCCGGCGAGGTCGGGATCCGCAAGCCGTCCCGCCGGATCTACGCCATCGCGTGCGAGCGTCTCGGCCGCGACCCGGAGGAGGCAGTCATGATCGACGACCTTCAGCAGAATCTCGACGGAGCGGCCCGGATCGGCATCGCGGGGGTGCTGCACACCAGTGCCGCCGACACCCGCCGCCAACTCGCCGAACGCTTCGGTATCACCATCTGACCGCTGACTATGGCGTCGGATTCACCTACAGTTGCGCGGATGGACACCACTGTGCCGGAGGAGACCGAGAGTGAGTCGCCGCCGCCCGTGGCGCCCTTCGCACAGCTGCGCGAGCCGCCCTCGACGCAGCGCGGGGCGCGGACGCGGGCCGCTCTGGTGAAGGCCGCGCGGAAGGTGTTCGAGCGTGACGGCTACCTCGACACCCGCCTGACCGACATCACCAAAGAGGCTCGGTGCGCGGCGGGATCCTTCTACACCTACTTCACCAACAAGGAAGAGGTGCTCGCCGCCGTCCTTCTGGAGGCGCAGGAGGACATGATGCACCCCGGGATGGCCCGGGTGCAGGATGCCGACGACCCCTACGCGGTGCTCGAGGCGAGCAATCGCGCCTATCTCGCGGCGTACGAGCGCAACGCGAAGCTCATGGCGCTGCTCGAGCAGGTCGCGCAGGTGGAGCCGGAATTCCGCGAGTTCCGAAGGCGGCGCGGGGATGCGTTCATCCGCCGCAACGCCCGAGGCATCGCCGACCTCCAGGCGCGAGGTGTCGCGGACCGGGAGGTCGATCCGATGCTGGCGTCCCGTGCGCTGTCGGGGATGGTCAGTGTTATGGCGTACAACGCCTTCGTGCTCAGCGAAGGGCAGGATGAAGGCACGCCGGTGGACTTCGAGGAGCTCGTGGCCACGGTCACCCGGCTCTGGGCGAACGCCCTGCGGTTTCCCGGGCACCGCTGACCGGGCCGCCGCGCGGACGACGTGCGGGCGGCAGTGACGGGGCCGCCGCGCGGACGATGTGCGGGCGGGGAGCCGGTCAGCCTCGCAGGCGGTCCGCCAGGGCGAAGGCGTCTTCGGTCTTGGGGTGGGTCCTGCCGAGCTGGCGGTGCAGGATGTCCGCGCCGCGGCGAGCCGGTTCGCCTGCGGACGGGTCGTTCAGGGCGTGCAGAGCCTGGGCTTTGAACAGCAGGGCGTAGCCGATGTAGAGGTGGTCCGGCGGGTAGTGGGCCTCGCGGATGCGCAGCGCTCTCGCGATCAGCGGTACCGCTGTGGCGTAGTCACCGAGGTCCGCGTGCACGGTCGCCAGCGCGACCAGGTCGAAACTCACATAGGGGTCGTCCGGCCCGTACGCGGCCTCGTCGATCCGCAGCGCCCGCTCAGCGAGCGGCAGCGCCGCCCCGTGCTCCCCGAGGAGACACAGGGTCCTGGCCAGCGTCGCCAGGTCGGTCGCGATGACGGGGCTCTCGGCCGGCAGCGAGGACTCGTGAAGGTGGAGGGCACGCTCGGCCAGGGGCGTGCCGTTCCCGGTGCGCCGAGGTCGCGGTGGATCTGCGCCATGGTGATCAGGTCGAAGCCGATCTGCGCCTCCTGGCCGTCGAGGGACTCGTGGAGTGCGAGGGCGCGCTCGCACAGCGGCAGCGCCATTGCGCGGTCGCCGATCGACAGCAGGAACTCAGCGGCCAGTCGCAGGAGTTGACCTGCCTGGGCCGCGCACTGCGGCGGCGGGTCGGCCTTGGTCACGGCCAGCACATGCGGGAGCAGCCCGTGCCAGCGCGGCCGTGCGGCCGGGTCGCCGTGGATGTCGTGCGGGACGGCCGCCAGCAGCGCACCGCACAGCTGGACCCGGGCCGTGGCGATGCGGTCGTCAGGCATCGTGGCTCTGATCGCCGCCTGGACCAGCCGGTGCAGCAGCAGAGCGGAGTTCTCGCGCCTTGCGAGGCCAAGACCGGCCAGGGCGCCGACCGTCGTGTCCCACGACAGGGGGTCGGCCGCCGCGGGGAGCGGCGGGTGCGGACCGTCGGTGAACAGTGTCAGCGGGATCGGCTCCGGCGCCAGCAGGGCGCACAGCTCCAGCAGCTGCACCGCCTGCGGCTGTTCTGTCCGTAGCTTGCGCACACTGAGCTGCCAGAGAGTCGAGACGACCACCGCGGGCCGGTCGGCGAGTTCGCCCCGCGCGATCATGTCCTCCAGCCGCGAGGTCAGCAGCTCCAGGTAGGCGTCCGGCTCCGTCTGGTTGTAGGTCATGTAGCCGGCGGCCTGCTCCAACGCCAGTGGCAGATCACCGAGTTGCTCCGCGACACGGTCCGCCGTCACCGCGCCTGTGCCGGGCACCCGGCGGACCAGCAGGTCCACCGACTCCTGTCTGCTGAACACCTGGAGGTCCAGCACATCGGCCCTGCTCGACCAGCCGCTCACCCTGGTGGTGACGATGACGTGGCCGTTCCTGGTCCGGTCGCCCGAGGGCAACGCGTGCACGAGACTGCCCGGCTTCTCCGCGTTGTCGAAGATGAGCAGCCAGGGCCTGCGGTCCCGCAACGTGGCGTACACCCCTGCGATCGCCTGCTCCGCGCCCGTGTCCACCAGCCCCAGCTCCCGTGCCAGCACCGTGAACTGCGCTGCCACCAGTTCGGGGCCCTCCGCGTCGACGTAGGCGACGAACCGGTACGTCGACAGGTGACGGTACGCGTACTCGACGGCGAGCTGTGTCTTGCCCACGCCACCCAGTCCGTGCACGACCTGCGTCGCGGCATCGCCCGCCGAGGTGAGGCTCCGGCGCAGCTCCCGCAGCGCCGCCTCGCGGCCCGTGAAGTGGGGGTTGCGCGGCGGCAGCCGGTAGGTCGCGGGCGGGGGCGTCGTGCGCGGGGTGCGCTCACCGCCTGACTGCCGGCGCAGTTCGATCAGCGCGAGCGGAACCAGGAGGAGGAGCACCACCCAGGGGTGGACGCGTACGAAGTCGAGGGGGCCGGGCCAGCGGCTCTGCCCGGAGGCGGCGTTGAAGGCCAGACTGCCGACGAACAGTACGAGCAGACCGGCCACCGTGCCGACCAGCCTGCGCCACATGGCTTCCTCTCCGGTCGCGACGACGACGGCCGCCGTGATCGTATCCGAGAAGCGGCTTGTGCGCAGGGGTCCTTGACCGCTCCGGCTGCCGCCGCCGCGGTCAACTCGCAGCCGGTCTGGGGTCGATCCACAACGCTTCCGCTACGGCGGACAGTTCGCCCCCGGCCGTGGCCAGCGCCACGCCCATGACGTGCTTGCGGCCGGATTCCGACAGCAGCCACGCATAGGAGATGTACGGCTCGCCCGTGACGACCGGCCGCAGGATCGTGCCTGTCAGAGAGGCGGTGACCGCACCCGGGCGCTGGGTTCCGAGGAAGCGGCCCGCCCAGTGCCCCGGGCAGTCCAGGGCGCCCCAGACCAGCCGGGCCGGAAGGAGGCCGTCCGGGTCGGCGAAGACGGGGGACGGGGTCCAGGCTGACGCGACCATGCCGCGATCGGGCACCGGGGTGCCGTACACCCGCAGACCGCGGTCGGGGGCGCGCAGCCCGCAGCCGAAGCAGTCGACCACACCCGACGGCGGCGCCGCGCGGAACCTCTCGGCCGCCGCCACTGCCTCTTCCCAGGCGGGCGGAGCCGGCGCGTCGAGCACGGACTCGGCCGGGCGCGCCGTGGCGAGGGGCCGCTCGGACTCGCCCAACTCGGCGCTTGCGTCCGCGGCTTCGGCGATCCGCACCGGTACCTCCACGGGCACCGGCCCACGGAAGTCCACCCGTACCGTCCGCGCCCCGGACCGCTCCGCCAGCACCCCCGCGACGTAGCCGCCGAAGGCCACGCCTGGGTAGCCGGAGTACAGCTCCGGCACCACGATCGCGTCACTCGTCGTCATGATCCCCACTTCACCACACCCGGGGACGGCACTCGCGCCGACCGGTCGCACCGAGCCTTGCGAGGACGCGCCGGGTGCGCCGGCCGCGGTGCGGAGGTGGAAGTGGAGGCCACCTCCAGGAAGGTGAGGTGGACATCGGCGGTCTCAAACCGTACGTCGGTTCGAGACTCGTACCGCCACACACGGCCGCCGCTGGTTCCGGGCCGGTTCCGGCTGGTCACCGGCCCGCCCTGCACACCGAACGGCCGCTGCTGCTCCGCCGCATCCGTAAGTGCGACAACCGGGCGTGCCGTAGGGCTATTTGGACATTCCGTACCTAATACTCCTTAATTGCAAGGAATCGGCTCCTTGGGAGTCGTGTTCACCCCATCCCACCGGAGATGACATGCACAAGCTTCGCAAGGCCGCCGTCGTGGTCGCCGCCCTCGGCACCGTCGGAGTGCTGACCGCCGGCACCGCTCACGCCGACGGCGGCCCGCAGGGCAACGCCTACCAAGTCCAGCAGAGCACCCAGTGCAAGTCCCACGACCTGAACATCAGCATCCTCGGCGTGGTCGGCCTGCTCAACGGCGCGCTGGGCAACGCCCTCAACGGCGAGGGCGACTCGGGCAGCCAGAGCTCCCACCTCGGCTCGAAGATGGGCTGCAACAACAGCGCCTTCTAGGCGAGCTTCCGCCAGACCACCAGGTCACGGGCGGTCAGCCGACGGCTGGCCGCCCGGCGGCATGTCGACGCGGACGGTGTCACCGGGTTTCAGCTGCTGGTAGGCCCACTTCGCGTCCGCCGTCCGCAGCCCGATCCAGCCGTGTGTGACGTCCCGCCGGCCGGGGGCCTCCTCGTCGTAGGACAGGGCCACGAGGTAGGTGGTCGTGCCGTCGGCGGCGCGCAGTTCGACCACCCAGCGCATGGCGATGTCGTACTCGTCGCCCAGCCCGACGGTCCCACCGGACATTCGCCGTTCGGGGAACTTGGCGGCCACCGTCATGCTGCCCGTCGGGGTGGGATGCTCCGCGGTGCCGCCGGAGACGGGCAACCGGCGTCCGGACAGGACGAGTTCGCGTCGCGTGAGGTCGACCGTCGCAGCCGTCGTCGGCCGTGGCTGCTCCGCGGTGACGGCGGGCGGCGCGGGACGCGTGCCGTCACGGTCGGCGAACGTCACCGCCAGACCACCGGCGAGGGCCAGCGCGACGGCGGCTGCCCCGGCCGCACCGGCCGCACGCCGGCGTCGTCGACGGCGCTCGGCCAGCCTTCTGATCTCCGGTCCCGGCACCGGCGGCGCGACGCGATGACGGTCGGCGACCTCGTGCAGCAGATCGGTGAGGTCATCGGACACGATCGCCCTCCTTCTCACCGCTGTCGTTCCGCCGGCCGACCCGCTCCGGGTCGAGATGGGCGGCGAGCGCCGCCCTGCCGCGTGAGAGCCTCGCCTTCACCGTCCCCACGGCCGCGCCGGTCTCGGAGGCTACCTGTTCCACACTCAGGTCGCACAAATGATGCAGAACGATCGCGGTGCGCTGCGCCTGCGGCAGCCGGCGCAGTGCCTGCACCAGCGCGGTGTGCTCGGGGCCCGGTCCCGGGACGTGCTCGTCGGGCGGGGTGTGGCGCACCAGTTCCAGCCAGCGGCGGGCCCGACGCCACCGGCTGACCGCGAGTCGTACCGCGACCGTACGTACCCACGCCTCCGGCGCCTCGTCGGCCAGCAGCTCGCGCCGCTTGTCCCAGGCGCGGACGAACGCCTCCTGGACCACGTCCTGTGCCTCCGCCAGATCCCCGGTCACGGCGTACACCTGCCCGACCAGCCGTGGGAAGGCGGAGGCGTAGAAGCGGTCGAACTCCTCCTCCGTCATGCGCTGCTCCGCCCCCCCCGTGGCCCTCGCCCGGAACCCCGTCCGGAGGCCCCCGGAAAAGAGTTCGCATTCCTGTGCAACCCGGCTGTCGCGCCGTGCGTAGAGAAGGCGTACATGGAAGCACAACGAGAGGGTTGCACGTGACCAGGGGGGCAGGACGCGGTTGGGCCGGCCGCAGCGCGTACGTCTGGGCGGTGATCACTGCCTGTGTTCTGGGGGTGGTGACGGCGTGTGCGGGACCGGGCGGGACGGACACCCGGGCGCACCAGGACGAGAAGCCGGGGACCGCGTCCACGGCACCGGCCGGGGGCGCCGAGCCGGGGGACACGACCCGGCAGCCGCCGCAGCAGGGGCGCGAGGCGGAGCCGCAGGCGCTGAAGGGGGCGCGGCTCAACGTCCGCGAGGGACAGGTCGTGGGGGTGGGCATGCCACTGTCGGTCACCTTCGACCGGCCGGTCCCGCGGGCAGAACGAGCCCGTGTCGAAGAGGCCTTGAAGGTGCGCTCCGCACCGGCGGCCGAGGGGGCGTGGAGTTGGGTGAAGGACCGCAATCTGCTGGACGGGCAGCGGATCGACTACCGGCCCCGCGAGTTCCACGCGCCGGGCACGCGCATCACCGTCAGCATCGGCTCGCGGCTCACCCGCAGCGTCGCTGTCGGACGCTCACTGGTCGCCACGGTCGACGTCCGCCGGCACGAGATGAAGGTCGTCACCGCCTCCGGTGAGCGCCGCATCCCGATCACCGCGGGGGCACCGGGCATGGACACCTGGAACGGCACCATGGTCGTCTCCGACAAGCAGCGCCGGGTCCTGATGGACTCCCGGACGGTCGGATACGGCGATGCCTACAAGGACTACTACGACTACGCGGTCCATCTGACGGCCTCGGGCACCTATCTGCACCAGAACCCCAAGGCGGATCAGTACGCGGGGCGGAGCAACGTCACCCACGGATGCATAGGGCTGGCCACCGACGGCACGGCACGCCGGTTCTACGAACAGGTCATCCCCGGCGACGTGATACGGGTCGTCGGCTCCAAGGAGACCGTCGCGCCCGGAAACGGCTACGGCGACTGGAACCTCTCCTGGGACCAGTGGCGGGCCGGAAGCGCCCTGACGTAGCGCCGGCAGCAGCGCGGCACACCGATCACCCGCCCGACCGATCGCCCGACGAACGAAAGGGACAACGATGCAGCGCATCACGTCACGTAAGACCACCAGGCTCTTGACCGCGGCGGCAGCGGCCGTCGTGGTCGCGGTCGGCGCGGCAGCTCCGGCCGCCGCCGCGCAGGCCCGGCCGGGCGACCGGCCCGCCGCCGAGACCGTGAGCTTGCGGGCCCAGAACGTCACCACCTGGATCAACGGCAATGTGCGGATCGGGCCGTCGACGGGCTACCGCATCGCCTACACCGTCGCACCGAACCAGAGTCTCAGCGCCGAGTGCTGGCTCGTGGGCGGCTTCGTCAACGCCAACGGCATCTACCACGACAAGTGGGTGCTGCTGTCGGACGGCAACTACATCTGGGGCGGCCTGCTCAAGGGCAACGAGGTCGGCGACGTCTCCCAGCCCTGCTGGACCTGACGCACCGACCCTGTGCCGCGGTACGCCCGGGCGTACCGCGGCACACCGTCATGCCGTCGGCGGGACGGCCGGGTCCGGACCGGCGGACAGCGAAGCTCCCGGCCACTTGGGCGGCGGAAATGCGCAAGGGAATTCCGCTTGTGCCGGGAGCTCACTGTCCTGATTCATTGCGATTCCGGACGGCTCATCCAGCCGATCGCTCCATCTGCTGGCGCAGCGACAGCGGGCGCATGTCCGTCCATACGTCGTTGATGTCGCGGAGGCATTCCTCCTTGGTCCCCGTCTTTCCGGTGGCGGACCAACCGGGCGCAAGTTCGCGATCCGACGGCCAGATCGAGTACTGCTCCTCGCCGTTGACAACAACGCGGTAAGCGACGGATTCCATCTGTCAGTTCCCCCTTTTTTGTATTCCCCTGGTGTGCGGGATTGCGACGTCTACCATACCCCCATGAGAATCGCTGTTCTCGGGGGAACCCGATTCATCGGACCATGGGTGTTGCGCGGACTGCTCGCGGACGGGCATGAACTACTTGTTTTTCACCGAGGTGAGACGGGTTGCGCGGACGTGCCCGCGAATGTGCGTCATCTGCACGGAGACCGAGCCGTATTGTCCGAACATGCAGCCGACTTCGCTGCTTTCCAGCCGGACACCGTGCTGGACATGGGCGCCATGTCCGAGGCGGACGCGAGGCGTACGGTCGACGTGTTCCGGGCTCTGGCCGCACGAGCCGTGATGATCAGCAGCGTCGACGTGTACCAGGGGTTCGCCGTGGTGACCGGCGCCGCGAAGGACGGGCCGGTGCCGGTGCCGCTCACCGAGGACTCGATGCCGCGCGAGCAGCGCGCCGAATCACCGGACGCCTACGACAAGCTCCTGGCCGAGCAGGTCTTCCAGGCGTGCGACGATCTGCCGGCCACCGTGCTCCGCCTGCCGATGGTGTACGGACCGGGCGACTACCAGCGCCGCGCACGCGAGGTCCTGCGTCCCGTGCGCGACGGCCGGGAAGTGGTCCTCCTCGACGAGGGCTTCCGGAACTGGCGCGTGACCCGCGGTTATGTGGAGGACGTGGCGGCGGCGATCGTGTCGGCCACGGTGGACCCGCGGGCCACGGGGCGTACGTACAACGTGGGCGAGCCCGAGCCCTGGGCCGAGGAGGAGTGGATCCTGGCGATCGGCGCCGCGGCGGGATGGGGCGGAAAGGTGCGGTACCTGCCCACCGAACGGCTTCCCGAACACCTCGTCACGGGCATCGAGTTCGGCCAGGACCTCGTCGTCGACAGTGGCCGGATCCGTACGGAGCTCGGCTACAGCGAGCCCACGCCACGGGCCGAAGCGATCGCCCGCACCGCCGCCTGGGAGCTGGATCAGCCGGTGGAGGACCACCCCGGCGACCGCCCGGACTACGCCGCCGAGGACGCGGCGATCGACGCGTGGCCCGGGGGCGCGGCCTAGTTCTGCCAGGACGAATCCGACGGAACTCCGCATCCCGCCGCCGCGCATGAGGGGCCGCTGTCGGGACCGGCAAAAAGCGGAGAGGTTGAATCCGTACACAGTTTTTCTGGCAACAAAATCACCCCCGTGCAACGACGATCCAAAACGATCAGAAGGCGGATGGATAACGGTTGACTGGTTCGGGGCGGCTCTGTAAGGATCGGTTCATCGGTCGCCGCCGAGGAGCTGGCGGTCGTGGCACGGGGGCCTTTATCAGCAGGAGTTGCAGCGGCGCGATGTGAAGCGCCGCGTCTTCGGAGAGCATCCACGGCTCCGGCTGTATCGCGCTGCCCTGTCATGGCAGCTCCGCCGACGGTGCGGAAATCTTCATCTTCATCATCATCAGCGAAAAGCACACCGTGCTGTCGAAACGCCTGCTGACACCAGGCTTCGCGCGCGGAATTAACGGGGGCACAGTGACAGATCTTTCGTTGGCATGCCTTTCATTCGATGTTGCGTCGTCCGTATTGATTTCCCCTGGCAGGAACTGCGTTCCCGGTCCCCGCCGCCGATTCCGAGCGGCGGGTTGATCCATGTCGCAGACGTACGACATCCAGCTGGCCGGAGCACGAGAGCTGCCCGATCAGGACCCCGAGCTCGCCACCCTGCTGGACCAGGAACTGGACTACGAGACCGGCGTGCTGGCGATGGTCGCGCACGCCAGCGTCGCGCCGCCGTCCGTCCTGGCAGCCGCCGGCACGGTCCTGTCCAACGTCACCGCGGAGGGCTACCCGGGGCGCCGCTACCACCCGGGCGCGGAGTGGTTCGACGCCATCGAGCGGCTCGCCGTCTCCCGGGCACAGGCAGCCTTCGGCGCCCGGTACGCCAACGTCCAGCCGCACTCGTGCACCGCGGCGAACCTCGCCGTCGAGTTCGGCCTGCTCGCGCCCGGCGCCACCCTGCTCGGCCTGCACCTCGACGCGGGCGGCCATCTCACCCACGGGGCACCGGCCTCCGTGACCGGCCGGGCCTTCCACTCCGTCTCCTACGGGCTCGACGACGCCGGTCTGATCGACTACGACCGGGCCGCCGAACTCGCCCGCGCGCACCGGCCGGGACTCATCGTCGCCGGCGCCAGCGCCCATCCGCGGCGCATCGACTACCAGCGCTTCCGTGACATCGCCGACGAGGTGGGCGCGTATCTGCTCGCGGACATCTCGCACATCGCCGGCCTGGTGGCCGCCGGGGTCCTGCCCAGCCCGGTGGACATCGCCCATGTCACGACGACCAGCACCTACAAGCAGCTCGGCGGGCCACGCGGCGGTCTGATCCTCATGGGAGCCGAGCACGCCACCCTCGGCCCGGACGGCCGGACACCGCTGTCGACGCTGATCGACCGCGCGGTCTTCCCGCTGACCCAGGGCACACCGAACGCCGCGGCGATCGCCGCCAAGGCACGCGCGCTGGACGTGGTGGCCACACCCGGGTTCAAGGCGACGGCCCACCGCATCGCGGCCGACGCCACCGCGCTGGCCGACGCCCTCATCGCACGCGACTGGCCCGTACTCACCGGCGGCACCGACAACCACATGGTCCTGCTCGACGTGAGCCGCCGCGGTCTGACCGGTGCCATCGCCGAGCTGGCACTCAGCGACTGCGGAATCCTCGCCAACCGCAACCGGATCCCCGGTGACACCCGGCCGCCGCTGGTGGCCGGCGGACTGCGCCTGGGCACCAACATCCTCGCGCAGCGCGGCATGGAGCCGGCCGACATGACGACCTGCGCCGAGCTCGTCGTGCGCGTCCTGGACGCCGTCGAGCCGGTGTCCGACACCGAGTACCGCCTTGACCCCGACGTCCGCAAGGGCGTCCTCGACGAAGTGGCTGACCTGTGTCGATGTTTCCCGATACCGGGCTACCCGCAGACCACGCCGTGAACGTCACGGCCGGACTGCCCACCTACCGCACACCCGCGCCCGACCACCCCGTGCGCCGTACCGGGACCTCGCTCCGGCTGGACGACACCCTGGTCCACTCCCTGACGGCCCTCGCCGAGGCCCACGCCACCGATCTCCGCCATGTCCTGATCGCCGCCTGCCTCGCCGTGCAGCCGCGCTACACCGGGGAGGCCGCAGCCGCCATCGGCACCGGCGACGGCAACGTCCTCGCCCTCGCCGACGCCGAGGAACCGACCTTCGCCCAGCTGCTGACCGCCGTACAGGACACACCCGCGCGGCCCGCCGACGCGGACCGCCGGATCGGCGTCGTCCTCGGGCACGCAAAGGACACCGCCACGGACGCCGAACTGTTCCTCACCGTCGGCACGGACGGCGCCGCCGCCGTCATCGAGGCCACGTACGACGCCGAGGTCTTCGACGCCGACACCGTCGACCGCTACCTGACGCACATCCACGCCCTGAGCGAGGCCGCCGCCTGTGACCCGTACGGGCATCCGGTCGCCTCCCTGCCCGTCCTCACCGACGCCGAGCAGCAGCGTGTCCTGGTCGACTGGAACGCCACCGAGACACCTCTCGACCACGCGGGCTGCCTGCACGAACGCTTCGCCGCCCGTGCCGCCGCCGACCCGGACGCGCCCGCCGTCATCCAGCACGGCAAGGCCACCAGTGCCCGCGACATCGACGCCGCGGCCAACCGGCTGGCCCACCACCTGCGCGGCCTCGGCGTCGACGTCCGCAGCCGGGTCGCCCTGTGCGTGGAACGCGGCCCGGAGCTGCTCACGGCCGTACTCGGCGTGCTCAAGGCGGGCGGCGCGTATGTGCCGCTGGACGCGGACTACCCGGCCGAGCGGCTCGCGTTCATGCAGCGCGACTCCGACTGCCAGGTCCTTGTCACCCAGTCCCACCTGCTCGGACGGCTGCCCGAGCCCGGCATCCCGGTCGTCCTCCTGGACGACGACGCGGACCGGCTCGCCGCCCAGCCGGCGGACCGCCCGAAGCCCACGGCCGGACCCGACGACCTGTGCTACATCATCTACACCTCCGGCTCCACCGGACGCCCCAAGGGCATCGCGCTCCGCCACCGCGGCGTACTCAACAACCTGCTGGACCTCAACACCCGCTTCGGCGTGGGCCCCGGCGACAAGGTCCTGGCGCTGTCCTCGACCAGCTTCGACATGTCGGTGTACGAATTCCTCGGCATCACCCTGGCCGGTGGCGCCGTCGTCATCACGGACCCCGGCCGCGCCAAGGACCCGGCGCACTGGCACGAACTGATCCAGCGCCACCAGGTCAGCGTCTGGAACTCCGCGCCCGCGCTCGCCGAGCTCTACGTCGCACACCTGCAAGGACTCGGCAGCGAACGCACCGGCCTGCGCCTCGCCATGCTGGGCGGCGACTGGGTGACACCGACCCTGCCGGACCGGCTGCGCGCCTTCGCCCCCGGCATTCGCGTCATCGTGATGGGCGGCGCCACCGAATCCTCCATCCACTCCACCCTCACCGAAGCCGGATCGCCGCTGCCGGACTGGAGCAGCGTCCCCTACGGCCGCCCCATGGCCAACCAGCGCACCTACATCCTGGACGCCCGCCGGCGCCCCGTCCCGATCGGTGTCCCCGGCGAACTGCACCTGGCCGGGATCGGACTCGCCGAGGGGTATCTGGGCCGCCCGGAACTGACCGCGGAGAAGTTCACCGACTTCTCCTACGGCCCGGTGCACGGCGAACGCGTCTACCGCACCGGCGACCTGGCCCGGTTCCGGCCCGACGGCCGCATCGAACTGCTCGGGCGGATCGACTTCCAGACCAAGATCCGCGGACTGCGCGTCGAACTGGGCGAGATCGAGGCGCTGTTGCGGGCTCAGCCGGAGATCGCCGAGGCCGTCGTGTGCGTGGGGACCGACGGGGCCGGCGATCGGTTCCTCGCCGCCTACGCCGTCGCCGGCGACAAGGCACGCCAGACCCTCGACACCGAGGAGCTCAGGGCCCGCGTGGCCCGGGCGCTCCCCGACTACATGGTGCCGGCCGTCCTCACCGAGCTGGACCGACTGCCGGTCACGCCGAACGGCAAACTGGACCGCGCCGCCCTGATCCGCATGGCCGGCGCGCCACGGGACCGCGCCGGCCAGGGCACCGCACCCGCCGACGAGCTGGAGAGCGCGCTCGCCGCACTGTGGCGCGAGAGCCTCGGGGTCACCGAGGTGTTCCGGGAGGACGGCTTCGTGGCCCTGGGCGGCCATTCGCTCAAGGCCGTACGACTGGCCTCGCGCATCCGCCGGACACTCGACGCCCCCGTGACACCGGCAGCGGTCCTCGGCAGCCGTGACCTGGCCGCGCTCGCCGCACAGGTGCGCGCCGCACTCACCGAACCCCGCGCCACCGAAACGCCGTTGACCGGCGGGGGCGACGAGGGGGACGGCCCGGCGCCGCTGTCCTTCGCGCAGGAACGGCTGTGGTACCTGGACCGCCTGATGCCGGGATCCCCGGCGTACAACGTCGCGGTCACCCTGCCCTGGCACGCCGACCTCGACACGGCGGCGCTGCGGCGCGCCCTGGACCGGCTCATCGCACGGCACGAGGCCCTGCGCACCTCGTTCACCGAAACCGGGGGAGCGGTACGGCAGACGGTCGGCGCGCCCTGGCCGATCGACCTCCCCGTCGAGGACGTCGTACCGATCGAGGACGTCGTACCGGTCGCGGACACCGCACCGGTCGCGGACGCCGCACCGGACAAGGGCGCCGTACCGGACACCGCCGCCGTATCGGCCGGGGACGCCGTACCGGACGGCGATCGGACCGGGGCGGCGGCGCTCGCCGCCCTCGACGCGAGGATCCGCCGCGAGGCGGCCCTCCCGTTCGACCTCGCCGCCGGGCCGCTGCTGCGCGCACGGCTGATCCGGGTCGCGGCAGGGCCGCAGGCACTCGTCCTGACGATGCATCACATCATCACCGACGGCTGGTCGCTCGACGTCTTCTTCGCCGAGCTGGAACAGCTCTACGCCGCCGAGAGCGACGGGACCCCGGTGCGGCTGCCCGAACTGCCGGTCGGCCACCGCGACTACGCCCGCTGGCAGCGAGCCCAGCAGGACAGCGGCGCCTGGGACGTCGATCTGGACTACTGGCGGGAGCGCCTCGCCGGGGCGCCCACGGTCCTGGAACTGCCCAGCGCCCGGGTCCGGCCCGCCCAGCAGTCCTTCCGCGGCGGACTGCACCCGTTCACCTGGGACCCCGACCTGAAGGAGCGGCTCGCCGACCTCGGCCGTCGCCAAGGGGTCACACCGCACATGATCCTGCTGGCCGCGTTCACCGCGCTGCTCAGCCGGCACACCGGCGAGCAAGACATCGTCGTCGGCGCACCGGCCGCCATGCGCAACCGGCCCGAACTGGAGCCGCTGCTCGGGTTCTTCGTCAACACCCTGCCGCTGCGGGTGGACCTGGACGGCGACCCCGGGTTCGACGAGATCCTCGCCCGGGTCCGCGACGCCGTGCTCGGTGCCGTCGAACACCAGGACCTGCCGTTCGAGCGGCTGGTCGAGGAGCTGCGGCCGGAGCGGGACACGGCCCGGATGCCGGTCGTGCAGTTCCTGGTCCAGTACAACGACGTCCCCCTGCGCGCCGTACGCCTCGAACAGCACCGGCTCCAGCCCAGGCCCGCCGACCCCGGTGCCGCCAAGGTCGACCTCACGCTGATCGTGGAGGACCGCGGCGACGGCCTCGACGGCACCCTCGAGTACAACGGCGACGTGCTCGACCGGGCCGACGCCGCCCGGTTCGCCGAGCAGTTGACGCTGCTGCTGCGGCAGGTGACGCGGGAGCCCGGAACCCGGCTCACCGAACTCCGGCTGCTCGACGCCGACCAGCGCGAGCGCATCCTGCACGACTGGAACCGGACCGGCGCCGCCCTTCCCGAGGCGCCCGTGCACCGGCTGTTCGAGCAGCACGCCGACGCCTCCGGCGACCTCCCGGCCGTGATCGCCGGGAACAGCACGCTCACCTACCGCGAGCTGGAGCAGCGGGCGAACCGCCTGGCCCACCGGCTGCGGCGCGAGGGCGTACGCCCCGGCGACCGGGTCGGGGTCTGCCTGGACCGCTCGCCCGGGCTGGTCGTCGCGATGCTCGCGATCCTCAAGGCGGGGGCGGCGTATGTGCCGCTCGACCCCGAGTACCCCGCCGAGCGGCTGGCCCTGATGGCCGACGACGCCGGGCTGCGGGTCATCGTCACCCGCGGCGGGACGGCCGCCGAACTGCCCGGCGAGGGCCGGGTGCGGCTGTGCCTCGACGGCGACCAGGACGGCCTCGCCGCCGAATCCGCCGATTCGGCCGATTCCGCCACGCGGCCGCAGGCGTTCGCCTGCCCGCGCAGCGCCGCGTACGTCATCTACACCTCCGGCTCGACGGGGCGGCCCAAGGGCGTCGTCGTCGACCATCGCGCGATCGTGCGCCTGGTGCGGGAGAGCGACTACGTCCGCATCCAGGCCGGCGACCGGGTGGCCCAGGCGGCCAACGCCTCCTTCGACGCCACCACCTTCGAGGTCTGGGGCGCGCTGGCCAACGGCGGATGCGTCGTGATGCTGCCCCGCGACGTCGTCCTGGACCCCGACAAGCTGGCCGCGGCCCTCGTGGAGCAGGGCATCGCCTCGCTGTTCCTGACCACGGCCGCCGTCAACGCCGTCGCGCACCGGCGTCCCGACGCGTTCCACACACTGCGCGAGCTGCTCTTCGGCGGCGAGGCGGTGGACCCGGGCGCGGTGCGCCGCATCCTGGAGCACGGCGCTCCGCAGCGGCTGCTGCACGTCTACGGCCCCACCGAGACCACCACGTTCGCCACCTGGCACCGGGTCCTGGAGGTGCCGGAGGACGCGGTGACCGTGCCGATCGGCCGTCCGATCGCCAACACCCGGGCCTACGTCCTGGACGCCCGGATGCGGCCGGTGCCGGTCGGCATGCCCGGCGAGCTGTACCTCGGCGGCCCCGGCCTCGCCGCCGGGTATCTCGGCCGCCCCGACCTGACCGCCGAGCGGTTCGTCCCGGACCCCTTCGCCGAGCGGCCCGGGGAACGGCTCTACCGGACCGGTGACACCGTCCGCCACCGGGCGGACGGGGCGATCGAGTTCCTCGGCCGCAGCGACGGTCAGGTGAAGATCCGCGGCTTCCGGATCGAGCCCGGCGAGATCGAGGCCGCCCTCGGCACCCACCCCGCCGTCTCCCGCGCCGCCGTCGTCGTCGACGCACCGCGCGGCGCCGGCAAGCGGCTGGCCGCGTTCATCGAGACCGCCGCGGCGACCGGCGCCGCGGTGACCGCCGAGGTGAGCGCCGAGGAGCTGCGCGCCTGGCTGCACCGCAGCCTGCCCGACTACCTGGTGCCTTCGGTCTACGTCCTGCTGGACACCCTCCCGATCACGCCGAACGGCAAGGTCGACCGGCGTGCGCTGCGGGTCCCCGAGGGGCATCGCGGACTGCCGGAGGGATCCGGTCCCGCCCCGCGCACACCGGTCGAGGACATCCTCACCGGCATCTGGGCGCAGGTACTCGGCCTCGAACACGTCGCCGTCGACGACGACTTCTTCGAACTCGGCGGTCACTCACTGCTCACCATCCCGCTGCTCGCGCGCGTCAACGAGGCGTTGGGAACCTCCCTGTCGATCCGCGCCCTGATGACCGGCCCGAACCCGCGGGCCCTCGCCGCGCAGGTCACCGCGCCGGCCGAGGACGCCGGACCGGTGCCGCGCCGCCGCGAGCCCGGCTCCGACGATCCGGTGCCGCTGTCGTTCGCCCAGCAACGCCTGTGGTTCATGGACCAGTTGGAGCCGGACAGCTCGCTCTACAACGTCCCCCTGGTCCTGAGCCTGCACGGCGACCTGGACCGGGCGGCGCTGGAACGGGCCCTGGGCCTCCTCGTGCAGCGCCACGAGGTGCTGCGCACCTCCTACCCGGCCACCCGCGGCCGGCCCCGCCAGCACATCGCCCCGGCCGGCGCGGTGGCGCTGCCCTGCACCGACCTCACCGGCCGGCCCGACGCGCACGCCGAAGCCGCACGCCTCGTACGGCAGGACGCGGTCGAACCCTTCGACCTGGCGAGCGGCCCCGTGCTGCGCGCCCGGCTCCTCCGGCTCGCCCCGGACGAGCACCGGCTCTCCCTGGTGCTGCACCACATCGCCATCGACGGCTGGTCCCTGCCCCTGGTCTGCGACGAGCTGGGCCGCCTGTACGCCGCGACGGCGGCCGGCGAGCCGCACGGACTCCCCGAGCCCGCGCTCGCCTACGCCGACTACGCCGAATGGCAGCGCGGCCGGCTCCAGGGCGAACCCCTGGAGCAGCTGATCGACTACTGGCGGGGCGTGCTCGGCACCGATCCGCAGGTGCCGGCACTGCCGACCGACCGGCCACGGAAGGCGCTGCGCAGCTTCGCCGGAGCGGTCGCGACCACCTCGATCGACTCCGAACTCGCCCGGCGGGTGCGGGCGCTCGGCCGCCACGAGGGCGCCACCGAGTACATGGTGCTGCTCGCCGCCTTCCAGGTGCTGCTGGCCGACTGGGCGGGCGACCCGGAGGTCACCGTCGGCACCCCGGTCGCCGGCCGCGGCCGGCCCGGCCTGGACCGCCTGGTCGGCTGTCTGATCAACATGTTGCCGGTGCGCACCTCGCTCGCCGACCGCCCGGACTTCCGGGCGCTGCTGGCCCGTGTGCGGCAGGCCGTGCTGGGCGCCCTGGCCCACGAGGAGCTGCCGCTCGACCGGATGGTCGAGGCGCTGGTGACCGGCCGGGACCGGCAGCTCTCCCCGCTCTTCCAGGTCATGTTCAACCACGTCACGGCCGCGCCCGACCCCGACTTCGGGCCGGGACTGCGGGCCGAGGGTGAGATCGGCTGGACCGGCGAGACCGCCATGTTCGATCTCGGTCTCGTCGTCGAGGCCCGGGGCGAGGACCTGCGCCTGACCCTTCAGTACGCCACCGACCTGTTCACCGAGGAAACGGCGAACACCCTGCTCGCCCGGTACATCCACGTCCTCGACACCTGCACAGGCGAACCAGGCCTGCCCGTCCTGCCGTACACCCACGGATCGCGGGACGCCGCCCACCCGACCGCCGTGGAACCCCACGACGCCGACAGGAGGACCTCGTGACAGCCGAAGCGCCGCTGCCGGAACTGCCCACCACCGATGTCTTCAGGGCCTGGACACCCGACGCCGGACCCGCCCGGAGCGGCGACCGCCGTCTGACCCTGGACCCCGGCCGCTGGACCGCCGTCAAGGAGCGGGCCGACCGGTTCGGCGGGAGCGGGCCGGACGCGATGTGCACCGCCTTCACCGACGTGATCGGCGCCTGGAGCCGGACCACCGGATTCGCCGTACGCCGGGACGACGCCCCGCGGGGTGCGATCGTGCCGGACGCCGACCCCACCGCGCCCTTCCGCGCCCGGCTTGCCTCGACGGCGCGCCGGACGGACGCCACCGGTGAAAAGCTCCCCGTCGCCTACGCCTTCGGGACCGCGCGGCGCGCGGACGACGGCGACCCGCTCATCGGCTGCGCTGCCGAGGAGACACCCGAGGGCGCGCTGCGCGTGACATGGCACGTCCGTGAAGGGGCCTTCGCCGACCCCACGGCCGACGCCATGTTCGACGCCTTCGAGCAGCGCGTGCGCGCCCTCGCCGACAGCGAGGCGGCATGGGAGAGCACCGCCGGCATCCCGCTCCCGCCCGCCCAGGCCGAGTGCCGTGCACGGCGCAACGCCACCCGGCGCCCGCTGCCCGACGGACTCCTGCACGAGGGCGTGGCCGCGCAGTGCCGGCGCACCCCTCGGGCCACGGCCGTCGTCGCCGCCGACGCCACGCTCACCTACGCCGAGCTGCACGCCCGGGCGTCCGCCGTCGCCGCGCACTTGCGCGCCCGGCCGGAGGGCCCCGGACGGATCGTCGCGGTCACCCTGGACAAGAGCGCGGCACAGATCGTCGCCGTCCTGGGGATCCTCATGGCGGGCGCCGCCTATCTGCCGCTGGACCCGTCCCAGCCGACGGCCCGGCGGGACCGGATCCTCGCCGACGCCGGGGTGCGCCACGTCCTGGTGCCGGACGCCGCCGCCGGAGCGCAAGCCTGGCCCGAGGGGGTCACGGCGGTCCCGGTCGACGGTCTGGACGGCGTGGACGAGGGCGTGGAGGACGGCGGGACCGCGGTCGAGGCGTCCCCCGCGAACCCGGACGACCTCGCGTACGTGATCTACACCTCGGGCTCCACCGGTGTGCCCAAGGGCGTGATGATCAGTCACCGGGCCGCCCTCAACACCGTCGAGGACCTCAACGAACGGTTCCAGGTCGGCGCCGACGACCGCATGCTCGGCCTGGCCTCGCTCGGCTTCGACCTGTCGGTGTACGACATCTTCGGCCTGCTCGCCGTCGGCGGTGTCCTGGTGCTGCCGGACCCCGCCCGCCGCACCGACCCGGCCCACTGGGCCGACCTCGTGGCCCGCCACGGCGTCACCCTGTGGAACTCCGTCCCGGCCCAACTCGGGCTGCTCACCGATCACTTGGAGAGCGAGGGCACCGGCGCCGCCGCTGCCTCGCTGCGGCTGGCCCTGATGTCCGGTGACTGGATCCCGCTGTCGCTGCCCGACCGGATCCGGGCCCTGGCCCCCGGCCTGCGGCTGATCAGCCTGGGCGGCGCCACCGAGGCCGCGATCTGGTCGATCTGGTACGCCATCGAGGAGGTCGCACCGCACTGGCCGAGCATCCCGTACGGCACCCCCCTCGACAACCAGAGCTGGCACGTCCTGGACGAGCACCTCAGGCCGCGCCCGGACGGTGTCGTGGGCGAGCTGTACATCGGCGGCGCCGGCCTGGCGATGGGCTACCTCGGCGACCCCGAGAAGACCGCGCACCGGTTCATCCAGCACCCCGACACCGGTGAGCGCCTGTACCGCACCGGCGACCTCGGGCGCTACCACCCGGACGGCGTGCTGGAGTTGCTGGGGCGCGAGGACCGCCAGGTGAAGATCCGCGGCCACCGGGTGGAGCCGGCCGAGGTGGAGGCGGCCCTGCTCGCCCATCCGGCGGTCAAGGACGCCGCGGTCGTCGCCCACCCCGACGCCTCGGGCGGGCTGCGGCTGGCCGCGTACTACGTCGTCGCCGGCACCGAGGCCGGTACGGCACAGCTGCGCGAGCACCTCGGCGCGCAGCTGCCCGCGTACATGGTGCCCAGCACCTTCACCGCGCTAGCCGGACTGCCGCTGACCGCCAACGGCAAGGTCGACCGGGCCGCGCTGCCGGACCCGGCGGTGCCGGACGGAACGGGCACCGCCGAGGCGGAACCGGACCAGGAACCGGCCACCGAGACCGAGCGGGTCCTGGCGGAGATCTGGGCCGCCGTGCTGGAAGTCGAGACGGTCCGACCGGCCGACGACTTCTTCCTGCTCGGCGGCCACTCGATGCTCGCCACCCAGGTGGTGGCCGAGCTGCGCGAACGCCTCGGCATCAAGGTGCCGTTGCGGTTGATGTTCGAGGAGACGACGTTGCGCGGCCTGGGTGCGGTGATCGCCGCGAAGGCCGCGGAGCGTGACATGCACGAAGTGACTGGGGGAGTCCGATGACGGACAACACGCAACTGCCGGAGACCGAGGGCGCGGTCGCGGTCGTCGGAATGAGCTGCCGCCTGCCCGGCGCGCGCGACCTGGACGAGTTCTGGGACCTGCTGGTCTCCGGCCGGGAGGGCCTCACGCGCTTCACCGCCGAGGAGCTGGCGGACGCCGGCGTCGAGGCCGGCAGCGATCCCGCGTTCGTCGCGGTCGCCGGAGCGCTCACCGGACCGGGCGAGTTCGACGCGGAGTTCTTCGGCCTCACCCCGGCCGAGGCCGAGGTGACCGACCCGCAGCACCGGCTGTTCCTCGAATGCGCCTGGCAGGCCCTGGAGTCCTCCGGATACGTGCCGGGCCGCATGCCGCCGCGGGCCGCCGTCTTCGCGGGCGCCGCCAACACCGGCTACCGCTACGAGCGTGCCGTCCGGCGTGGCGCGGGCACCGCCGGGCAGCCGCTCCAGGTGGCCGTCGGCAACGACACCGACATGCTGGCGCTCAGGGTGGCGTACAAACTCGGCCTCACCGGTCCGGGCATCACCGTGCAGAGCGCCTGCTCCTCCTCGCTCGTGGCCGTCCACCTCGCCTGCCAGAGCCTGCTGACCCAGGAGTCCGACCTGGCCCTGGCCGGCGGCGCCGCGGTCCGCTTCCTGGAGCCCTCCGGCTACCGCTGGGAGGAGGGCGGCATCCTGTCGAGGGACGGACACTGCCGCCCGTTCGACGCGCGTGCCGACGGCACCGTGCCGGGCGACGGCGCCGGCGTGGTCGTCCTCAAGCGCCTGGAGGACGCGCTCGCCGACGGCGACCACATTCACGCGGTGATCCGCGGCTCGGCCGTGAACAACGACGGCGCCGACAAGATGGGCATCACCGCGCCGTCCGCCGCCGGCCAGACGGCCGTCGTCGCCGAGGCCCTCGAGGTCGCCGGCGTCGACCCGGCCACCGTGGACTACGTCGAGGCGCACGGCACCGGCACACCGCTCGGCGACCCGATCGAGGTGCGGGCCCTGGCCGAGGCGTTCGGCGACCGGGCCGGGGCCGAGCCCTGCCTGCTGGGCGCGGTGAAGTCCAACATCGGTCATCTGGACGCCGCCGCCGGTGTGGCCGGCCTGATCAAGACGGTGCTGGCCCTCGAACACCGGGTGATCCCGCCGACGCTGCACTTCACCGCCGCCCACCCGGAGACCGGCCTGGACAAGGGGCCGTTCCAGGTGTGCGCGCGGGAGACGCCATGGCCCGCGACGGGGCATCAGGCACGGGCGGGCGTCAGCTCGTTCGGGTTCGGCGGCACGAACGCCCACGTCGTCCTCGAAGCCGCACCGGCGCTCCCGGAGCGCGCCCCGGACGCCGACGAGGAGCGCTGGCACGTTCTGCCGCTGTCGGCCCGGACGCCCGAGGCGCTCGACGCCGCCACCTCGGCCCTGGCCGACCATCTGCGGGCCCACCCAAAGACGGCCCTCGCGGACGTCGCCCACACTTTGCGCACGGGCCGCACGCAGTTCGAGCACCGTCGTACCGTCGTCTGCCGCGACCTCGACGGCGCGGTCGCCGCGCTGGCCTCGCCCGGGCGCGGACAGGCGCCCGTGGACACGGCCGGCACACGGCGCCGGACCGCGTTCCTGCTGCCCGGCCAGGCGAGCCAGTACCCCGGCATGGGCGCGGAGTTGTACCAGCGGGAGCCCGCCTTCCGCGCGGCTCTCGACGAGTGCGCCGAACTGCTGCGCCCGCACACCGGATGGGACGTGCGCGAGATCGCGTTCGCACCCGACGGCGCCGAACGGCTGGCGCGGACCGAGTACACCCAGCCCACCGTCTTCGCCGTCGACTACGCGATGTGCCGGCTCCTCGCCGAGCACGGGGTGCGGCCGGACGCGATGCTCGGGCACAGCCTCGGCGAACTGGTCGCGGCCTGCCTGGCCGACGTGTTCACCCTGGACGACGCCCTGCGCATCGTCGCCGTCCGCGCCCGGCTCATGCAGGCACTGCCGACCGGCGCCATGCTCGCCGTGCCGCTCGGCGAGGCGGAGCTGCGCCAGGCACTGGGCGACCTCGGCACCATCGCCGCCGTGAACGCGCCCGGCTCGTGCGTCGTGGCCGCCACCGACCAGGAGACCGGCCGCATCACCGAGCTGCTGAAGTCCCGCGGCATCACGCCGGTACGGCTCGAGACCTCGCACCCCTTCCACTCACCCGTGATGGACCCCGTACTCGACAAGATCGCGGAGGCCGTCGCCGAGGCCCGGCCGCGCGCCCCCCGGATCCCCTTCGTGTCCAATGTGACCGGCACCTGGATCACCGCGGAGCAGGCGACCGACCCGCAGTACTGGTCCACCCACGCCCGTCGGCCGGTGCTCTTCTCCGCCGGGCTCGCCACCCTGCTCGCCGACGACCCGGTGCTGCTCGAGGCCGGTCCCGGCAGCGCGCTGGCCGGACTCGCGCGCGCCCAGCGCACCCCCGAGGGCCGCCCGCCCGCCCTGGCCACCACCATGCGCCGCTCGCGCACCGAGCAGCTCACCGAGGGCCGCGCCTTCGCCGAGGGACTGGCCGGACTGTGGCGGCAGGGCGCGGACAGCGGGCCTTCGGTGGCGCGGGCGAGCGGGACCGAGCGCCGCGTACCCCTGCCGACGTACCCGTTCGAACGCCGCAACCACCTCCTGCCGCCCCCCGGACCCGCCCTCGACGCGACCGGCGCCGGCCGGCTCCCCGAATCCCGCTGGCACCACCTGCCGGTCTGGCGGCAGAGCCCGCCGCCCCCGGCCGTCGCCACCCGGGAACCCGTGGACCACCTGGTGTTCGAGGACGACCACGGTGTCGGTGCCCGGCTCACCGCCGCGCTGCGCGCCGCCGGGCACACCGTGACCGCGGTCCGCGCCGGCACGGGCTACGGGCGGGCACCGGACGGCACTCACCTGATCGATCCCCGCGACGGTGAGCACATCTCCCGCATCGTCCAGGAGTTGCGGGCCGAGGGCCGGCGGCCCACCCGGGTCGTGCACGCCTGGAGCATCACGGCCGCCGACGGCGAAGTGGGCGGCGAGGACAGCGGGGTCGTCGCACGCTGGGAGAGCGCCCTGGACCGCGGCTACCTCTCGGTGGTCCAGCTCGCCCAGGCGCTCGCCGCGACCGGCGAGACGGAAGGCGTCCAGGTGGACGTCCTCACCGACCGGCTCTGGGACGTGTGCGGGGAGGACGTACGGGCGCCCGAGCGGGCCACCGTCCTCGGCGCCGTCACCGTCCTGCCCCAGGAGCTCGCGACGCTGGTGTGCCGTGCCGTCGACGTGGTCCTGCCCGCCGACGACACCGACGAGGCGGCCTGGAGCCGGCTCACCGTGCAGATGCTCACCGAGCTGGCCGGCGAGCCGACCACCGACCTGGTGGCGCTGCGCGGCGGCCGGCGCTGGACGCGCACCTTCGCCCCGGAGCCGACCGGCCCGGCCGAGACACCGCAGCTCAGCGGCGTCATGGTCACCGGCGCCTCCGGTGAAGCGGGGCTCGCCTTCGCCGAACAGCTGGCGGCCGGCACCGATGCGCGCCTCTTCCTGATCGCCGAACCCGGTTTCCCGGACCCACGGCAGGACAGCGCAGCCCTCGCGGAGCACGACGACCGCGTCCGCGCCCGGGCCGGCCGGCTGACCGACCTGTTCGCCGCCCACCCCGGACGGATCGGCTTCCACACCGCCGACCCGGCCGACCCGGCCCAGGCCGCCGGGGCCGTCGACGCGGCACGCGCCCACCTCGGCACCGTCGACGGCGTCGTGCACGCCCTCGACGTCCGCGGCTCCGGGCTGGCCGCACTGAAGACCCGCGAGCAGCTCGCGCCCGCCCTCACCGCCCGAGCGCGGTCCGTGCTGCTGCTCGACGAGTTGCTGCGCGACGAACCGCTGCGCATGAACCTGCTGGTCTCCTCGACGACCGGCATCGTCGGCGGCTTCGGACAGCTGGAGAACTGCGCCGCCGGGGCCTTCCTCGACGCCTTCGCACACGCCCGCACCGCCGCCGGCCGGCCCACGACCGCCGTCGACTGGGGCCAGTGGGCCTGGGACGACTGGCTGGAGCAGCACGCGGCCGGCAACCCCGAACTGGCCGCGCAGCTGCGCCGGTTCCGCGAGGACTGCGGCATCCCGGCCGAGAGGGGCGTGGCCGCGGCCTGGCCCGCGCTGGCCGCGGGCCATCCGCAGACCGTCGTCTCGGCCACCGACCTCCAGGACGTGCTGGCCGGGCAGGCGACGCTGACGACCACCGCGTACGCCCGCGAGACGGACGCGCTGCGCGCCGCGCCGGACGACGGCTGGGACCCGGGGCTGCTGTGGCCGGACGACGAGATCGCCCGGACCGTCGCCCAGGTCCTGCACGAGGTGCTCGGCGTCAGCGGCTTCGGCCCCGACGACGACTTCTTCGGCCTCGGCGGCAACTCCCTGTTCGCCATCCAGGTCATCGGCCGGCTGCGGGAGAAGTTCGGTGACCTGTCCATGAGCGCCATCTTCGAGGCGCCGACCGTACGAGAACTGGCCGAGGTGATCCGGGCGAGCAGGCCGCGGTCGCTGGACGAGCTCACCCCCGAGGAACTGGACGCCCTGCTCGCCGAGATCGAGAGCCTGTCGCCGGAGGAAGCCGAGGCCAGGCTGCAAGGAGAGGACTTGCGATGACGACGACCCCCGACATCGCGGGGCGGCTCGCCGCTCTGTCACCGCAGCAACGAGCGCTGCTGGAGAAGAAGTTGCAGCGCACGGCACCGGCCCTGGGCGAAGCGCCGCAGAGCTCCGCCGCCGGGCCGCGCCGCCGCGCCCGGCGCGCGGACAGCGTCATGGACTTCATGCTGTTCTTCTTCTCCGGCGACGGCACCACCCAGGGACCGGGCAAGTACGACTTCCTGTTCGACGCCGCCCGCTACGCCGACCGCAATGGATACAGCGCGATCTCGGTCCCCGAGCGGCACTTCGTCGACTTCGGCGGGCTCTACCCGAACCCGTCGCTGCTCGCCGCCGCCCTGGCCGCCGTGACCGAACGGATCCAGCTGCGCGCCGGCAGCGTCGTCCTGCCGCTGCACCACCCGGTGCGGGTCGCCGAGGAGTGGTCGGTGGTGGACAACATCTCCGGCGGGCGGACCGCGATCTCCTGCGCCTCCGGCTGGCACCCGGACGACTTCGTCCTCGCGCCCGACACCAGCGCGGAGCGGTTCGAGAACCGCCGGGAGGAGATGTTCGACCAGCTCGCCGCGGTCCAGCGGCTCTGGGCCGGCGAGGCCGTGGCCTTCCCCGGACCGTTCGACAAGCCCGTGGAGGTACGCAGCCTGCCCCGCCCGATCCAGCCGCAGCTGCCGGTCTGGGTCTCCTCCCAGGGCAGCGTGGAGACCTTCGTCCGGGCCGGCGAGGCCGGCACCCACATCCTCACCGGCCTGGTCGCCCAGCGCCTGACCGACCTCGGCGAGAAGATCACCGCCTACCGCGAGGCCCGCGCCCGCAGCGGCCACGACCCGGCCACCGGCAAGGTCAGCGTGATGGTGCACACCTTCCTCGGCGCCGACGAGGCCGAGGTCAAGAAGATCGTCCGGCAGCCGCTCATCGACTACCTGAAGACCTTCCTCGCCCAACAGGACGGCTTCGGCAGCGAGTACGCGCAGATCAGCGGCGAGGCCCGGGACGCGATGCTGGCCGCCACCTTCGAGCGCTACTACGACACCATCGCGCTGCTCGGCACCCCGGACAAGTGCGAGACGCTCATCGAGGACCTGGTGGACATCGGTGTCGACGAGGTCGCCTGCCTGGTCGACTTCGGCGTCGACCAGCAGGCCGTGCTGGACAGCCTCGGCCATCTCACCGAATTGAAGGACCGCTACCGGCGCGAGGACGGGGACGTGGCATGACCGAGGTTGCACAGCGGCTGGCGAAACTCACCCCGGCCCAGCGCGCGCTGCTCCAGTCCCGGCTCGCGGGCCGGCCCGCGGCCCCGCCGGAACTCGGCGCCGTCCCGCGCCGGGAGGGCAAGGGACCGGCCCGGCTCACCGTGGACCAGGAACGCATCTGGCTCATCCACCAGTTCGACGAGTCGAGCCCGGTCTACAACGTCTTCTTCGGCGCCCGGCTGCGCGGCCGGCTCGACGCACCGGCGATGGAGCGGGCCGTCAACGCCGTCATCACCCGGCACGAACCGCTGCGCACCACCTTCGAGATGGCCGGCGAGCGGCCGGTGCAGATCGTCCACGACACGATGCCGATCACCATCCGGCACGAGGACCTCACCGAAGTGCCCGACGCCCGGCGCGAGAGCGAACTGTTCCGCCTGGTCAACGACGAGGTGAGCGTCCCGCTCGACATCAAGGCGGGGCCGCCGCTGCGGGTGGTGATCTACCGCCTCGCCGACGACGAGCACGTCATGGTCACCACCGTGGACCACCTCGTGTGGGACCGGCAGTCGGCCGGCATCTTCGAGAGCGAGACCGCCGAGTACTACCGGGCGTTCGTGACCGGGGGCGAAGCCGCCCTGCCGGAGCTGCCGATCCAGTACGCCGACTACGCCGAATGGCAGCCGCACTGGCTCGCGCACGAGGTGAGCCGCAGGCAACTGCCGTACTGGCGCAAGCAGTTGGCCGACGCCTCGCTCGTGCTGGAGCTGCCGACCGACTTCCCGCGCCCCTCGGTGCAGACGTTCAACGGTGCGCGCTACGAGTTCGCCATGACGCCCGAACTCACCGCCGCCGTCCGCGAGCTGTCCCGGCGTGAGGGTGCGACCGTCTACGTCACCCTGCTGGCCGCCTGGCAGCTGCTGCTGCACCGCTACACCGGCCAGGAGGACATCGTCGTCGGCACGACGTCCTCCACGCGCAACCGGCCCGAGACCGAGGCGATCATCGGCTACTTCCTCACCATGCTGCCGCTGCGCACGGCGGTCCGGCCCGACATGACCTTCAGCGAACTGCTGCGTGCGACGCGCACCACGATGGTCGGCGCAATGGACCACCACGACGTGCCCTTCGGCACTCTGCTGGACGAGCTGGACATCGAGCGCGATCCCAGCCGCAACCCCGTCTACCAGGCGTCCTTCTTCTTCGTGGACTTCCACGAATCGGCCCTGGAGATGCCCGGACTGAGCCTGGAGCCGCTGGTCTTCGACAACCACACGGCCAAGGACGAGTGCATGCTGTGCATCTTCGACGACGAGGTGCTGGCGGACCATTTCTTCGGGCTGATCGAGTACAACACCGACCTGTTCACCGAGTCCACGATCGCGCGCATGTGGCGCCACCTGGAGCTGCTGCTGACGCAGGCGGCTGCCGACCCGGGCCGGCGCGTCGACACGTTCTCCCTGCTCGCGCCGGACGAGCGGGCGACGATGCTTCAGGAGTGGAACCGCACCGAGGTCACGCGCGAACCCGGCCTCGGCCTGGACGACCTGGTGCGACGCCAGGCGGCCCGCACTCCCGACGCGATCGCGGTACGCAGCGGCGACGAGAGCCTGACATACGCCGAACTCCTGGACCGGGCCGCCCGGTTGGCCACCCACCTCACCCACCGCGGCGTCGGCCCGGAAACCGTCGTGGGCGTCTGCCTGGAACGCTCCTGCGACCTGCTGGTCGGTCTGCTCGGCGTGGCCCTGGCCGGCGGTGCCTATCTGCCGCTCGACCCGCAGTTCCCGGCTCGGCGCGTCGCCGAGATGACCGCGGACGCCGGTGTGCGCACCGTGCTGGCGCACAGCTCCCTGGCCGACCGCATGGCCGACAGCGACGCCGAGACGCTGTTCCTCGACCGGATACGCGAAACCGTCCTGGCCGAGCCGCCGTTGACGCAGACCCCCGCCGTACCCGGCGAGCGGCTCGCCTACGTCATCTACACCTCCGGCTCGACCGGCCGCCCGAAGGGCGTCGAGGTCACCCACCGCAACCTCGTCAACCTGCTGCTGGCCCTGGGCGACGACCTGGGCATCGGCCCCGGCGACGTGCTGCCGTCGGTCACCTCGGTCTCCTTCGACATCGCCGGACTCGAGCTCTACGCACCCCTGGTCAAGGGTGCGACCGTCGTCGTCGTACCGCGCGAGACCGCCCAGGACGGCCCCGCACTCGCCGGTCTGATCGCCGATGTCGGCGCCACCGTGATGCAGGCGACCCCGGCCACCTGGCATCTGCTGACCGAGTCGGGCTGGCGCAACAGCACCGGAGTCCGGGTCGTCGTCGGCGGCGAGGCACTGCCCGCGTCGCTCGCCGCGACACTGGCCGAGGCGCCGGGCAGCACCTGGAACGTCTACGGACCGACCGAGACCACCATCTGGTCCACCACCTGCCCGGTGAACGACGCCACGGCGGAGATCTCCATCGGCCGGCCGCTGGCCAACACCGAGGTGTACGTACTCGACGAGCACCTCGACCCGGTCCCCGTCGGGCTGCCCGGCGAGCTGTACATCGGCGGACGCGGCGTCGCCCGCGGCTACCGCGGACGCCCCGACCTCACCGCCGAACGCTTCGTGCCCGACCCGTTCAGCGGCCGACCCGGCGACCGGCTGTACCGGACCGGCGACGTCGTGCGCTACCGGTCCGACGGCTCGCTCGTCTTCCTCGGCCGCAACGACGGCCAGGTGAAGCTGCGCGGCTTCCGCATCGAACTCGGCGAGATCGAGGCACGCCTGGAGCAGCACCCGGACGTGGCCCGCGCCGTCGCCGTCGTCCGCGAGGACCGGCCCGGGGACCGGCGCCTGGTGGCCTACACCGCGAGCCGTGGCGAGCCGGCCGAGGCCGAGCGGCTGCGCGAACACCTGCGCCCCACCCTGCCGGACTACATGATCCCGTCGGCCTTCGTCACGGTCGCCGAGTTCCCGCTGACCACCAGCGGCAAGATCGACCGCAAGGCCCTGCCGAAACCGTCCGCCGACCAGGACCGCGCCGACTACGTCGCCCCGCGCGACCGGATCGAGCTCGAAGTGGCCCGGATCTGGGAGGAAGTGCTCGACGTCCGCCCGGTCGGCCTGCACGACCGCTTCTTCGACCTCGGCGGACACTCCTTGCTGGTGCTCAAGCTCGTCGGCGAGATCGAGCGGCACTTCGGCAGCAGGCTGCCGATGGCCGCCATCTTCCAGGGCGCCACGGTGGAACGGTTCGCGCGGATGCTCCGCGAGGGCTACCAGGAGCAGACCGAGGCCCATCTCACCGAGATCCGGGCCGGCAGCCCCGGGGCACGGCCGGTCTTCTTCGCCCACCCGGCCGGCAGCGAAGTCGTCTGCTACATGCCGTTCGCCAACCTGCTCCAGCCACTGGACCGCCCGCTGTACGCCGTCAGCGCCCCGGCCCTGCGGGACGGCAGTCTGCCGTACGACACCTTCGAGGAACGCGCCGCCGACTACGCGCGCGTGGTCCGCGAGACCCAGCCCGAGGGCCCCTACACCTTCGTCGGCTGGTGCTACGGCGGCACCAACGCCTACGCCATCGCCCGCGAACTGGAGAAGCAGGGCGAGCAGACCTCGGTCGTGCTCATCGACGCCTATCCGCCGGTGTACGTCGACCCCGCCGACGAGCCCGGCCGGGCACCGATCGTTGAGGCGCTCGCGCTGAACCTCGTCTGGGACTTCGCCGACGAGCGCAAGTCCCTGGACGAACTGGCCGCGATGAGCGACGAGGAGCAGCTGGACTATCTGCTCGCGCTGGCCCGGCGCAACGACTACCTGCCGCCGGAGGCCGGCCGTGACCGTATCGCCGAGGTCGTCGACCTGTGGGTGGCCAACCTGCGGCTGATGTGGCGCTACCGGCCGACGCCGCTGTCCGGCGACCTCACCCTGATCCGCGCCACCGAGTCGAACCCCGAACTCGCCGCGAGCCCCGAGCTGTTCGACGCCTGGCAGGGCTGGGCGGCCTGCGGCCTGCGGGAGCTGAAGGCCGACGGCAACCACTACACCATGATGCGCGAGCCGCACGTCACGCGGCTGGCCGAGACGATCAGCGCTCTGCTGGGCGATGACGAGAAGGGCGCCTGATGCTGGAACTGCTCAAGGACCGCGTCTACATCCGCTACTGGCTGGCGGTCGTCGTCTCCTTCCTCGGGGACGCGATGACCAGGATCACCCTGGTGTACCTGGTCGCGCGGCTGACGCACAGCCCCATGATGATCGCGCTCGTGGTCATGATGCAGCTGCTGCCCTCCGGGGTGCTGGCCGCGTTCATCGGGCCGCTGGCCGACCGCGTGCCCAAGCGGGTCCTGCTGGTCGGCTCCGACATCGCCCGGATCCTCGTCGTGCTGGCCATGATCCCGGCCCGCAACAGCGTCTGGGCGCTGATCGCGCTGACGCTCGCCGAGGGCGTCGGCAAGGCGTTCTTCGAGACGGCCCGGATCGCCGCAGTGCCGAAGGTGGTCGGTGACCCGAAGCGGATCCCGGTCGCGATCGCCCTGTTCCAGAGCACCTACCAGACCGTCAACCTGTGCGGCCCCGCCGTCGCCGGACTGCTGATCGCCGTCGGCTCCATCCCGGTGGTGTTCGTGCTCGACGCCGCCACCTTCGCGATCTCCGCGCTGCTGCTGGGCTCCATCGCGGTCCTGCGGGAGATGCCGTCCTCGGGGCAGGTCCAGGAGTCGTACTGGGCCTCCTTGCGGTCGGGTGTCCGCGGTGTGCTCGCGGTGCCGTCGCTGCGGGTGCTGCTGACGCTGGCGATTCCGGCCACGATCGTCTTCGGGCTGTTCACGACCAACATCAACGCCCAGTTCGTCGACGTGTTCAAGCTGTCCGGCTTCGAGTTCGGCATGGCACAGGCCATGCTGGCCGGCGGCGCCGCGATCGGCGCGCTCTCCGGTCCCGCCCTGATCAAGCGCTTCGGCAGCTCCAGTGGGCTGCTGCTGGCCAGCATGGGCCTGTTCGGCCTCGCCATGGCCGAACTGGCGCCGACCCAGTGGCTGTGGGAGCAGACCGGCTGGGGCGCGGTGCTCCAGTGGTGCCTGCTGACCGGGCTGTTCTCCGGGCTGTTCCAGGTGCCCATCGCCAACACCCTGCTCACCGACATGCCCGAGGAGCTGCGTGGCCGCGGCGTCGGCCTGCTCAACGCGATCACCGTCAACTTCACCATCGTCGGCGTGCTGATCGGCGGCGCCGCGGCCGACCTGTTCGGCATCGCCGGGTCGATCATCGTGCCCGGACTGGTGCTGGCCGCGTTCAGCGCCGTCGCGGTCCTGTTCCTGCGTAGCTCGCAGCGCTCCGCCGAGGAGGCCGCCGTCCCCTCGAGGAGCCGGTGATGCCGGGGCGCACCCCCGGCCGAACCATCACGACGAACCGAAGGCCACCCTTGCCATGGACTCTGCGATAGTTCCCCCCTCCGCCACCCAGCGCCGCCTGTGGGTACTGGCCCAGATGCGCCCTGAGGACCCCTTCTACAACCTTCCGTTCACCATCGACATCGACGGACCGCTGAGCGTCGCGGTCCTCCAGCGCGCCCTGGACGAGATCGCCGCCCGGCACCCCGCCCTGCGCACGGCCCTGAGGTCCGTCGACGGCGAGCTCGTCCAGGTCGTCGGGGCGCCGGAGCCGGTCGGGCTGCCCGTCGTGGACCTCTCCGAGCTGCCCGACGAGGAGCGGGCCCGGGAGACGGCCCGGCTGGTCGACGACAGCGCGTGCGAGCCGTTCGATCCGGCGGCCGGCCACATGTTCCGGCCGGTGCTGTTCCGCCTCGCCATGGAGTCCCACAGGCTCGTCGTCAACACGCACCACAGCGTCTTCGACGGGGTCTCGGCCGGCGTGCTCCAGGAGGAACTGGCCGCCCTGTACGAGGCGTTCGCCGACGGCCGCCCCTCACCGCTGCCCGCGCCGCCGGACTACGCCGCGCACTGCCGGCGGCTGGTGACCGCGGCCCAGGAGGACGCCGCCGAGTCACTGGCGTACTGGACGAAGCGGCTCACCGGCGCCCCGGACGTGATGGAGCTGCCGGTCAAGGGCCCGCGCCCGGCACGGACCGGGCACATGGCCGCGCGCCGCTCCAGGACGATCCCCGCCACCGTCATGGCGCCGTTGGAGGACGTGGCGCGCCGGACCGGCACGACCATGTTCATGGTGCTGCAGGCGGCCTGCGCCACCCTGCTGCACCAGCACGGCGCCCCGGACGTCGTCATGGGCACCGCCCTGTCGGGCCGGGACACCGTCGACAGCCTCCGGCAGGTCGGCTATCTGGCCAAACCGGTCGTGCTGCGCACCGAGTTCGCCGCGGACGAGCCCTTCACCGAGATCCTGGCCCGGACCCGCGGTGACGTCCTCGACGCGCACGACCACCCCGACCTGGACTTCGAGGCCGTCCTGCGTGAGCTCGGCGTCGCACACGACCCCAGCTACTACCCGCTGTACCAGGTGCTGTTCGGCTACGAGCCGCTCCGGCAGCCCACCCGCGCGGCCGGACTGGAGTTCACCGGCGGCTATGCGAACCTCGCCACCGCCAAGGTGGAACTCGAGTTCACCCTCCGGGAGACCGCGGACGGACTGTTCGCCGAACTCGGCTACCGCACCGACCTGTTCGACGCGGAGACGATCGACCGGCTGCTGGCCCGGCTGGAGATCCTGCTGGAGCGGATCGGCGACGACCCCTCGGCCACGGTCTCCCACCTCGTGCAGGCCGGCGCGCGGGAGCGGCAGCTGGTCGTCGAGGAGTGGAACCGCACCTCCGTCGACTTCCCCGGCCACCTCTGCATCCATCAGCTGGTCGAGCAGCAGGCGCAGCGCACCCCCGACACCGTGGCGGCCCAGGCGGGCGAACGGACCTGGACGTACCGGGAACTCGAAAGCCAGGCCAACCGCGTCGCGCACTTCCTGCGGGACAGCGGCATCGGGCCCGAGGTGCGGGTCGGCGTATATCTGCCGCGTTCCCTGGAACTGCTCGCCGTGATGCTCGGCATCTTCAAGGCCGGCGGCGTCTACGTCCCCCTGGACGCAGCCCTGCCGACGCTGCGGCTGCGCACCCTGGTCACGGACGCCGAGGTCGCGCTGGTGCTCGCCGATCCCGACAGCACCACCCTCTTCGACGGCCTCGGCGCGCGTGTGGTCGGCCTGGACCGGGAGGACCGCGACCGGCTCCTCGCCGACCGGCCCGACGGACCCGTCACCTCGCCGGTGGTGTCGGCCAACGCCGCCTACATCCTGTTCACTTCGGGATCCACGGGCGGCCCGAAGGGCGTCGTCCTCGAACACCGCAACCTGATCAACATCATCACCTGGGCGCACCGGGAGCTCGGCACCGAGCTGTGGCAGGTGGTGCCGCTGATCAGCGCGCTCGCCTTCGACGTCTGCATGTGGGAGATCTTCACGGCGCTCGGCTGCGGCGGCCGGGTGGTCGTCGCCGAGGACGCGCTCGCCCTGGCCCGTACGCCGGGAGCCGAGAAGGCGACCGTCATCACGGCCGTGCCGTCCATCTGGGCCGAACTGCTCAAGATCGGCGGGCTGCCGGAGACCGCGCGCACCGTCTTCTCCAACGGCGAGGTACTGCCGCCGTCGGTCCTGCGCGACCTGTACGACCTCCCGGGCGTCGAGGTCGTCTACAACATGTGCGCGCCCACCGAGACCACCACGTTCTCGCTCTACAACGTGGTACGGCCCGGGGAGCCGATCCCGCTCGGCCGGCCCATGCACAACACCACCGCCTATGTCCTGGACTCGACGATGCGTCCGGTGCCGCCCGGGGTCGTCGGCGAGCTCCACTTCGGCGGCGCCGGCGTCAGCCGGGGATACCTCAACCGGCCCGACCTGACCGCCGAGCGCTTCGTCCCCGACCCGTTCTCCACCAAGGGCGGGGAGCGCCTGTACGCGACCGGTGACCTGGTCCGGCACGGTCCCGACGGCCGCATCCTGTTCGTGGGGCGCGCCGACCACCAGGTGAAGCTGCGCGGCGCCCGGATCGAACTCGGCGAGGTGGAGGCGGCGTTGCTGGCCCACCCCGGCGTGGGCGAGGCCTGCGCGGCGGTCGTACGGGAGGGCGGCGACCGGCTGGTGGCGGCAATCTCCCCGGCGAACGGCGCCACGGTCGAGGCCGAGGAGCTGCGCACCGGACTGCAGGAGCGCCTTCCCGGCTACATGGTGCCGTCCGTCATCAAGGTCGTCCCGTCCCTGCCGCTGCTGGTCAGCGGCAAGCTGGACCGCAAGAAGGTGCTGGACATGTTCAGCGGCCCGGCAGCCGCCGGGCCCCCGGACACCGAGTCCCGGGCCCTCGAGCCGCCGACCGGTGCCGCGGAGCAGAAGGTGGCCGACGCCTGGGAGCAGGTCCTGGGCCGTCCGGTCGGGGCCACCACGAACTTTTTCGAAGCAGGCGGCAACTCGCTGCTGCTGATCCGGCTGCGCGAACTGCTGCGCGGTGCGTTCGACAACGACGTCGGCGTTACGGAGCTGTTCCGGCATCCCACCGTCCGGGCCATGGCGGAGTTCTTCGCCGGTGGCACCGGGCCGGGGGAGCCGACCACGGGGATCGCCGGGCTCGGGCGCTCCAGGCAGGAGGCCCGAGGCGTGCTGGCGAAGAGGAGGAATCGCAATGTCCGTTGAACCGAGGGAGGCCGGGCTCCGCACGGAGGTGCTGGCCGCGCTGCGGTCGACCCTGTCCGACACCGATGTGGCCGGGGTGGAGAAGTGCGCCACCCGGCTCCAGGAGGCGCTGCCGCGCGACCAGGTCGCCGACAACGTCGTGATGGTGGCGTACGGGGGCGGCAAGGACAGTTCGTACACGCTGGCGTTCGTGCGGGCGGTCCAGTTGTGTCTGTACGCGCGGCTGGGCACCACGTTCAAGCTGCGCTCGGCCACCAACCGGCATGCCGGCATGCCGCAGGCCGTCATGGACAACATCGACCGCGCCTACACCGCGCTCGGCATGACCGGCGACCCGGACTGCGAGATGCTGCTGGTCGACGGCCCGGTGGTGAAACCGTTCGCGGGTGACGAGCCGCTGCCGGCGGCCATCGTCGACCGCAACCGGCTCGATCTGCTGATGACCGGGCACCGCACCTTCGGCGAGGCCCGACCCACCTTCTGCAACGCCTGCAACCTGAGCATGGTCAACTCCTTCGGCGCCGCCGCGGCCCACGGCACCGGCGTCGACGTGATCATCACCGGGGACTCGCCGGAGGAACAGCGCGCCTACAGCTGGTGGATCCGCCGCCTGAGCCGGAAGGTGAACCCGCACCAGCGGCGCCGTACGGGACCCGGCTTCCGCGGCTTCCTCCAGGACACCGACATGATCGCGTCGGCGTACTTCGCCGAGGTCTACGGACCGGACGCGAGTGCCGAGATCCGCGAACGGGCCGTGACCAGCGAGGTCTCCGAGGACATCCGGTTCTTCTCCATCTTCGACGACACCCGCTACTCGTCGGGGGAGCACTGGGCGCTGCTCACCGAGCTCCTCGAGTTCGAGTTCGACGAGATCGCCTTCAGCTTCACCGAGTCCGACTGCGGCAACCCGACGATCATGGCGCATCTGCGGGCTCTGAAGGCCGAGCGCGTCCACGGCCGTGCCTACGCCGAGGGCCTCGCCGAGTACGTGGACTTCGCCGAGTCGCTCATGCGGGTCAAGGAGTTCCCGGAGAACCTCATCGAGGTGATGCGCCAGCGCTATCGCGGCCCCGACGCGGCGACCCGGATGCGCGCGGTGGCCGGCGGTTTCGCCGAGGAGGCGTACGGCCTGACGGAGGAGCAGCTGGTCTGCATGCTGCACTCGCCGTTCACCGACAAGGGGGAGCGCCTGGAGCGCTATCTGGAGGCCGAGCAGCCGCAGCTCGCCGGACAGGTGGACACCGTGCGCTCGCTGCTGGACGGCGAGGGCGAGCCGATGGACCCGGCGGAGGCCGAACTCGTGCCGCGGCTGACCGAGCTCACCGGTCTGGAACTGAGCCGGCTGCGCACGCTCTACCACGCGGAAGCGGTGCAGTTCTCGGCGAAGGGCGGCCCCAGCATGATGGCGGCCATCCTCGAGGGCGACCCGCACAAGGCGGAGGTCCGCACCCGTCTGTCCCCGGACGGCCCGGAGGTGATCCAGCTCGCCACCGGACGGTGAGTCAGGCGTACGCCGGGACCGGCGACGGCGTTTCGTCGTGTCCCGGCGCACGGGCGGCAGGCGGCGACCGGCGCCGCGAGCACTTCGCCGGTACCGCTCGCCGCCCCGCGCCGACGCCCACGGTCCTCGGTCACACACAGGTCGGTCGAGAGGAAGCACGATGACGGAACCGGCAGCCCGCGCAGTACTTGACCTCTCTTCGCCGGGGGGAGACCGTTCGCCGGCGGTCGACTTCGACACCGCCGAACTGGACGCCCGCACGCTGCGGCACGCCTTCGGGTGTTTCCCCAGCGGTGTGACGGCCGTGTGCGGTCTGGTCGGCGGCGAGCCGGTCGGCATGGCCGTCAGCGCCTTCACTTCGGTCTCCATCGCGCCGCCGCTGCTGTCGGTGTGCATCGCGGACTCGTCGTCGACATGGCCGAGGCTGCGCGGCCGGCGGCGGCTCGGGCTGAGCGTCCTGGCCGAGGACCAGGGCACGGCGTGCCGCCGCCTGGCCGACCGGGAACAGGACCGGTTCGCCGGCGTGCCCTGGCGCGCCACCCCGGACGGCGCGGTGTTCCTGGACGGGGCCTCGGCCTGGTTCGAGTGCTCCCTGGCCACCGAGGTGCCCGGCGGCGACCACAGAATCGCCCTCCTGAGGATCCACCGTCTGCGCACCGACCCGGACGCACCGCCCCTCGTCTTCCACGGCAGCCGCTTCCGGCGGCTGGCGGCCGACGACCAGCGGTGAGCGCCGCTCGACCGCCGTCCGGGACCGGCCGCCGTGACCCGTGCAGAGGGCCGGATCACAGCGGTTGTTCGGCCCAGATCGTCTTCCGGTTCCGGCCGTACCGGGTGCCCCACCGTTCGGACAGCTGCGCCACCAGGAACAGACCGCGTCCCCCTTCGTCGGTGCCGCGGGCCTGACGCAGATGCGGTGAGGTGCTGCTGGTGTCGGAGACCTCGCAGATCAGATGGCCGTCCCGGATCAGCCGCAGCAGGACCGGGCCGCCGGCGTACCGGTAGGCGTTGGTGACCAGTTCGCTCACGATCAGCTCGGTGGTGAAGGCGAAGTCCTCCAGCCCCCACTCGGCCAGCCGGTCCCGCACCAGCGACCGGGCCCGGCCGGCCGCCGTGGCCTCGGCCGGCAACTGCCAGGTGGCCACGTTCCGAGCCGCCAGCACCCGGGTGCGGGCCAGCAGCAGTGTGATGTCGTCGGCGGGGCGGTCGGGCAGCATCGCGTCCTCGATCGCCTTGCAGGTGTGCTCCAGCGAATGGAACGGACCGGCCAGCGTGGAGCCCAGCAGCGCAAGACCCTGGTCGACGTCGCGGTCATCGGCCCGGAGGAGGCCGTCGCTGTACAGCGCGATCAGGCTGCCCTCGTCCAGTTCCAGCTCGGCCGTCTCGAACGGCAGCCCGCCCACCCCGAGCGGTGGTCCCGCGGGGAGGTCGATCGGGCGCATCCGGCCGTCCGGGCCGACCACGGTCGGCGGCGGGTGCCCGGCGCGTGCCATGGCACAGTGCCGGGACACCGGATCGTAGATCGCGTACAGGCAGGTCGCGCCCACGATCCGCGGAGTGCTCCCGTCCGCCGCCCGCTGCTCGGTGGCCAACTGGTCCACCAGATCGTCGAGCCGGGCGAGAACCTCCTCGGGGGCCATGTCCAGATGGGCCAGCGTGTGCACGGCGGCCCGCAGCCGGCCCATGGTCGCCGAGGCGTGCATGCCGTGACCCACGACATCGCCCACGACCAGGGCGATCCGCAGTCCTGACAGCGGAATGACGTCGAACCAGTCGCCGCCGACCCCGGTGGAGGTGCGCGCGGGCAGATAGCGGTGCGCCGTCTCGACCGCCGGGTGATCGGGGACCTCACTGGGCAGCAGGCTGCGCTGGAGCGCCTCGGCGGCGTTGTGCTGCTGGGTGTAGCGGCGCGCGTTGTCGATGCAGACGGCCGCCCGGGAGGCGAACTCCACCGCCAGGGTCAGGTCGTCCTGCTCGAACGGCTCCGGCCGCTGCGAGCGCCACAGGCAGACCAGGCCGAGGACGACACCCCGTGCGGCAAGCGGCACCACCAACAGCGAATGGACCCCCAGCGCCAGCGCCCGCTCGGCCCGCGCCGGGTCCGCCGTGAACCAGCCCTGGTTGCCCTCCAGGAGCGGCTCCAGGACCGGCCGGCGCTCGGCCAGGCAGCGCGCCGGTGACGTGTCCGCGGGGAAGGAGAACAGATGGCCCACCGGATACATCACCTGCTGCGCGTCGGGCCGGATGCTGCGTACCGCCATCCGGCGCAGCGGGCCCACGGCCTCCGGGGCCGGCTCCTCCCCGCGGGTGACCGGTTCCAGCAGGTCCACCGAGAGGGCGTCGGCGAGCGCGGGCACCGCCGCCTCGGCCAGCTCCCGCGCGGTCCTGGCCACGTCCAGGGTGCTTCCGATGCTCGCGCCGGCCTCGTTCAGCAGCGCGAGGCGCCGACGGGCCCGATGGCGGTCGGTGACGTCCTCGACGATCTCGGTGATTCCCAGCACCCTGCCGGAGGGGTCCTGCATGCGGAACGCCGACACGGAGACGATGAGCTCCTGGCGCGGGTCCCGCAGCAGCCGGCAGGGCTGCTCGGCGAAGATCATCGGCTCGCCCGTCTCCAGAACCCGCTGGAGACGGCGCTCGATCAGCTCCGAGTCCGGGCCGACCAGGAAGTCGGCGGTACGGCGCCCGCGGTACGCCTCGGTCGGCGGGCCGCCGAACCGTGCGATCGCCCGGTTCACCCGCAGGACCCGCAGATCCGGCCCGAGCACGGCGACACCCACCGGGGACCGGCTGAAGAACCCGTCCAGGACGGCCCGGTCGATGTCCCACTGGACGATGTCCTCGGCGAGCGAGCCGACGAGGAGCCACTCGACGGTGGAGTCCAGCCGGTCCACCTTCCGGGCCCGGAACCCCACATGCACGCGGCGGCCCGCGCGATGGCGGACCGGCAGCAGCCCGAACCATCCGCCCTCCCGCATGCACGCGGCGGTGGCCTCGGCGATCACGGCCTCGTCACCGGTCTCCACCAGGACCTCGCGCACCGACCGGCCCAGCACCTCCTCGGCCCGGTAGCCGAGGAGCGCCGTGGCCTGGTCGCTCCACGCGACGATCCGTCCGCCGTCGTCCAGCACGGCCGACGCGGATCGGTGGACCGAGAACGGATCGTCGGGGCTCTCGCTGAGCGACGTCGGGGATGTGTTGTGCATCGCCCACCCATCTCGCGCAGTTCACGGGTCCCGTCGTACGGCGCCGCGGGGCCTTCCTGCCCTTCCGCATGACTGTCTTCGCAGTGGCTGACTCCAGTATCGGCTCCGGGTGGCTCGTCGGCGCGACCGGACGGTGCACCGAGTGACGCGCGGGGCGCCCGGCGGTGTCCGGGTCACGGGGGCAGCGCCCGGGCGAGGAGCACCGCCACGTCGTCGTCCGCCACCTCGGGCATGACATGGGCCAGCAGGTCGTCGCAGACCTCGGCGAGCGGACGGCCGGGACGGCGCACGGCCTGGGCCAGACGGTGCATGCCCTGGTCGAGGTCGGTGCCGCGGGTCTCGATCAGACCGTCGGTGTAGGCCACCAGCAGGCTGTGCGGCGCGAGAACCAGACGCTGGATCTCCCAGTCCTGCTTGCCCACCCCGAGCGGCGGTCCCGCCGGTCCGCTGAGGAAGGCGACCCTGCCCCGGTCATCGGCGACCACGGGCGGCGGATGGCCCGCCCGGGCGATCAGACAGTGGCCGGCGAACGGGTCGTGCACGGCGTACAGACAGGTGGCCATCTCGTTGTCGCCGAGGTCGGCCACGGTGGCGTCCAGCGAGCGCAGCACCTCGTCGGGGCTGGTGTCCCGGCGCGCCAAGGTGCGCACCGCCGTGCGGAGCTGGCCCATGACCGCCGCGGCGTGGATGCCGTGCCCCATCACGTCCCCGATCACCAGGGCGGTCCGCCCGCGCGAGAGGGTGATGGCGTCGAACCAGTCGCCGCCGACCTCGTGATCGCCGGCCGGCAGATAGCGGCCGGTGAGTTCCAGGCCGCCGGCGCTCGGCAGGGAGGTGCTCATCAGGCTGCGCTGGAGGGTGAGCGCCGCATCACGTTCGCGGCTGTACATGCGGGCGTTGTCGATGTTCAGCGCGGCCCTGGCCACCAGCTCGTCGATCAGCAGGATGTCCTGGTCGTCGAAGGGCTCCCGGTCGCGGGTCCGGGTGACCACCACCGCGCCCAGCACGGTGCCCCGGGCCACCAGCGGGATCAGCCGCGCCGCACCCACGCGGGCCCGCAGATACTCGCGCAGCCGGTCGGCGCCGGGCGTGGTGATCAGCGGACCGATGTCGGCCAGATACAGGTTCATGGGCCGCCCCGCGCTCATGACCTGCTCGTACACCGAGCCGGGCGGAACCTGAAGGGTCATGCCGACCGCGAGGTGATCGGCCGGCGCGTCCGGATCGGTGAAGGCCGCCGCGGCCCGGCGGACCACGCCGTGCGCCGACGCGGCGGTCTCGTCCGGGGCCATCGCCTCCTCCAGCAGCTGGACGTCGGCGGAGTCGGCGAGCCGGGGCACCAGCACCCGGACGACCTCGCGCGCCGTCTGCGTCAGATCCAGGGTGGAGCCCATCTGCGTCCCCGCCTCCGCCAGCAGCGCCAGCCGCCGCCGTGCCCGCTCCGCCTCCACATGGGCCCGCTGCGCCTCCGTGACGTCGATCAGCGAGGCGATCACCCCCAGCCGCTGACCGGCCCCACCGAGCAGCGGGGCGTACGAACACGACCAGGTCCGCTGCCGTTGCGGGTCCCCCGTGCCGGAGGTGTAGCGGAAGTCGACGACCGTCTCGCCCCGCTCCAGGACCTCCCGGATCACCGTCTCCAGCGCGGCGGCACCGGGGGCGACATCGGTCACACGCCTGCCGATGTGCGCGGCCACCGGGAGGCCGTCCAGGCGGGCCAGGGCCTCGTTGACCCGCAGGAACCGCAGATCGGGGCCGAGCATGGCCAGGCCGATCGGGGACTGGGTGAAGAGCCCCTCCAGCGCGGCCAGCGAGTCCCGCATCCGCTCCACGGCGGACGTTTCCGCCGCGATGGCCAGGATGCCCGTGCGCCCCCGGGCGTCCGCGATCGGGCAGTGCCACATCTCCATGTCGACGAGGGATCCGTCACGGTGCCGGACCGGAAGCCGGGCGACCACCGCCGCACCCGCGAGCACCCTCCCGGCCAGTTGCTCGGCCAGTTCCCGGTTCTCCTCCGGTACCAGGACGCGCGTGGCGTCCTGGCCCACCATCTGCTCCGGCGTGTGTCCCAGCAGGTCCTGTGCGGCCAGCGACCACTGCACCAGGCGCCCCTCGCCGTCGACCACCCACAGGGCGAGGGGGAGCAGTTCCTGGAACACCCCCGCGTGCCCGGCCGCGGGTGTGTCCCCGTCCGGCGTTTCGCCGACCGCATCGCGGGCACGTGCACCGCGGTGACTAGCGCTGGTCATAAGGGCACCTCGCTCACACCACCCATGACCACATGGGGCTCAGGAACAGCGTAGGCCGCAAGTGGTCCGGCTCACATGGCGTGAACGCGGTACCGCCGACACCATGGGTGCTCCGTCACCGGCAGGCTGAAGGGATCAAGATGTTCCGCAAGGTGCTGGTAGCCAACCGCGGCGAGATCGCCATTCGTGCGTTCCGCGCGGGCTACGAGCTGGGTGCACGCACCGTCGCCGTCTTCCCGTACGAGGACCGCAACTCCCTGCACCGGCTGAAGGCCGACGAGGCCTATGAGATCGGGCAGCAGGGACACCCGGTGCGCGCCTATCTCTCCGTGGAGGAGATCGTCCGGGCGGCCCGGCGCGCCGGAGCGGACGCCGTCTACCCGGGCTACGGCTTCCTGTCCGAGAACCCCGATCTGGCCCGGGCCTGCGAACAGGCGGGCATCACGTTCGTCGGACCGAGCGCGGACATCCTGGAGCTGACCGGGAACAAGGCGCGTGCCGTGGCCGCGGCGCGCGAGGCCGGCGTACCCGTGCTGGGATCCTCGCAGCCGTCCAACGACGTGGACGAGCTGGTCCGCGCCGCCGACGGCATCGGTTTCCCCGTGTTCGTCAAGGCGGTCGCGGGCGGCGGCGGGCGCGGCATGCGCCGGGTCGAGGAGCCCGGCCAGCTGCGCGAGGCCATCGAAGCGGCCTCCCGGGAGGCGGCGTCCGCGTTCGGCGACCCCACCGTCTTCCTCGAGAAGGCCGTCGTCGAGCCCCGCCACATCGAGGTGCAGATCCTCGCCGACGGGCAGGGCGACGTCATTCACCTGTTCGAGCGGGACTGCTCGGTGCAGCGCCGCCACCAGAAGGTGATCGAGCTCGCCCCCGCCCCGAACCTCGACCCGGAGCTGCGCGACCGCATCTGCGCCGACGCCGTGCGCTTCGCCCGGCAGATCGGCTACCGCAACGCCGGCACCGTGGAGTTCCTGCTCGACCGCGACGGCAATCACGTCTTCATCGAGATGAACCCGCGCATCCAGGTCGAGCACACGGTGACCGAGGAGGTCACCGATGTCGACCTGGTCCAGTCGCAGCTGCGCATCGCCGCCGGCGAGACCCTCGCCGACCTCGGGCTCGCCCAGGAGAAGATCACCCTGCGCGGCGCCGCCCTCCAGTGCCGCATCACCACCGAGGACCCGGCCAACGGCTTCCGCCCGGACACCGGCCGCATCAGCGCCTACCGCTCGCCGGGCGGCTCGGGCATCCGCCTGGACGGCGGCACCACCCACGCCGGCACGGAGATCAGCGCCCACTTCGACTCCATGCTGGTCAAGCTCAGCTGCCGGGGCCGGGACTTCAACACCGCGGTCGGCCGGGCCCGGCGCGCCGTGGCCGAGTTCCGCATCCGCGGCGTCGCCACCAACATCCCCTTCCTGCAGGCGGTGCTGGACGACCCCGACTTCCAGGCCGGCCGGGTCACCACGTCGTTCATCGAGCAGCGCCCGCATCTGCTCACCGCCCGCCACTCCGCCGACCGCGGCACCAAGCTGCTCACCTACCTCGCCGACGTCACCGTCAACAAGCCGCACGGCGAACGCCCCGACCTGATCGACCCATTGACCAAGCTGCCCGCGCTCCCGGCCGGCGATCCGGCACCCGGGTCCCGGCAGCGGCTCGCCGAACTGGGCCCGGAGGGCTTCGCGAGCTGGCTGCGCGCGTCGCCGACCATCGGCATCACCGACACCACGTTCCGCGACGCCCACCAGTCCCTGCTCGCCACCCGGGTGCGCACCAAGGACATGCTCGCCGTCGCCCCGGTCGTGGCGCGCACCCTGCCCCAGCTGCTGTCCCTGGAGTGCTGGGGCGGCGCCACCTACGACGTCGCCCTGCGCTTCCTCGCCGAGGACCCGTGGGAACGCCTCGCCGCCCTGCGGGAGGCCGCACCCAACATCTGCCTCCAGATGCTGCTGCGGGGCCGCAACACCGTGGGCTACACGCCGTATCCGACCGAGGTGACCGACGCGTTCGTGCAGGAGGCCGCCGCCACCGGCATCGACATCTTCCGGATCTTCGACGCCCTCAACGACGTGGACCAGATGCGGCCCGCCATCGAGGCCGTACGGGAGACCGGCACGGCCGTCGCGGAGGTGGCCCTGTGCTACACCTCCGACCTGTCCGACCCGTCGGAGCGGCTGTACACACTGGACTACTACCTGCGGCTGGCCGAGCAGATCGTCGACGCGGGTGCGCATGTCCTGGCCGTGAAGGACATGGCCGGTCTGCTGCGCGCTCCGGCCGCCGCGAAGCTGGTGTCGGCCCTGCGCCGGGAGTTCGATCTGCCGGTGCACATCCACACCCATGACACGGCGGGCGGCCAGCTCGCCACCTACCTCGCCGCGATCCAGGCGGGCGCGGACGCGGTGGACGGGGCGGTCGCGTCCATGGCCGGGACGACCTCGCAGCCGTCGCTGTCGGCGATCGTGGCCGCGACGGACCACTCCGACCGGCCGACCGGCCTCGACCTCCAGGCCGTCGGCGACCTGGAGCCGTACTGGGAGAGCGTCCGCAAGGTCTACGCCCCCTTCGAGGCGGGTCTGGCCTCGCCGACCGGCCGCGTCTACCACCACGAGATCCCCGGTGGCCAGCTCTCCAACCTGCGGACCCAGGCCGTCGCCCTGGGCCTGGGGGACCGCTTCGAGGACATCGAGGCGATGTACGCAGCCGCCGACCGGATGCTCGGCCGACTGGTGAAGGTCACCCCCTCGTCGAAGGTGGTCGGCGACCTCGCGCTGCACCTGGTGGGCGCCGGCGTGTCCCCCGCCGACTTCGAGGCGGACCCGGACCGGTTCGACATCCCCGACTCCGTCATCGGCTTCCTGCGCGGCGAGCTGGGCACCCCGCCCGGGGGCTGGCCGGAGCCGTTCCGCAGCAAGGCGCTCCAGGGCCGCGCCGAGGCCAAGCCGGTGCGGGAACTGGGCGGCGAGGACCGCGAGGGCCTCGCCAAGGACCGGCGCGCGACGCTCAACCGGCTGCTGTTCCCGGGCCCGACCCGCGAGTTCGAGACGCACCGCGACACCTACGGCGACACCAGCGTGCTGGACAGCAAGGACTTCTTCTACGGGCTGCGCCCGGGCAAGGAGTACGGCGTCGACCTGGAACGCGGGGTGCGGCTGCTGATCGAGTTGCAGGCCGTCGGCGACGCGGACGAGCGCGGTATGCGCACCGTGATGTCGTCCCTGAACGGCCAGTTGCGCCCGATCCAGGTCCGCGACCGCGCAGCCGCCTCGGACGTCCCGGTCACCGAGAAGGCCGACCGGGCGAACCCCGGCCATGTCGCCGCGCCGTTCGCGGGCGTGGTGACGCTCACGGTCGCCGAGGGCGACGAGGTCGCGGCGGGGGCCACGGTCGCCACCATCGAGGCGATGAAGATGGAGGCGTCGATCACCGCCGCCAAGTCCGGCAAGGTGGCCCGTCTCGCCATCAACCCCATCCAGCAGGTCGAGGGCGGAGATCTGCTCGTCGAACTCGCCTGAGCCGCCGGCTCCGGCACGGCTGAACGCGAACGCCCCGCGCAGACAGAGACCTGCGCGGGGTGTTCCGTGTCCTGACGGTGCGTCAAGCAGGGTGTGTCAAGCGCTTCCTGATGGAGCGCCAGTTGCAGCGGCGCCGTGCGGATCAGGCGCAGAGCACCCGGGTCTGCGGTGTGAAGACCGGGCCGCCGCTGGTGTTCGTCGCGTCGTTGAACTCGGCGTAGAAGTACGAGTAGAAGCCGATGTTGCCGTTGCAGCCCGAGTCGGCGGCGACCTGGAGGGTCAGCGTGACGGTCCGGCTCTGTCCGGGCGGGATGGTGGCGCCGTAGTTCGGGCCGAGGTTGTTGGGCCCGGTGCCGGCGCAGGGGGTGCTGTCGGCGGCCGTGGCGAGGGTGCAGCCGGTGAAGCTGTACTTCAGGTCGGGGCGCTGGGTGGTGAGCCAGGTGGGCTCGATCGTCTGGTAGATGAACAGGACGTCGTAGGTCCTGTTGTTCGTGATCGTCATCGAGAGTTTCACCGTGCCGCCGGGCGTCGTGGTGGCGGCGTCGGTGGAGAACGTCAGGGCGGCCGGTGCGGGATCGGCCGCGCTCGCGCTGGGGGCCAGACCGAACACGGCGAGCAGGAGACCGAGGACGGTGGAGAGACCCAGGCGTCTCATACGTGGTGATCGCATGGCCCGGGAGGCTAGGCAGGCGGCAGGTACGGCGTCTGCCCCACGGGGCGGGGCCGGGCCACGGTTCGGCCGAATGTGTGCCAATTGTGGCGACGCTGTGGCAGCCATGTGAAGTCGCTGCTCAGGGTGCATCCGTGCACGGCACAGGGCGGAAGCTCGCGCTCCGCGCGGCTGCCCGAGCGCCCGCCGCCCGCGAAGTGCCGTATGCCGACATTGGCGTGATCCGGCATGCGCCGGGATCGACGGCACGGTGTCCCGTGCGGATGTTCTCGGGCATTCGGCGATTTCCGGCCTCCGGGCGGACGGGATCCACACTGTCGGTATGACCCGGACTCCCGCGGACCCGCTCTCCCTGCCGGCCGAACTCCGCCCCTACCTCCAGGAACTCGTCCACCGCACGCACTCCGTGTGCGGAGCACACCTGGTGAGCGTCATCGCCGTCGGCTCCGTCGCCCTCGGCGACTACCGGCACGGGCGCAGCGACACCGACGTCACGGTCGTCGTGGACGGGCAACTCCCCGGCCGGGCACTGCCCGACCTGGCCACCGCCCTCGCTCACCCCGCACTGCCCTGCCCCGCGGCGGGGCTGGAACTGGTGGTCTACGACGCGGGCTTCACGGCCCGGCCGTCCGGCGAGGCCGGGTACCTGCTGGACCTCAACACCGGTCCGTCGCTGCCCGGCAAGGTCAGCCTCGACCCGGCCGAGTCCCCGGCGTTCTGGTACGTCATCGACCGTTCCGTCGCCCATCGGGCGGGACGTGTGCTGTACGGCAGGCCGGCACGGGAGGTGATCGCCGAGCCCGCCCGCACCGACCTGCTCACCGCGCTGCGCGCCTCGGTCCGTGAACACAGCGCCGGCGAAGGGCATCTCGCGGACAACCGGGTCCTCAACGGCTGCCGCTCCGTGCACTTCTGCCGTACGGGCGGCTGGGCGGCCAAACGCCGGGCGGCGCAATCGGTCGCGGCGTCCGAGGAACGGTTCCGACCACTCGTCGAAGCGGCACTGCGCAGCTACGAACGCCCCTCACGAACCGAATCGGCCGCGCTGCCCGCCGCAGCCGTGCGGGCCTTCTTGACCTGGGCGGCCGAACGCGTCGAGGAGACCGCCGCCGCGGAACTTGGGGGCTAGGCCCTGTCGTCAAATTCCCGCCTGCCGTGCGACGCCATGCACGCACTCTCGCCGCACCGGTCGCAGACCCACGTACAACCAGTACGAGGGTCCGCGCCCGGCACGCCGAGAGCACGCACCTGACGCCGCGCGGCCCGCCCTGCGGGCGGACGACGGGAATTTGACGACAGGCCCTAGCGCGGGGTCGTCCGGCTTCCGACGCGCGGCTCCCGGTGCCTTGTCGGTGAGGCGGTTCGGCTGCCGCCCTACGGGCCGTACCGCAGGCAGCGGCGCCCTCCATCCCTTCGGACTCGCCTACGACAAGGCGCCCCTGGCCCTTGGGTTCCGCCGACGCGGGAGGGCACCCGCGACCCCTCGGCTCGCCCGCACCGCAGGGCGCCCGCGACCCCTCGGCTCGCCCGCACCGCAGGGCGCCCGCGTCTCAGGGCGCGAGATCGGTGCGCGAGGGCCGGTCGGATGTCGCTCGTCGCGCGGTCCCCCGCGCCCCGATGGCCTCGGGCACGAAGGCGCCTCCGATTCCCGGTTCCTCGCACCGCAGGCCGCGGCGCCCGCCGGACTCCGGCCCTGCCGGACACGCCGCCGCCCCCCGCCGGCCGCACCCGTCGTCCCCTCCGCCCCCCGAATGGCTCAGCGGGGCTGCGCCGGAGGGGCGAGGGGGAGTGAGCGGTGTGACCGTGGTGGAAGGAATCGGCGCACACGGCGGCGAGGAGGCGCGATGTCCGAGGGACTGGCTGACGGCGGCACGGCTTGCGCTGCCCCCAGGGGCGACGCGGATCTGCCGCCGGGCCCACTGGGGCGCGTCCTGGAGCAGGTGAGCGCCGTGGCCGACGCCGTCCTCTACGAGGGTTACCTGCTCTACCCCTACCGACGGTCCTCGGCCAAGAACCGCGTCCGCTGGCAGTTCGGCGTGCTCTTCCCCCGGGACTGGGTGGAAGCGGACGGTCCGGTCGTCCCGGGTCTGTCCGGCTCCGCCGACTCCTGGTACCAGCAGACCGAGTGCCTGCTGCGGATCCGGCGCCCCGACGCGTGCGTGCGGGTGAGGCTTCGGTACCTCCAGATGCAGCGCAAACAGGTGATGGAGGCGAGCGGCCCGGGCGGCGGCCACCGCGCCGTCGAGTCGTTGCGCACCGACGACGGCACGGTGCACCTGACCTTCGACGAGGCGGTGCCCCGCGAGGCCGAGGTCACCGTCCCCCTGGCCGACCTGCCGCGGAGCGAACGTACCCAACCGGTGGGAGCGGCGGCCGGTGTGGACGTCGAGCCGCTGCCGGGACACGCCGGGCGCGTGGAACGGCGGCGCGAGGAGGTGGCGGCGCACATCACCGTCGCCGCCGAGCCGCTTGACGCGGACCTCGTCCGTCTCCGCGTACGCACCGCGAACACGGGCGCCGCGCCGGAATCCGGCGCCACGCGTGACGAGGCTCTGCGCGGTGCCCTCATCGCCACCCACACCGTGATCGGCGGTGACGGCGTGGAGTTCGTCTCGCTGATCGACCCGCCCGCGGAGCTCGCCGCACAGGCGCGTGCCTGCCGCAACGAGTTCACCTTCCCGGTCCTCGGCGGCACACCCGGCGCCGACGCCTGCGGCACACCCGGCACCGCGGCCGTCCTCCTGTCCGCCCCGATCATCCTCCCCGACCACCCTCAGGTGGCCCCGGAGAGTCCCGGAGACCTGCACGACGCGGCCGAGATCGACGAGATCCTCAGCCTGCGCACGCTGCTGCTGACCGACGAGGAGAAGCGCGAGGCGCGCGCCACCGACGCCCGGGCCGCGGCGATCCTGGACCGGGTCGAGAGCATGCCCCCCGAGGTCTTCGCCCGTCTGCACGGCGCCGTCCGCTCCCTCGCCCCAGTCCCCCCGGTCGCCGCCTCGGTCACCCGGGACACCGCCCCTGTCACCCGGGACACGGCCCCTGTCACCCGGGACACGGCCCCTGTCACCCGGGACACGGCCCCTGTCACCCGGGACACGGCCCCTGTCACCCG
>NZ_JBIMKE010000007.1:0-185301 GCF_043673425.1 Streptomyces sp. M41 | reverse complement strand
GGACACCGCCCCTGTCACCCGGGGCACCGCCCCGGCACCCCCGCCCGCCGCACCCGACCGCCCCTCCTGGTGGCAGGAGGGCGCCGACGACGGGCTCGCCCCGTCCACCGACACGGTGCTCGTCGACGGCGTGAGCGTCGGCGGCGGCAGCCGGGTACGGCTTCGCCCGCGACGCAACGCCGACGCCCAGGACATGTTCCTGGCCGGGCGGACCGCCGAGGTCGCGGCCGTCTTCCACGACGTGGACGACAGCGTGCACCTCGCCGTCACCCTCGACGACGATCCCGCGTCCGAACTGCACACCTGGTACGGACGCTTCCACTACTTCCGGCCCGACGAGCTCGAACCGCTCGAACCGAAGGAACCGCTCGAGTCCGCCCCGGAGTCCGCCCCGTCCGAAACCCCCCGCAGCAAAGGCCGATGACATGACGACGCACAGCAGCACCACCGAGGTCAGCGGCGAACCGAGTCGCGCCGAGGACCGGCAGGGCATCGAGGAGCTCCATATCCTCTGGATCTCCGAGGGCATGAGCTGCGACGGCGACACGGTCTCACTGACCGCCGCCGACCAGCCCTCCATCGAGGACCTCGTGCTCGGCCTCATCCCCGGCCTGCCGAAGGTGAACCTGGTCAACAAGGTGCTGTCACCGAGCCTCGGCGGCGAGGACTTCCTCGCCCCCTACCGGGCGGCGGCCCGGGGCGACCTGGCACCGTTCATCCTCGTGATCGAGGGTTCGATCCCCAACCAGAACATCATCAAGGGCGACGGCTACTGGACGTCCTTCGGCAATGACCCGGAGACCGGTGAGCCGCAGACCCTGAACTGGTGGATCGACCAACTCGCCCCGAAGGCATGGGCGGTGGTCGCCGCCGGCACCTGCGCCACCTTCGGCGGCATCCACGCGATGGCCGGCAACCCGACCGGCTGCATGGGCCTCGCGGACTACCTCGGCTGGGACTACCGCTCGCAGGGCGGACTGCCGGTGGTGAACGTGCCCGGCTGTCCGATCCAGCCCGAGAACTTCATGGAGACCCTGGTCTGGGTCCTCTATCACGCGGCCGGTTCCGCGCCCCCGCCGCCGCTGGACCACATGCTGCGTCCGCAGTGGCTCTTCGGCAAGACCGTCCACGAGGGCTGCGATCGCGGCTCGTACTACGAGCAGGCGAGCTTCGCGAAGGACTACAACTCGCCCAAGTGCCTGGTCAAGACCGGCTGTTGGGGCCCCGTCGTCAACTGCAACGTGCCCAAGCGGGGCTGGATGGCCGGCATCGGCGGCTGCCCCAACGTCGGCGGCATCTGCATCGGCTGCACCATGCCCGGCTTCCCGGACGCCTTCATGCCGTTCATGGACGAGCCGCCCGGCGGCACCCTGTCGTCGCTCGCCATCAAGCCGTACGGGGCCGTCATCCGCCGCCTGCGCGGCATGACGAACGAACTGGTCAACCACGAGCCCAGGTGGCGCCACAACAAGCGCAAGCTGACCAGCGGCTACGACCCGCACTGGCGCCCCTGACGCCGCGCGCCGAGCCACGCCCGCCCACCCCACCCCACCCCACTCCCACCTCACCCACGAAACACCTACAGCGAGGGGCAGTACCGCAGATGACGACCACCGAGGCCCGGCCCACGGAGCGCAAACCACCACAGCTCGTGGACATGTCCTGGGATCCGATCACCCGGATCATCGGCAACCTGGGCATCTACACGAAGATCGACTTCGCCAACCGGGAAGTCGTGGAGTGCCACAGCACCTCGTCGCTGTTCCGCGGCTACTCGGTGTTCATGAAGGGCAAGGACCCGCGCGACGCCGGGTTCATCACCTCCCGCATCTGCGGGATCTGCGGCGACAACCACACCACCTGCTCCGACTACGCCCAGCAGATGGCGTACGGGGTCAAGCCGCCGCTGCTCGCCGAGCACATCGTCAACCTCGGCGAAGCGGCCGAGTACATGTTCGACCACACGATCTTCCAGGACAACCTGGTCTTCGTGGACTTCTGCGAGGCGATGGTCAAGGCCACCAACCCCGGTGTGCTGGCCCGCGCCGAACGCACCGAGGCACCCCGCGGCGAGATCCACGGCTACCGGACGATCGCCGACATCATGCGGGCCTTCAACCCCTTCGAGGGCGAGATCTACAAGGAGGCCCTGAAGGTCAGCCGGGTCACCCGGGAGATGTTCTGCCTGATGGAGGGCCGGCACGTCCACCCCTCCACGCTGTACCCGGGCGGCGTGGGCACGATGCCGCAGCCCACCGCGTTCACCGACTACCTCAGCCGGCTCATGCGGATCATCGACTTCATCAAGAAGGCCGTCGCCCTCAACGACGACGTCTTCGACTTCTTCTACGAGGCCCTGCCCGGCTACGAGGAGGTCGGCCGCCGGCGCGTCCTGCTGGGCTGCTGGGGCGCCTTCCAGGACCCCAAGGTCGTCGACTACCGCTACGAGTCGATGAACACCTGGGGCAAGGCGATGTACGTCACCCCGGGCATCGTGGTCGACGGCGAACTGGTCACCAACAACCTCGTCGACATCAACCTCGGCCTGCGCATCATGCTGGGCAGCTCGTTCTACGAGGACTGGGTGAACGAGGACCCCTTCGTCACCCACGACCCGCTCGGCAACCCCGTCGACATGCGGCACCCGTGGAACCAGACGACCGTCCCGGTCCCGCAGAAGCGGAACTTCGACGACAAGTACAGCTGGGTGATGAGCCCGCGCTGGCTCGACCCGCGCACCGGCGACCACCTCGCCCTGGACACCGGCGGCGGCCCGCTGGCCCGGCTGTGGACCACCGCGCTCAGCGGCATCGTCGACACCCCGTACGTCAAGGCCACCGGCAACAGCGTCCGCATCTCGCTGCCCAAGGGCGAGAGCCTGCCGGAGACCACCCTGGAATGGCGCATCCCGCAGTGGAGCAACACCATCGAACGGGACCGCGCCCGCCCCTACTTCGTCGCCTACGCCGCCGCCATGTCCCTCCAGTTCCTGGAGGAGGCCATGGGCCTGGTCCGCGCCGGCGAAACCAAGGTCTTCGAGAACTACGAGGTGCCCGACGAGGCGATCGGCTGCGGCTTCCACGAGGCCGTGCGCGGCGTCCTCTCCCACCACCTGGTGATCAAGGACAAGAAGATCGCCAACTACCACCCGTACCCGCCCACCCCGTGGAACGCCAGCCCCCGCGACATGTACGGCACCCCAGGCCCGTACGAGGACGCCGTCCAGGGACAGCCGATCTTCGAGGAGAACGGCCCCGACGACTTCAAGGGCGTCGACATCATGCGCACCGTCCGCAGCTTCGACCCCTGTCTGCCCTGCGGTGTCCACATGTACGTCGGCAAGGGCAAGACACTCACCACGCTGCACTCGCCGACCTACGGGGCCAACCATGGCTGAGCCCGGCGCGGCCCGGCTGGCCGACCCGGACGTGGAGGCCCGGCTCGCCCGGCTCGACGACGTACTGGAGAGCCTGCAGTCCACCCCCGGCCCCACCACCCGCCCCGCGACCGAGGCGGTACGGCTGCTCACCGAGGTCTACGGCGAGGCGCTCGCCCGCGTCCTCGACCTCGCGGACGAACAGCTCGCCGCACGCCTGGCCGACGACGAGCTGCTCGGCCATCTGCTGGTCCTGCACGACATCCACCCCGAGCCCGCCGAGCGGCGGGCGGCCCGCGCGGTCGAGCGGCTGCGCCCCGCCGTACGCGAACGTGGCGGCGACGTGGAGTGGGCGGGCGTCGAGGGCCAGGTGGCCCGGGTGCGGCTGAGCGCGGGCGGCGGCTGCGGCTCGGGCTGCGGCACCGGGGCGGTCGAGGTCACCGACGCCGTCCGGGAGGCGGTGCTGGCCGCCGCTCCGGAACTCACGGCCGTCGAACCCCTGCCGGCCGCCTCCGACCGGCGGCAGGCACCGGCGTTCGTCCCGTTGACCACGCTCACGCACCGGGGCGCACCATGACCACGGACGGCGCGCTGGCCCGCCTCATCCGTTCCGCCGCCGACCCCGCGCCGGCGGCGGACACGGAGGTGTGCGACCTGTGCGCCGCGCCGGTCCCCGAAGAGCACCCCCATCTGTACGACACCGGTCAGGAGGAGGTGCGCTGCGTCTGCGGCCCCTGCTCGGTGCTGTTCGACCGGGGCGGGGCGGGCGACGGCCAGTACCGGCTCGTGCCCCGGCGCCGGGTGCGCCTGCCGAAGGTCGACACGGCCGTCCTGGGCGTGCCCGTCGGCCTGGTCTTCTTCGTGCCCCGGACGGACGGCACGGTCACCGCTCAGGGGCCGAGCCCGGCGGGCGCCATGCGGTGGGAGGTGGACGCGACGGCCTGGCAGCGGCTGGCCGGGACGTGTCCGCAGCTCGCCACCGTGGAACCCGAGGTGGAGGCACTGCTGGTGAACACCGTCCACGGACTCGACCACCACTGGATCGTCCCGGTCGACGACTGCTACCGCATGGTCGCCGTCGTACGCCGGGAATGGCGCGGCCTGTCCGGCGGCGGCCAGGTCTGGCCGGCCGTCGAACAGTTCTTCGCGGAGCTCACCGAGCGGCCGTGAGCGTGTCCTCCGCCCGGCGGAGGACAGGAAGGAGATCACTCATGGGCACCATCAGAGTCGGCAAGGCGCAGGCCAGGCCCGACACCTCCAGCCATGTGTCCGGGATGCACCAGGGCAACCATGGCCGGTACAAGGATCAGACCGGTCACCACGCGGACGGCACCTCGGACGCCCGCCGTTCCACCGGGATCCACTGGAAGCGGCACGACGCCCTCGTGGAGTCCATGCCGAACATCTCGCCGGGATGAAAGACAGCTGGGAGTCGCCGCGATGAACGTCCAACTAGCACGAACCTCCGCGACCGCGAGCCGCGGAGCCGGAATGAACGGACAGCGGGTGCTGAAGGCACAGGCTGCCCTGATGGGTGCCGCCGCGCTCGCGCTGCTGGTCTGGGAACTGCCCAGCATCAGGCGCGAGATGCGGATCTGGCGGATGGCCGGCGGCTTCCGCGCCGGCCACCGCTACCCGTGAGCCGGCCGTGCACGAACTGTCGATCGCGACCGCGATCATCGAACGGGCCGGCGAGCTGGCCCGCGCCGACGGGACGGGCACCGTGTCCGCGGTGACCGTCCGCGTCGGCGAACTGGCCGGGGTCGTCCCCGACGCCCTGGACTTCGCCTTCGAGGTGGCCCGCGACGGCACCGCTCTCGCCGCCGCCCGCCTCGTGGTCGAGCAGGTGACCGCACGGGCCTGGTGCGAGCCGTGCGCCGAGGAGTTCGCGGTGGGCATGCCGCCGTTCTTCTGGTGCCCGCGCTGCGACCGTCCCTCCACCGAGCTGCGCAGCGGCCGGGAACTGGAGATCACCGGGGTCGAACCGGCCGCCGTCTGACGCGACGAGGCCCCGCCGGCGCACGCACCGGCGGGGCCTTCGTCCGCCCGTCAGCAGATACGCGGCAGCTGCTCGCCGAGCGGCAGATCCACCACCCTGGTGCCGCCGAGGCCGGTGGCGACCACGACCATGCCGGGATGGTCGGCGACACACTCGCCGATCAACGTGGCCCCGGAGCCCTGCGGATGGGCACGCATCGCCGCGAGCACCTCCTCGGCGGCCGACGGCGGCACGAAGGCGACCAGCCGCCCCTCGTTGGCCACATAGAGCGGGTCGAGCCCCAGGAATCCACACGCGCCTGCAACCGCGTCCGGCACCGGGACGGCCCGCTCCCGGAGCCGCACGCCGGTCCCGGAGGCACGGGCGATCTCGTTGAGCGACGCCGCCAGGCCGCCCCGGGTGGGGTCCCGCAGCACATGGATGTCCGGCGTGACGGCCAGCATCGCCGCCACCAGATCCGCCAGCGGCGCCGTGTCGCTGGCGACCTCCACCCCGAACTCCAGCCCCTCCCGGACGCTCATGATCGCCACCCCGTGCAGACCGATCGGCCCGCTGACGATCACGGCGTCCCCGGGCCGGGCCCGCTGGGGCCGGATGTCCACCCCGTCCGGCACGAGCCCCACCCCGGCGGTGGTGACGTACACACCGTCGCCGTGCCCGGACTCCACCACCTTGGTGTCACCCGTCGCGATGGTGACCCCGGCGGCCCCGGCCGCCGCGCCCATGGCACGCGCGATCCGGTCGACCACGGTCAGCGCCACGCCTTCCTCCAGCACGAAGGCGGCGGAGAGGTACGCGGGCCGGGCGCCGCTCATCGCCAGGTCGTTGACCGTGCCGTTGACCGCGAGGTCGCCGAGACAGCCACCGGGGAAGAACAGCGGCCTGACCACATAGGAGTCGGTGGAGAACGCCAGCCGGGCGCCCCCCAGTTCGAGGACGGCGGAGTCGGTGAGCGCGGCGAGCGTGCCGTTGCCGTAGGCGGGGGCGAAGACCTGCTCCATCAGCTCCGCCGACAGCGCCCCTCCGCCGCCGTGCCCCATCACCACGACCGGCTGGTCGCGCAGGGGAGCGGGGCAGGTCCAGCCGGCCGGGTCCACCACTTCGGCGAGTCGTTCAGCCAACGGGGTTCATCTCCTCGCGCGCGGCCCGGCCGGCCTGCGGCGTCGGGGCGCTCATCCGGCGGTACAGGTAGTAGGCCGCGCAGGCGCCCTCGCTGGAGACCATGGTGGCGCCGAGCGGCGTGCGCGGAGTGCAGGTGGTGCCGAACGCGGCACACTCGGTCGGCTTGATCAGCCCCTGGAGCACCTCACCGCTGCGGCACTCGGCGGGCTCCTCGGTACGGATGCCGCTGACGTCGAAACGGTGCTCGGCGTCGTACGCGCGGAAGGCGTCCGTCAGCCGCCAGCCGCTCCTGGGGATGGGCCCGATGCCACGCCAGTTGCGGTCGGTGACCTCGAAGACCTCCTCGATCATGCGCACCGCGGCCGGGTTGCCCTCCTCGCGCACGGCACGCGGGTAGGCGTTCTCCACCCGGTGCTCACCGCGCTCCAGCTGACGGACCGCCAGGCGGATGCCCTCCAGGATGTCCAGCGGCTCGAACCCGGTCACCACCATCGGCACCCCGAACCGCTCGGCGAGCTCCGGGTACTCGGCCGTGCCCATCACGCTGCACACGTGCCCGGCGGCCAGGAATCCCTGTACCCGGCAGCTGGGGGCGGTCATGATGGCCTCGACGGCCGGGGGCACCCGCACATGGGACACCAGCAGACTGAAGTTGGCCAGGCCCTCGCGGCGGGCCTGGTGCACGGCCATCGCGTTGGCGGGCGCGGTCGTCTCGAAGCCGATGGCGAAGAACACCACCTCGCGGTCCGGATTGCGGCGGGCCAGCTCCAGCGCGTCCAGCGGTGAGTAGACGACGCGGACGTCGCCGCCCTCGCCCTTGACCCGGAAGAGATCGCGGTCCGTGCCCGGCACCCGGAGCATGTCACCGAAGGAACAGAAGATCACCCCGGGGCGCCCGGCGATCTCCAGCGCCTTGTCGATGACCTCCAGCGGAGTGACACACACCGGGCAGCCCGGACCGTGGATCAACTCCACCTGCTCGGGCAGCAGTTGGTCGATGCCGTGCCGGATGATCGAGTGGGTCTGCCCGCCGCACACCTCCATCAGGGCCCACGGCCGGGTGGCGGTGGCGCGGATCTCGTCCAGCAGCCTGCGGGCCAGCTCGGGGTCGTTGAACTCGTCGATGTACTTCACGCCGTACCCGCCTCCTTCGCGGCCTGCTCCCAGGCGTCCCCGAACTCCTCCTCCAGCAGCCCCAGTTCCTCGAAGAGCTTCAGCGAGGCGAGCGCCGACTCCTCGTCCAGCCGCTGCAGCGCGAACCCGACGTGCACGATGACGTACTCACCCACCCGTACGTCGGGGACGTACTCCAGGCACGCCTGTTTCTGCACTCCGCCGAAGTCGATCAGCCCGGTGAGCGGGTCGGCGCCGTCCTCGATGGCCACGACCTTGCCGGGCACTGCCAAACACATGGGTCATCCCTCCTGTCGTCCGTGCGCCGCGACCACCAGCTGGCCGAGGGCCAAACCGCCGTCGTTCGGCGGTACTTCGCCGTGCCGCAGGACCGCGAAGCCGTCGTCGGCCAGCAGCCGCGCGCACTCCTCCTCCAGCAGCGCGTTGGCGAAGACCCCGCCGCTGAGGGCGACGGTGGTCAGGCCGGTGTCCCGGCGCGCGGTCCGGCAGATCTCCCCGACGGCCCGCGCCACACCCCGGTGGAAGCGGGCGGCGAGCACGCCGGCCGGAGTACCGCGCCGCAGATCGGCGACCAGCGCGCCGAGCACCGGAGCCGGATCGAACGCGCCGGCGACGAGCCCGAAGTCGTACGCCGAGGTGTCCGCGGCCCAGGCCGACGAGGCCGCCGCCTCCAGTTCCAGGGCCGCCTGCGCCTCGTACTCCGCGCGGTGGCACACACCCACGAGGGAGGACACGGCGTCGAAGAGCCGGCCCATGCTGGAGGTCGCCACCGTCGCCACACCGCGCGTCAACTGGCGTTCCAGCAACAGGAGTTCCTCGGGTGCGCAGGCGGCGACGCAGGGCAGGTCCGGGTCCCAGCGCATGCCCGCCGCCCACAGCCGGGCCAGCGCCAGCCGGCAGGGGTTGGCGACCCCCGCGTCGCCGCCGGGGAGCGGGGCGGGCGTCAGATGGCCGAAGCGCCGAAAGCCGGTGTAGTCGGCGAGCAGGATCTCGCCGCCCCAGACGGTGCCGTCGTCGCCGTAGCCGGTGCCGTCGAACGCGACGCCGATCACGGGAGCGGTGCCGTCCAGGCCGTGCTCGGCCATCGCCGAGGCGATGTGCGCGTGATGGTGCTGGACGAGGACGGGCGTGCGGTGGGGCAGGCCGACCGCACGTCTGCGGGCCCACCGTGCCGAGTGGTAGCCCGGATGCCGGTCCGCGGCGACGAGCTCCGGGCCGACCCCGGTCAGGCGCCGCATCTGCGCCTCCGCCCGCCGCGCCGCCTCCAGCGTGGTCAGGTCACCCATGTCACCGATGTGCGGCCCGAACCACGCCTGGTCGCCCTCGCCGACGCACAGCGCGTTCTTCAGGTCGCCGCCCACCGCGAGCGCCGGCCGCACCGCCATCGGCAGCCGCAGCGGCCGGGGCACATAGCCGCGCGAGCGGCGCAGCACCTGCTCGGTGCCGTCCGCACGTACCCGCAGCAGGGAGTCGTCGCAGGGCGAGGCGATGACCCGGTCGTGCGCGAGCCACGCGTCGGCCAGCCCGGCCAGCCGGACCAGGGCCTCGTCGTCGTCGGTGACGATCGGCTCCCCCGAGCGGTTGCCGCTCGTCATGACCAGCACCCGCGGACCCGGCGGATCGCCGGGCAGCCCGAACAGCAGGGTGTGCACGGGGGTGTACGGCAGCATCACCCCGAGGTGCGGGCTGCCGGGACAGACGCCGGGGGCGAGCACATCGTGCCGTGCGTCGCGGCTCAGCAGGACGATGGGGCGCCGCGGACTCGTCAGGGCGGCCTGTTCGGCCGGGGAGGGCGCGGCGATCCGCCGTACCGTGTCGAGGTCCGCGCACATCACCGCGAACGGCTTGCCGCCGCGGGCCTTGCGGGTGCGCAGGGTGCCGACGGCCCGCGCGTCGGTGGCGTCGCACGCCAGGTGGTAGCCGCCGAGCCCCTTGACGGCGACGATCCGCCCGGCGGTGAGCAGCGCCCGGGCCGTGGCCAAAGCGTCGGCGTTGCGGGCCGGGCGGACGGAGCTGCCGGCGGCGGGCACCAGCCGCAGCCGGGGGCCGCAGTCGGGGCAGGCCACGGGCTGGGCGTGGAAGCGGCGGTCACCGGGATCGCCGTACTCCCGGGCGCAGGCAGGACACATCGGGAAGCCGGTCATGGTGGTGACCGCCCGGTCGTACGGCATCCCGGTGGCGATGGTGAAGCGGGGCCCGCAGTGGGTGCAGGTGACGAACGGGTGCCGATGGCGTCGGTCGGCCGGATCGGCCAGTTCCCGCAGACAGTCGGCGCAGGTCGCGGTGTCCGGCGGGAGGAGCGTGCGGCCGGGCGAGCGGTCGGTGGAACGGATGCTGAAGACGTCGTCGGCGCCGCTGACGGGAAGGTCCTCGAAGCCGACCGCGGTGACGGAGGCCAGCGCCGGCGGTTCCGTGGCCAGCCGCGCGCAGAAGCGTGCGACCTCGTCCGGCGGGCCCTGGACCTCGATGAGCACGCCGCTCGCCGTGTTGCTCACAAAACCGGCCAGCGCATGGTCGGTGGCCAGGCGGTGCACGAACGGGCGGAACCCCACACCCTGCACCGTGCCGCGCACGGTGACCCGGCGGCGCACCGCCCGGGCGACCGGCGCGGTCACGAGACGGGGCTCGCCGCGTGGACGTGGCCGTGCGGGTGGGGGGCGAGCGGAGGCCGATGCACGGGGCCTCCGTCCCGGGCGGCGAGTACCCGCTCCAGCAGCGTGTCGACGCCGTCGCCGTCGCGGGCGCAGGAACGCAGCACCTCCACGCCGGGGTTCACGCGCCGCACGTTGGCGTCGAAGGCCGCCGCGTCGAAACCGGCGGGGCCGGCCAGATCGGTCTTCGTCAGGACGACCAGATGGGCGGAGCCGAACGCCGTCGGGTACTTCAGCGGCTTGTCCTCGCCCTCGGTGACCGCCATGAGCACGATCCGCAGACTCTCGCCGAGGTCGTAGGAGGCCGGGCAGACGAGATTGCCGACGTTCTCCACGAACAGCAGCGTGGTGTCCTCGGGCAGCCAGCTCTCCACATGACCGCGCAGCTGCCGGGCCTCCAGATGGCACAGCCCGTCGGTCAGCAGCTGTTTGACCGGTGCCCCCGAACGGGCGAGCCGGTGGGCGTCGTTGTCGGTCGCCAGGTCCGCGGTGAGGGCGGCCACCGGGATGCCCCGATCCACCGCACGGGCCAGCACGCGCCCGAGCAATTCGGTCTTGCCGCTGCCCGGGCTGGACAGCAGATTGACCACGGCGACCCCGCGCCGGGCCAGTTCCTCGCGCAGGCCCGCGGCCAGGCCGTCGTTCCTTGCCAGGACGGCCTGAGTGACCTCGTCCACGGACTCGCACATGTCCCTGCTCCTCGCGGTCGGTGTGGTGCGGACCTGGCTGCCGGTCCGCTATCGATCCTGAGTGCCGCTGCCGACCGTGCGCCGGACCCCGGCCGGGGACAGGGCGGCGTTTTCGTCCGGGCGGCGCAACGCGGGAGTGGCCGCCGGGTCCGCCAGCAGCGCCGGGACGACGTGGTGCAGGGCGGCGACGGCCCGCTCCACCGCCTCGCGCACCGTCGCGCTCATGCCCGGGGCGATGTCCTCGTCCCCGCGGGGCAGCACCTCGGGCTCGCAGGCGAGGACGAGGACCCGGGGGAGCGGTTCGTCGCCCAGATGCGCGGCCAGGGCCAGGACCTTCGCCGGATCCATGCCGTGCGCCTCGGGCGGGCAGCCCCCCGAGGCGCGGTCGGGAAGATCCGGCTCGATCAGCGAGAGGGTGCCGGGCCGGTGGCCCCGCACCGCCGCGTCGATCAGCAGGGCCGTGTCGTAGCCGGCGAGGAGTTCGTAGGCGAGGTCCATCCCCCGGATCCCGAAGTCCCGCACCCGCACCTGCGTGGGCAGCGGGCGCCGGTCAAGGGCGCGGACGACCTCGGGACCGAAGGCGTCGTCGGCGAGGAAGATGTTGCCGACGCCCGCCACCAGCAGCCGAGCCCCCATCAGGCGCCCCCGACGGCCAGCGGGTCGGCGGACCCGCCCGGCTGCTTGCGGACGAACGCCGAGCGCAGGGCGTGGTACGGGGCGTGCGGGTCGAAGAAGATCGCGCGCATACGGGACAGTTCGTCGCGCCGGTACTCGCCGAGCGGGTTGCGTTCCTCGCTGGCGCGGCGGACCGCGGCCTTCGCGGCGACGCGGCGTGCGACGTCCGGCTCCCCGGCGAGCGCCGCCGCCAGATGCTCGACCTCGCTGCTGAACTCCTGCGCCGACACATGCACCAGACGGTCCACCAGCCCGATCTCCAGGGCTCCCGCGGAACTCACCGGCAGCGCCCGGCCCACCAGCCGCTGCGCCGTCTCGGCTCCCACGCGACGGGGCAGCGTGTACGTCCAGAACTCCGAGCCATACAGCCCCATCCTGCGGTAGTGCGGGTTGAGGACGGCGCCCGAGCGGCACCAGACCTCGTCGGCGGCCAGGGCGAGCATCATCCCGCCGGCCGCCGCGTTGCCGCCCAGCGCCGCCACCACGAGCCGGTCGGTGGTGCGCAGCACGGCCTCGACGAGGTCGTCCATGGCGTTGATGTTGGCCCAGGACTCCCCGGCCGGGTCGGCCGCCGCTTCGATGACGTTCAGATGGATGCCGTTGGAGAAGAAGTCGCGGCATCCGCCGAGCACCAGCACCCGGGTGGGCCGGGTGAGGGCGTACCGGTAGGCGGCGAGCAGCCGGCGGCAGTGGCTGGTGCTCATCGCCCCGCCCGGGAACGAGAAGGCCAGGAAGCCGACATCGCCCTGCTGCCGGTAGCGGATGTCGGTCCAGGTGCGCCGGCCGGGCGCCAGTTCGAGGGGCGCGGCGACCTCCGGGAGCCGCAGCGCCGCCGCTCGCGGCAAGGACTCCAGCACGGAGGCCGCCGGGCGGCGGAACGGCGCCGGGTTGCCGGAGCTCTTGCGGGGGCGCAGCTCCGGGATCCACACGGCGCCGTCCACCGTGGCCCGGCAGATCGCGCCGGCGCGGGTGGCGAGGAGTTCTCCGGGGCGACCGCGCAGCCGGTCCTCGGGGTGCCCGCCGTGCAGGAACATCTCCTGCCCGAAGAGCTCGTCCAGCACTCCCGGCTGCGAGTCGGCGCCCCGGAGTTTGCGCAGCACCGTCGCGGTGCTGTCGTCGTCCCAGTCGATCCGCCGCTGCTCCTGGCGCATGAAGTCCCGCCACAGCACGCGGATCGTGGGGTCGCTCTGGGCCTGCGGCTTGAACGATCCTTCGGCGAACCGCCGTACGGCCAGCAGCACGGCGGCGCAGGCGGCGTCGGACACCTCGCCGCGGTACAGGTCGCTCTTGCCGACCGGCGGCACCGGGAAGGTCCGGGCGGCCCACACGTCCCCCGCGTCCATGGCCGCCTGGGCCTGGAGCACCGTCACGCCCCAGTGGGAGGCGTCCTCGGCGATCGCCCAGTCCAGGGACGACGGGCCGCGGTCACCGGGCGGTCCCGGATGTACGACGAGGCAGGTGTGCTCCCGCCAGACGTCCTCCGGCAGTGCCGTCTTGAGCATGGGAGCGATGATCAGCTCCGGTCGGGACGCGTGTACGGCCGCCCGGACGGCATCGGCGCCGTGCGAGGCGAGCACGACGTCCACCCGGTGCCCTTGGTCCGACAGTTCCGCGTACACGCGCTGGGACAGGCTGTTGAACGCGCTGGCGACGAGCAAGATCTCCATGACGGGGATGTTCGCCCGTTTACCCAGGGGTGCGAAGGACCACCGCGGCGTTTCGCCGACCACTTGGCATCTCTTCCGCCAATCGGATTGCCTGCATGGTGGTCGGAAGCCTTGGCCGGACGTCCTACGCGCTGTGCATGATCTGGATCAGGTTGCCGCAGGTGTCGTCCAGAATGGCGGTGCTGACCGAGCCCATCTCCAGCGGCTCCTGGGTGAAGTACACGCCCAGCCCGCGCAGCCGGTCGAACTCCGCCCGCACGTCGTCCACGGCGAACGACGCGGCCGGGATGCCGTCCTGGACCAGCGCCGTCTTGTACGGCTGCACCGCGGGATGCCCGGAGGGTTCGAGCAGCAGCTCGGTCCCGTCGGGGTCCTCCGGCGAGACCACGGTCAGCCACCGGTCCGTGCCGACCGGGACGTCGTGCTTCTTCACGAAGCCCAGCACCTCGGTGTAGAAGGCCAGCGCCTTGTCCTGGTCGTCGACGAAGACGCTGGTGATGTGGATCCTCATGGGGTGTTCTCCGGTGCGTCGGGCTTGAGCCAGCGGGTGACGATGCGCTCAAGCGGTGCGGTGGTGAGGTCGTGGAACTTGTAGCGGCCCTCGCGCCGGGTCCGGACCAGGCCCGCGGCCTCCAGTACGGCGAGGTGCTGGCTGATCGCCTGGCGGGACGATCCCAGTCCGTGCTTGGTCGTCAGGCGCGCGCAGATCTCGAACAGTGTCTGACCGTTGCGCTCCGTCAGCTCGTCGAGGATCTTTCTGCGGGTCGGGTCGGCCAGGGCCTTGAAGATGTCGTCCGGCACACCCCCACCATAGGCAAGTGACGGCTTGCCTATCAAGTGCCCCCCGGCTTCGCCCGCCGGGCAGGCCGCCGGCCGCGATGTGAGACTGCTGCACGACGCACCCGAACCGCGCCCCACGGTCCCGACGAGAGGAGACGAGGTGTGGTGACCGCAGAGTCCGGTGACGGCCCGCTGGAGGAGTTCCTCGCCGATCCGGGCACCGCGGCACTGGACCTCTCCGCCGCGGTGGCCCGCTGCACCAAGGCCCTCGGACTCCAGCACGCCGTGGTCTACCTCGCCGATCTGCAACAGCGGCACCTGGTCCCGCTGACCGACGTGGCCCCGGCACTGCCCGTCGACGACTCGCTCGCCGGCTGGACCTACCGCACCCAGGCCCTGCGCGTCGAGGAGTCCGAGGCCGGCGGCATGACCGCTTGGCTCCCCCTGCTGGATGGCGCGGAGCGGCTCGGCGTGCTCGCGGTGCACTCCCAGTCCCTGACGCCCCTGTCGTTGCGCCGCGGCCGTACCCTCGCCGCCTTGCTGGCCATGATGATCACGTCCAAGCGGGCGTACAAGGAGTCCTTCGTACGGCGGACCCGCACCGAACCCATGCGCCTGCCCGCCGAGATGCTGCGCGCCTTCCTGCCGCCCCGCACGATCGGCACCGCCCACGTGGTCTCCACGGCCGTCCTGGAACCCGCCTACGAACTGGGCGGCGACGCCTTCGACCACTGCCTCACCGAGACCACGCTGCACGCCGCCGTCCTCGACGCCATGGGCCACGACCTCGCCTCGGGCCTGACCACCGCGGTGTCGCTGGCCGCCTGCCGCAACGCCCGGCGCACCGGGGCCGACCTGCCCGAACTGGTGCAGAGCGTGGACGAGGCGCTGGCGCGGTGGCTCCCCGACCAGTTCTGCACGGGTGTCCTCACCCAGCTGGACCTGGTGAGCGGAGTGCTGCGCTGGACCAACTGCGGGCATCCCGCGCCGCTGCTCATCCGGGATCAGCGACTCGTCGTCGACGCCCTGGAGCGGGAGGCCGATCCGCCGATGGGGCTGCCCTCCGTGCTCGCCGGACGCCGCCGGCAGACGCACGAGGTCGCCCTTCAGCCCGGCGACCAGGTGCTGCTCTACACGGACGGGGTCACCGAGTCCCGGACCCGGGACGGCGGGCTGCTGGGACTTGATCACTTCACCGACTACATCATCCGGGCCAGCGCCGCGGGCGAGCTGGCGCCGGAGACCCTGCGGCGGCTGATCCACTCGATCCTGGACTCCCAGCCCGGCAGCCTCCGCGACGACGCGACGATGCTGCTGTTCGAGTGGTGGCCACCGGCACGGTGAGCATCGGGCGGTGACCACCGGCGCGGTGACCCCCCGGTGCGGCAGCCGGCCCGCTTTCGACCGGCCGCTCGCTTTCGCGGGGGTGAAGGCGGCGCGACCATCCGGACGCCGCCCGCGCGGCGTGCGGTTCGCCCGGGACGCGGATGGTGTGCCCTGAAGACCAGGCAGCCACCCGTGCGAAGGAGACAACACCATGCTCGGTCAATCGCAGGCGTTCAGCGGCTTCTCGGTCGACGATCTCGACGCGGCCCGTCGGTTCTACGGCGAGGTCCTCGGTCTGGAGGTGGCGGAGACGGGGGAGGGGGAGATGCGGATGCTGACCCTCCGGCTCGGCGGCGGGGCGAGCGTCTTCGTCTACCCCAAGGAGCAGCACACCGCCGCGACGTTCACGATCCTCAACTTCCCCGTCGACGACATCGAGGCCGCCGTCGCCGAACTCGAGCGGCGTGGCGTGACCCTGGTGCGCTACCCCGGGTTCGATCACGACGACAAGGGCATCGTCCGCGTCGGCAACGGGGGCCCGGCGGCGATCGCCTGGTTCACCGACCCGGCGGGCAACGTCCTCGCCGTCCTCCAGGAGAACTGACCGGCCCGGCCCGGCTACCCGGCCCCGTACACCGGCTGCGGCGGCTCGGCCTCCGCCAGCAGCTTCAGCGCCGTGGCGCCCGCCTCGGCCGGGCTCCAGCGGGCGTTCTTGTCGGCGGTGGGGCCGGGCCGCCAGCCCTCCATGACGGTGATCCGGCCGCCCTCGGCCTCGAAGACCCGCCCGGTCACACCGGCCGAAGCGGTGGCGCCGAGCCAGACGACGAGCGGGGAGACGTTCTCGGGGGCCATGGCGTCGAAGGTGCCGTCCCCGGGAGCCGCCATCGTGTCGGAGAAGGTCCGCTCGGTCATCCGGGTGCGCGCCGCCGGGGCGATGGCGTTGACCTGGACGCCGTAGCGCCGCATCTCGGCGGCGGCGACCAGCGTCAGACCGATGATGCCTGCCTTGGCGGCGGAGTAGTTGCCCTGTCCGACGCTGCCGAGGAGTCCGGCCCCGGAGCTGGTGTTGATCACCCGCGCCTCGGGCGTGCGGCCCGCCTTCGCCTCGGCCCGCCAGTGCGCGGCGGCATGCCTCAACGCCAGGAAATGCCCCTTGAGGTGGACCCGCATGACGGCGTCCCAGTCGTCGTCGCCGAGGTTGACCAGCATGCGGTCGCGCAGGAACCCGGCGTTGTTGACGAGCGTGTCGAGGCGTCCGTACGCGTCCAGGGCGGCGCGCACGAGGGAGGCGGCGCCGTCGGCCGAGGCGATGTCGCCGGTGTGGGCGAGGGCGGTCCCGCCGCGGGCCCGGATCTCCTCGGCGACCTGTTGCGCGGGACCGGTGGCTTCCCCGGTGCCGTCGAGGCCGACTCCGAGATCGTTGACGACGACCTTCGCGCCCTCGGCGGCGAAGGCGAGGGCGTGCGCGCGGCCGAGCCCGCGGCCCGCTCCGGTGACGGCGACGACGCGGTCGGTGCACAGTCCGCTCATGAAGGCGAAGTCCCTTCCGTGGTGGGGCACTTGGTGGCGGTGGCCGCGTCCAGAAAGGCCGGCCGCTCCCCGCCGCCGTGCACGAGGAGGCTGGCTCCGCTGATGTAGGCGGCCCGGTCGGAGGCGAGGAAGACGCAGGCGTCGCCGACGTCCGACGGTTCGGCGAGGCGGCCGAGCGGCACGGTGCGGCCGACGGCAGCGACGCCCTCCTCGTCGCCGTAGTGCAGATGGGACAGTTCGGTGCGGACCATGCCGAGGACGAGGGTGTTCACCCGGATCCGCGGGGCCCATTCGACGGCCATCGACCGGGCCAGGCTCTCCACCCCGGCCTTGGCGGCACCGTACGCCGCCGAGCCGGGGGAGGGGCGGGCGCCGCTCACACTGCCGATCATCACGATCGACCCGCCGCCCGGCTGACGGCACATCACCTCGTACGCGGCGAGCGACGCGGTCAGCGGCACCAGCAGGTTCAACTCCACCACCCGGACATGCCGTTCGGCCCCGCCCTCGTCGAGCATGCGGTACGGGGTGCCGCCGGCGTTGTTGACCAGCGTGTCCAGGCGGCCGTACTCCTCCCGGATCCGCTCGAAGAAGGCGACGGTCGCCGCCCGGTCGCGCAGGTCGACCGGCAGGAAGCGGGCCGTGCGACCACCCGCCTCGACCGGTGTGTGCGGGGCGCGGCGTGCGCAGACGACGACCTCGGCGCCGGCCGCCAGCAGGGCGCGGGAGATGCCCGCGCCGACGCCTCGGGTGCCGCCGGTGACGACGGCGACGGACCCCGACAGATCGATGACCGATGCCAAGGGAGACCTCCCGCGGGGCGTGGACCGCTGCTACTTTTGCCTAACAAACGTTTGGTGGAAAGGTAGCTGATCCGCTCATGGGTGTCTCCACCTCCGCCCCGGAAGAGGGCGTCTCCGTCGTCACCGTGGACTTTCCGCCCGTCAACGCCCTTCCCGTGCAAGGGTGGTACGACCTGGCCGCGGCGGTACGCGCCGCCGGGGCCGACCCCGAGGTGCGCTGCGTGGTGCTGGCCGCGGCCGGACGCGGCTTCAACGCCGGTGTCGACATCAAGGAGTTGCAGCGCAGCGCGGACAACACGGCCCTCATCGGCGTCAACCGCGGCTGCTTCGAGGCGTTCGCCGCCGTCTACGACTGCGAGGTCCCGGTGGTCGCGGCCGTGCACGGATTCTGTGTGGGCGGCGGCATCGGCCTGGCCGGCAACGCGGACGCGATCGTGGCGAGCGACGACGCGACCTTCGGGCTGCCCGAGCTCGACCGGGGTGCGCTCGGCGCGGCCACCCATCTGGCCCGTCTCGTCCCTCAGCATCTGATGCGGACCCTGTACTACACCTCGCGCACGGTCACCGCCGCGGAGCTGCACCGGCACGGGTCGGTGTGGCGGGTGGTGCGGCGCGAGGAACTCCGTTCGGCCGCCTTGGAGTTGGCCCGCGAGATCGCCGCCAAGGACGGCTCGCTGATCCGCCTCGCCAAGGCCGCCATCAACGGCATCGACCCCGTCGACGTCCGCCGCAGCTACCGCTTCGAGCAGGGCTTCACCTTCGAGGCGAACCTCAGCGGCGTCGCCGACCGGATACGCGACACCTTCGGCACCTCCGGCACCTCCTCGGGGAAGGAGCAGCGGGCGTGAGCAGGGACAAGACCATGACCGCCGAACAGGTCGTCGGCCGCCTCGGCAGCGGCATGACGCTCGGCATCGGCGGCTGGGGATCACGACGCAAACCCATGGCACTGGTGCGCGCACTGCTGCGCTCCGACATCACGGACCTCACCGTCGTCTCGTACGGCGGCCCGGACGTCGGCCTGCTCGCCGCCGCCGGGAAGATCCGCAAGCTGGTCGCGGCGTTCGCGACCCTGGACTCCATCCCCCTGGAACCGCATTTCACGGCGGCCCGGCAGCAAGGCGCCCTGGAACTGGTCGAACTGGACGAGGCCATGCTCATGGGGGGCCTGACCGCCGCGGCGCATCGCTTGCCCTTCCTGCCCATGCGCGCCGGTCTCGGTTCGGACGTGATGCGGGTCAACCCGCACCTGCGCACAGTGACTTCGCCGTACGCCGACGGCGAGGAACTCGTCGCGGTCCCCGCCCTGCGGCTCGACGCGGCGCTGGTGCACCTCAACCGCGCGGACCCGCACGGCAACGCCCAGTACCTGGGCGCCGACCCCTACTTCGACGACCTCTTCTGCCAGGCCGCCGACGCCGCCTACGTCTCCTGCGAACGGATCGTGGACACGGCGGACCTGCTCAAGGACGCCGGCCCGCAGACCCTCCTGGTCAAACGGCCCTTCGTGACCGGCGTGGTGGAGACACCCAACGGCGCGCACTTCACCTCCTGCGCCCCCGACCACGACCGCGACGAGCCCTTCCAGCGCGCCTACGCCCAGGCCGCCCGCGACCCGGAGACCTGGCGGGCCTTCGCCGAGCGCTTCCTGTCGGGGGACGAGGACGCGTACCAGGCGGCGGTGGCGGCCTTCCACAAGGCCGGAGCCGAGAAGAAGGCCGGAGCCGAGAAGAAGGCCGGAGCCGAGAAGAAGGCCGGAGCCGAGAAGAAGGCCGAAGGCGAGAAGAAAACCGAAGGCGGCTCCGCGAAGCCGTCCGAGAAGCAAGCCGAACGCCGTTCCACGAAGCCGCCCGGGGAGGAAGTCCGATGACGGTGACCCGCGCCGAGTACTGCGTGATCGCCTGCGCCGAAGCCTGGCGGGACGCCGGCGAGGTCCTGGCCGCCCCCATGGGCACCGTCCCGTCGATCGGCGCCCGGTTGGCGAAGCTGACCTTCGCCCCCGACCTGCTCCTGACCGACGGTGAGGCGCTGCTGACCGCCGACGTCGCGGCGCTGGGCACCGAGGCCGAGGTGATCGAGGGCTGGCTGCCCTACCGCCAGCACCTGGCCCTGGTGTCCACGGGGCGGCGGCACGTGATGATGGGCGCCGCCCAGATCGACCGGTACGGCAACCAGAACATCTCCTGCATCGGAGACTGGACCCGGCCGGCCAGGCAGCTGCTGGGCGTGCGCGGCGCTCCCGTCAACACCCTCAACAACCCCACCAGTTACTGGATTCCACGGCATTCCAGGCGGGTCTTCGTCGAGCGCGTGGACATGGTGTGCGGTGTCGGTCACGACCGTGCCGCCGAGGCCGGGCCCGCCGCCACGCGTTACCACCACCTCGCGCAAGTCGTGAGCGACCTGGGCGTGTTCGACTTCACCACACCCGGCCGCACCATGCGGCTGCGTTCCCTGCACCCCGGCGTCACCGTCGAACAGGTCACCGGAGCCACGGTATTCCCGCTGGCGGTCCCGGACGAGGTGCCGTACACCCGCGACCCCACGCCCGCGGAACTACGACTGATCCGTGAGGTCATCGACCCGAAGGGGCTTCGCGAGCGCGAGGTGCCGGCGGCATGAGCGGCCCCGCCATCGACACACCGCTGACGAAGCTGGTCGGGGTACGGTACCCGCTGGTGCAGACGGGCATGGGCTGGGTCGCCGGCCCTCGCCTGGTGTCCGCGACCGCCAACGCCGGTGCCCTCGGCATCCTCGCCTCCGCCACCATGACGGTCCAGCAGCTCCGTTCGGCGGTCCGTGAGGTCAGATCCCGCACGGACGCGCCCTTCGGGGTCAATCTACGGGCGGACGCGGGCGACGCGGCCGAACGGGTCCGGATCATCGTCGACGAGGGCGTGAAGGTCGCCTCCTTCGCGCTCGCGCCCTCGCGGGAGCTGATCGCCCGGCTCAAGGACGCCGGAGTCGTCGTCATCCCGTCCGTCGGCGCGCGACGGCATGCGGAGAAGGTCGCCGCGTGGGGCGTGGACGCGGTGGTGGTGCAGGGCGGCGAGGGCGGCGGGCACACAGGGAGCGTCGCCACCACGGTTCTGCTCCCGCAGGTCGTGGACGCCGTGGACATCCCGGTGATCGCGGCCGGCGGATTCCACGACGGGCGCGGACTGGTCGCGGCACTTGCCTACGGCGCCGCCGGGATCGCGATGGGCACCCGTTTCCTGCTCACCGCCGACAGCACCGTCCCCGACCCGGTCAAGGCCCGCTACCTGGCCGCCGCCGTCCAGGACGTCACCGTCACCACGAAGGTGGACGGCCTGCCGCACCGGATGCTGCGCAGCGAACTCGTCGACACACTGGAGCGCTCCGGCCGCGCCGCGTCCCTGTGGCGGGCGGTCCGGCACGCCGCCGCCTTCCGCCGGGTGAGCGGCATGAGCTGGGCGGCGATGGTCCGTGACGGCCTGGCGATGAAGCACGGAAAGGACCTGACCTGGAGTCAGGTCCTGCTCGCCGCGAACACCCCCATGCTGCTCAGATCGGCCATGGTCGACGGCCGTACCGACCTCGGTGTGATGGCCTCCGGCCAGGTCGCCGGGGTGATCGACGACCTGCCGTCCTGTGCCGAGCTCGTGGACCGGATCATGGCCGAGGCGCAGGGCACGCTGGCGCGGCTGCCCCGTACGGAGTGAGCCGCGCACGGCATGCCGGCGGTTGCCCGTGCGGAGTGAGCCGGGCGGCGGGCCTCGCGTCCGCCGAGGCCCGCCGCCCCCGGCGACGGCGGCCGTCTCTCAGAGCCGCTCGATGATCGTGACGTTGGCCTGGCCGCCGCCCTCGCACATCGTCTGGAGGCCGAAGCGGCCACCGGTGCGCTCCAGTTCGTGCAGCAGCGTGGTCATGAGCCTGGTACCGGTGGCGCCCAGCGGATGCCCGAGGGCGATGGCACCGCCGTTGACGTTGACCTTGCCCGGGTCGGCGCCGGTCTCCTTCAGCCAGGCCAGCACCACGGGGGCGAACGCCTCGTTGATCTCGACCAGGTCGATGTCGTCGAGCGTCATCCCGGACTTCTTCAGCGCGTACGCCGTGGCCGGGATCGGCGCGGTCAGCATCCGGATCGGGTCCTCGCCGCGCACCGAGAGATGATGGACGCGGGCACGCGGGGTCAAGCCGTGCTCCCGTACGGCCCGTTCGCTCGCCAGCAGCATCGCGGAGGCTCCGTCGGAGACCTGTGAGGAGCAGGCGGCGGTGATGCTGCCGCCGTCGATCACCGGCTTCAGCCCGGCCATCTTCGCCAGGCTGGTGTCGCGGCGCGGACCCTCGTCGGTCGTGACGTTCCCGTAGGGCACGGTCTCGCGGTCGAAGCGGCCCTCGTCGATCGCGCTCAGGGCGCGCCGGTGCGAGCGCAGCGCGAACTTCTCCATGTCCGGGCGGGAGATGCCCCACTTCGCGGCGATCATCTCGGCGCCGGCGAACTGATTGACGGACCGGTCGCCGTACCGGGCCCGCCAGCCCTCGGAGCCGGCGAACGGGCCCTGGGTCAGGCCCAGCGGCTCGGCGGCCTGGCGGGTGGCGAAGGCGATCGGGATCATCGACATGTTCTGCACACCGCCCGCCACCACCAGGTCCTGCGTGCCCGACAGCACGGCCTGCGCGGCGAAGTGCACAGCCTGCTGCGAGGAACCGCACTGCCGGTCCACCGTCACCCCCGGCACCTCCTCGGGCAGCCCGGCGGCCAGCCAGCAGGTGCGGGCGATGTCACCGGCCTGCGGACCGACGGCGTCCAGGCAGCCGAACACCACGTCCTCGACGGCTGCCGGATCGGCGCCCGAACGCTCCATCAGCGCCTTGAGCACATGCGCGCCCAGATCGGCGGGATGCACGGCGGACAGCCCGCCGCCTCGCCTGCCGACCGGGGTGCGGACCGCTTCGACGATGTATGCCTCGGCCATGGCCACTCCTCTAAGGGCTTCTCGGGACGGGACGGTCCCCGGAGCGCTCGGGTCATTCGCGCAGCGTGATGCCCTCCAGCACCATCGACAGGTACTGCCGGGCGATCTCCTCCGGGCTGTGCTGTCCGCCCGGCCGGTACCAGGACGCGGCCACCCAGACCGTGTCGCGCAGGAAGCGGTACGTGAGCCGGACGTCGAGGTCGGCGCGGAAGGCCCGCTCGGCCACTCCGCGTTCCAACGTGCCCAGCCACGCCTTCTCGAACTTCACCTGCGACTCCGCGAGATAGGCGAAGCGCGGCTGGGCCTGCAAGTGCTTGGCCTCCTTCTGGTAGATGGCGACGGCGGCGTGATGCCGGTCGATCTCCCGGAAGGACTCGGTCACGAGCGCCTCGACCGTCTCCCTGGGGCCGAGACCGGCGGCGAGCACCGCGTCGTAGCGGGCCCAGAGGCCGCCCAGGAAGCCGGAGAGGATCTCGTCGAGCATCGACTCCTTGGAGTCGAAGTGGTAATAGAGGCTGCCCGCGAGCATCCCCGCCTCGTCCGCGATCCGGCGGACGGTGGTGGCGCGGTAGCCCTGCGCGGCGAACACATCGGCGGCGGTGGCCAAAATCTCCTCGCGTCGCTCGGGCGCGGCGCTCATCGCCGTCTTCTTTCGGTCACTGTTGCTGTTCGGCACCGGGTCATTCTCGCCCTACGCATGCCGGCTGCTGACCGAGACGACCTCGCCGGTCATGTACGACGAGTAGCCGGACGCCAGGAAGACGATCACGTTGGCCACCTCCCACGGCTCGGCGTACCGTCCGAACGCCTCCCGGCCCGTCAGTTCCTCCAGTAGTTCGGGCGTGGTCACCTTCACCAGGTGCGGGTGCATGGCGAGGCTCGGCGCTACAGCGTTGACACGGACCCCGAACTCGGCGGCCTCCAGCGCCGCACACCGGGTGAGCGCCATGACCCCGGCCTTGGCGGCGGCGTAGTGCGCCTGGCCCCGCTGCGCCCGCCAGCCGATCACCGACGCGTTGTTCACGATCACCCCGCCACCCGCACTGCCGGCCTTCATTCGGCGCAGGGCGGCACGGGTGCAGCGGAAGGTGCCGTTCAGGGTGACGTCGAGGACCTTCTCCCACTGCTCGTCCGTCATGTCGACGAGGTCGGCCGTCCCCCCGAGCCCGGCGTTGTTCACCACGACGTCCAGTCGTCCGAACCGCTCCTCGGCGAGGTCGAACAGCGCGGCGACCTGCGCCTCGTCGGTGACGTCGCACGGGAGCGCAGCGACGCGGTCCGCACCGAAGGCGTCGGCCAGCCGCGCCGAGGACTCCTTCAGCCGGCGTGCGTGCGCGTCGGAGACGACGACCCGCGCCCCCTCCTCCAGCAGCCGACGCGCCGTCGCCCCACCGATCCCGGCCCCCGCGGCGGCGGTGACTACGGCGCTACGGCCGCTCAGCAGCTCATGGCCGGGAACGTACGGCGGCGGTGTGGTCGTCACGGACGCGCCTCCTCCATCGGCGGGCCGGGGACCCGCTCGGCGACTCGGGACCGCTCTCGACGGCTGACGCCCCGCCAGTTAATCTACCAAACACTTGTTAGGGAAAGGAGGGGTCGATGTCCACCTCCCGGACGGCACCCGACACCGGCCCGGCCGAGGAGCCGGTGCGCTACGAACGCCGCGGACCCGTCGCCGTGGTCACGATGAACCGCCCCGAGTACCGCAACGCCCAGAACTCGGCCATGACCTACGCCCTGGACCGCGCCTTCTACCGCGCGGCCGACGACGACGCGGTGCGGGTCGTCGTCCTCGCGGGGGAGGGGAGGCACTTCTCGGCGGGGCACGACATCGGCACCCCGCAGCGCGACGCGCATCTGCCGTTCGAGCGCCGGGCCGGGCTGTGGTGGGACCACTCCGACAAGCAGGGCGCGGAGAGCCGCTTCGCCCGCGAGTCCGAGGTCTATCTGGGCATGTGCCGGCGCTGGCGGGAACTGCCCAAGCCGACCGTCGCCGCCGTGCAGGGCGCTTGTGTCGCGGGCGGGCTGATGCTCGCCTGGGTGTGCGATCTGATCGTCGCCTCCGAGGACGCCTTCTTCGCCGACCCGGTGGTCCGCATGGGCATCCCGGGCGTCGAGTACTTCGCCCACCCGTGGGCGATGCCGCCCCGGATCGCCAAGGAGTTCCTCTACACCGGCGACCGTATGACCGCCCGCCGCGCCTACGAGATCGGCATGATCAACCGGGTCGTACCGCGCGCCGAACTCACCGACCGAACCCTGGAGTTGGCCGCCCGGATCGCCGAGATGCCCCGCATGGGGCTGGCCCTGACCAAGCGTGCCGTCAACCAGGCCGAGGACCTCCAGGGCCTGCACGCCGGCCTGGACTCCGTCTTCGGCCTGCACCACCTGGCCCACGCCCACAACGCCGAGACCGCCGCGGACTCCCTCGGCGGCATGGACATCCGGGCGATGAAGAAGGCGGGCTCTTGATGGACCTCTCCTTCTCGCCCGCCGAGGACGCCTTCCGTGCCGAGGCCCGCGCCTGGCTCACCGCCCGGGTGCCCGGCGCCCCGCTGCCCTCCCTGGAGACGGCGGAGGGCTTCGCGGCCCACCGCGCCTGGGAGCGCACGCTGTTCACGGACCGCTGGTCGGTGGTCGCCTGGCCGAAGGAGTACGGCGGCCGGGGCGCCTCGATCCTCGAGTGGCTGATCTTCGAGGAGGAGTACTACGCGGCCGGAGCCCCCGGCCGGGTCAGCCAGAACGGCATCAATCTCCTGGCCCCCACCCTCTTCGAGCACGGCACCCCGGAGCAGCGCGCCCGCGTCCTGCCGCCGATGGCGAGCGGCGAGACCATCTGGGCCCAGGCCTGGTCGGAACCGGAGGCGGGGTCCGACCTCGCGTCCCTGCGCTCGACGGCCCGCCGCACCGACGGCGGCTGGCTGCTCTCCGGTCAGAAGACCTGGTCCTCCCGGGCCGCGTTCGCCGACCGCGCCTTCGGCCTGTTCCGCAGCGACCCGCACACCGCCAAGCCCCACCAGGGCCTGACGTACGTGATGTTCCCGCTGGACGCCGACGGCGTGACCGTACGCCCCATCGGCCGGCTGGACGGCAAACCGGCCTTCGCCGAACTCTTCCTCGATGACGTCCTCGTACCCGACGAGGACGTCATCGGCGAGCCCGGACAGGGCTGGCGGGTCGCGATGAGCACGGCCGGCAACGAACGCGGCCTCACCCTGCGCAGCCCCGGCCGGTTCACGGCCGCGGCCGACCGGCTCACCACGCTGTGGCGCGGCCACGCCGATCCCTCCGACACGGCGCTGCGCGACCGCGTCGCCGACGTGGTGGCCGGCGCCCGCGCCTACCAGCTGTTCACCTACGCGAGCGCCGCACGCCTGGCCGCCGGCGGATCGATCGGAGCGGAGTCGAGCCTGAACAAGGTCTTCTGGTCCGACCTGGACATCGCCCTGCACGAGACCGCCCTGGACCTCCTGGGCCCCTACGGCGAACTCGCCGACGACGCCACCGAGGCGCCTGCGCACGGCAGTTGGGCCGACGGCTACACCTTCTCCCTCGCCGGACCGATCTACGCCGGCACCAACGAGATCCAGCGCGACATCATCGCCGAACGCCTGCTCGGTCTGCCGAAGGGACGCCGGTGATGCGGTTCCTCCTCGACGCCGGACAGCGGGAGTTCGCCCGCTCGCTGGACGGCATGCTGACGGCGGCCCGGACCCCGGCGGCCGTACGCGCCTGGTCGGCCGGCGACCACGGCCCCGGCCGCGCGCTGTGGAGCCGCCTCGCGGAGGCAGGCGTCTTCGCCCTGGCGGTTCCGCAGGAGCACGGCGGCCTGGACCCGCACCCGGTCGAACTGGCCGTCGCCTTCACCCAGTTGGGGAGGCATGCGGTACCGGGACCGCTCGTGGAGACGGTGGCCGCCGCCACGCTGCTCGACCACCTCGACGACAAGACGCTCGCCGCCACCTGGCTGCAGGGCATCGCCTCCGGCAGGACCGCCGCCTCGCTCTGCCTGCTGACGCCCGACAGCCCGTACGCCCTGGACGCGGACGCCGCCGACGCCGTCTTCGTCGTGGCCGAGGACACCGTGGGGCTGGCCGAGTCGGCGGGCCCCGTCCAGCCGTCGGCCGACCCCGCCCGCCGGTTGGCCCGCCCACTGGGCACCGTGGTCCACGCCCGGGGGCCCCAGGTGCGGGCCGCCGCCGAACGCGCCGCCGACCTCGCGGCACTGGCCACCGCCGCCCAGGCCCTGGGGCTCGGCCGGACCCTGCTCGAGCGCACGGTCGACCATGTGAAGCACCGCACCCAGTTCGGGCGTCCGATCGGCTCCTTCCAGGCCGTGCAGCACCGACTGGCGGACGTCCTGATCGCGCTGGAGTTCGCCGAACCGCTCGTGCACGCGGCGGCGGTCGCTCTGGCGGCCGGGCATTGCGACGGCCCCCGCGACCTCGCCGCCGCGAAGCTGGCGGCAGGCGAAGCGGCCTACGGCGCCGCCCGCACGGCCCTGCACTGCCACGGCGCCCTCGGCTACACCGAGGAACTGGACCTGTCCCTGTGGATCCGCAAAGCCCGTGCCCTGCGCACCGCTTGGGGAACCCCGGCGGCGTGCCGCGCCCGGGTCCTCGCGGAGTGATCAGGCAAGCCCGCGGTGCCGCCTCGCGTAGGACCACGTCACCGCCGTCATCAGGGCGGGAACGGCGAAGAGCGGCGCGAAGACGACGGCCCAGACCGTCTGTGCGGTCTCGCTCGACATGTACGTCCGGCTCTCGACGGTGAAGGCGACGACCAGTTGCCACAGCGCGAACGCGATCAGGACGGCCGAGGCGATCCAGGCCAGCCGCGTCAGAGTACGGGGGCGCAGTGGCCGCCATCTGTCGCTGACGAGCAGCAGCGGGAGCAGGGCGGCCAGTTCGGTGAGGACGGAGAGGCCGATGACGTAGGCGATGCCCCAGCCCGGGATGTCGAAGACGTCGCGCAGCACTTGGTCGCTGTAACCCACCGGGACACCGAAGGCCATGGCGAGCCGCCACAGCCCGGACGGCACCGCGCACCACGCGATGGCGTGGGCGGCGCGCCGGGCCCACCTGGGGGCGGGGGCGGCGAGGGGGAGGGGAGCGGTCGCTGTCGTCATGACGTCCATGCTGGCCCCGGGCGGGGCGCTCGCGCCTCGTCCGGCACGGCGGACCCTCTCCACCGCGCGGGGGAGGGGGCGTGCGCCGCAGGGACCATCGGGGGGGACCTGATCCGGCTATGCCAGCAGCCGCTGCCGGATGAGCTCCATGACCTCCTCGCGGCTGCGCGTGCCGTTGTCCGCGGCGTAGAAGTGGTTGCCGATGCGCACCGAGACGGCCAGCAGACAGCGGACTTCGACCTCGTCGTCGTCGGGGCAGAAGGACGAGAACAGCGAACGCAGGTAGTCCATCCGGCGGTTGTCGACCCGGCGCAGCCGCTCGGCGACGGCGGCGTCCCTGCGCGCCCAGTCACGGACCGCGATGTCGGCGCTGACGCCCCGCACCGGGCCCTCGGCGGTGTCGGCGACGAGGCCGAACAGCCGCACGAGCCTGGTCCGTGCGTCCCCTCCGCCGCTCTCCACGTACTCGATCACGCTCTCGGCGACCTCGTGCTCCCAGGTGTCGAGCATCTCCGTGAGCAGCGCCTCACGATTGCGGAAGTACCCGTAGAAACCCCCCTTGCTGACGCCCAGTGACTGCGCCAGCGCCTCGATCCGCACGGCCTCGGGGCCGCCCGCGGCCAGTGCCCGCAGGCCCTCCTCGATCCACTTGCCCCGTGGCGTACGGGTCGCGCCCATGGTGTGTGCCTCCTCACGTCACCCCCGAGTATACGGTGGCGTATAGATGGTCGTATGCTCGTTCTATACGCCACCGTATAGACAGGGGTCTGCTCATGCGACTTCCTCGTGCCGCCCATACCGACCGCCCCTGGCGCATCCATGAGATCGCCTCGGACTTCACGGTCGAGGACGTGTGGGACCTGCCCACCCCCGGCGGTCCGGACGACCTGGTGTGGCTCGTGCGCCAGATCGCCGACGGGATCAGGGGCGGGGTCAACGGAGACGGCTTCGTCTCCCGCGTGCTCTTCTCCGTCCGCTGGAAGCTCGGGGCGCTGCTCGGCTGGGACAAGCCCGGGACGGGCGTGGGAACCCGGCTGCCCTCCCTGCGCGACCGGATGCCGGCCGATCTGCGCGAAGGTCCCCGGGGTCCCGACCTCGGCTCGTCCCCGTTCACGTCCCTGTATCAGCGGGACGACGAGTGGGCCGCCGAGATGGCCAACAGCACCGTGCACGCGGTCATGCACATCGGCTGGGTCCAGGACGACTCCGGCGACTACCGCGGCCGGATGGCCGTCCTGGTCAAGCCCAACGGAGTGCTCGGCACCCTCTACATGGCCGCCATCAAGCCGTTCCGCTACGTCGGGGTGTACCCGGCGCTGCTGCGCTCGATCGGCCGCGAGTGGCAGGCGAACGCCGCCGAGCGCGCCGCCGGGCCAAGGACCGCGGGCTGACGGGGCCCGCCAAGGTGCGCCGGACGGGGGTCGGCGCACACAGGTCTCCTGCCGCGTTCGAGGGGGACGCGGCAGGAGACCTCACCTTCTTGTCCTCTCCGCTCCGTTCGGTTCGTTCTGTTCCGTGCCGTTCACAATGACACCGACCCTGCGCAAGCTGAGCGCGGCGGCCGACTACGCCGTCGACAAGCTCCGGGACGTGGCGCCCACGGTGACCGCCTTCCCGGTCGGCACGAAGTTCGAGAGGTGGACCTACTCGCAGAACGGCGACTGGGTCGGCGGGTTCTGGCCCGGCACCCTGTGGATGGCATGGCTGCACAGCGGGGACGCGACGTTCCGTTCACAGGCACTGGCCTCCGCGCGGAAGCTGGCCCCTCGCCAGTACGACACCACCACGCACGACCTCGGCTTCCTGTTCTACCCGTCCTGGGTCACCGCCTGGCGGCTGACCGGCGACGAGGCGTGGCGGACCGGGGCGCTGCGGGCGGCCGACTCCCTGATCCGGCGGTACAACCCGCGCGGACGGTTCATCAGGGCCTGGGGCGCGCTGGACGATCCGAACAACGCCGGCCGGGTCATCATCGACACGATGATGAACCTCGACCTGCTGTCTTTCGCGAGCGAGCGGACCGGCGACGCGAAGTACCTGGACATCGCCGTCGAACACGCGAAGACGGCGCAGCGGGTCTTCCCACGCCCGGACGGATCGACCCCGCACGTCTACGACTTCGACCCGCAGACCGGCGCACCCCTCGGCCCGGGCACCGTGCAGGGGTACAGCCCCACGTCGTGCTGGTCGCGCGGACAGGCATGGGGGCTGTAGGGCTTCACCACGATGTACCGCAGGACGGGGAACCGGGACTTCCTGACCACCGCCCGCCGACTCGCGGACTACGCCGTCCAGGCGCTCACCCCGGACCACGTCCCGGTGTGGGACTACCGCGCGCCGCAGCAGCCCCACGACATCAAGGACGCGTCGGCCGGGGCGATCATGGCCTGTGGCCTCCTCGACCTGGCCGCCGCCACCGGCCGGCTCGCCTACCGTGAGGTGGCGCTGCGGCTGCTCACCGCACTGTCGCAGACGTGCCTGACGACGAACTCGTCCCGCGCGCAGGCGGTGGTGGCACGCTGCACCCGCAACCGCCCGGCCGAGGACGGCATCGAGATCTCCCTCCCGTACGCCGACTACTACCTGCTGGAGGGCATCCTCCGGGTGCTGCGGCCACAGGACGTCGACCGGGCCATCGACCTCTCCACGGTCTGACCGGCATTTGGAGACCGGAGGGGCTTGTCGACGATGTCAGAGCATGACGTGCTTGACCTGGGTGTAGTCGAGCAGCCCGGTCAGGGAGAGGTCGCTGCCGTAGCCGGAGTGGCCCACGCCGCCGTGCGGCATCTCCGAGACCGTCGTGCCATGGGTGTTGACCCAGACGATGCCGGTGCGCAGCGCGCGGCTGGCCCGCATGGCCCGGTCGTGGTCGCGGGTCCACACACTCGCGGCGAGGCCCTGGGTCACGCCGTTGGCCAGCCGGTATGCCTCGGCCTCGTCGGTGAACGGCTGGACGGTGACGACCGGTCCGAACACCTCGCCCTGCACGATCTCGTCCCCCTGCCGCACCCCGGCGACCACCGTGGCCTGGTGGAAGTAGCCGGGACGGTCCAGGGCGGCCCCGCCCGCCACCACCTCGGCGTGGTCCGGCAGCCGGTCCAGCATGCCGCACACCGTGGCGAGTTGGGCGGAGTTCGCGAGCGGGCCGAAGTCGGCCTGCCCCTCGTCCGGGGAGCCGGGCAGCCGCCTGGCGGCCCGGTCGGCGAACAGGGCCAGGAAACGGTCGTGGATCCGCCGGTCGACGAGGAGCCTGGTCGCGGCCGTGCAGTCCTGGCCGGCGTTGTAGTAGGACAGCGCCGACAACTGCTCGACCGCGTCGTCCAGATCGGCGTCGGCGTGGATCAGCACCGGGGCGTTGCCGCCCAGTTCGAGATGGAGCCGCTTGAGGTCGGCGGCTGCGGCGGTGGCGATCTGCTGCCCGGCGCGGACACTTCCGGTGACGGCGACCAGCCGCACCTGCGGATGGGTGACCAGGGACCGCCCGGTGTCCCGGTCGCCGCACACGACGTTGAGGACACCGGCCGACAGATGCTCGGCCGCCAGCCGGGCCAGCAGCGTGGCCGACGAGGGCGTGGTGTCCGACGGCTTCAGGACGACCGTGTTGCCCGCGGCCAGCGCGGGCGCGATCTTCCAGACGGCCATCATCAGCGGGTAGTTCCACGGTGTGATCTGGGCGCAGACCCCGACCGGCTCGCGCCGCAGTACGGAGGTGCGGCCCGGCGTGTATTCCGCGGCGGCGGCCCCCGGCAGGTTCCGGGCGGCCCCCGCGAAGTACCGCAACACATCCACGATCGCCGGCAGTTCATCGCCCAGGAACAGGGCCCGCGGCTTGCCCGTGTCGGCGACCTCGGCGTCCGCCACCGCGCCGGCCTCCCGCTCCAGTGCGTCGGCGATCCGCAGCAGCGCGGTCTGCCGCTCGGCCGGCGTCGTCACCGCCCAGCCGGCGAACGCCTCCTCGGCCGCCCGGCACGCGGCGTCCACGTCCTCCGGGCCGGAGAGCGGCGCCATGCCGTGCGCCAGGCCGGTGGCGGGGTCGATCAGCCGCAAGGTCGCCCCGGACGCCGCGGGTGTCTCCTTTCCGTCGATGTGATTGAGGACCACGGTGAGGTCGGCGGTGTCAGCCACGGCGCAGCGCCTCCTCGGCGGCGGCGCGGCCCGTGCGGACGGCGCCCTCCATGTATCCGGCGACCCACTGGTCGGAGCCGCAGACGTAGAACGGCGGTTCATGGGTGCCGTGCAGCGGGCCGACCGCCATCACCTCGCCCGGCGGCCACTGGGTGACATAGCCCTGCGTCCACGGATCGGTGCCCCACAGCCGCAGATGGCAGGCGGTCGGGCGCAGTGCCTCGTCGCCGAACATGCCGGCCATCTCGGCGAGCAGTTCGGGCGTGCGAAGCTGGGGCGGGGTGCCCAGCAGCACGCCGTAGCGTTCCGGTGGGACGAGTGCCGACAGCACGCCTTCGTTCTGCGGCCAGGTGCTGCCCAGCACGCCCTCGGTCTCGGACAGGCCGTTCAAGCCGGCGTCCCGCCAGAAAGGGCGGTCGTAGACGGCCGCGAACTTCGCCGCCGTGGCATGGCGCTGGCGGTGCAGGGAGGCCAGCCGGGCCTCGCTGACGCCGGTGACGGCGACATCCCGCAGCGGGCCGACGGGCAGGGCGCTGACCACGGCCGTCGCGGTGAGGACCTCACCGGTGACCAGCCGCACGGTGCAGCGGCCGGGGCGTACGTCCAGGGCGGCGACGGCGGAGCCCAGCCGGATGCGCGGGCCCAGCTCGCGGCCCATGACCTCGGCGAGCGTCGCCGAGCCGTCCGCCAGCCGCAGCCCCTCCCAGTCCTCGTAGTCGTAGTCGCCGCTGCCGGAGCCGGGAACCGCGGCGCTCTTGCGCACCGCCGCCAGCAGGGAGATCCGCTCGTAGGAACCCCCGGCCAGGGCGAGCTGTCCGATGTCCCACAGCCGGACCACGGCGGGCGTGGCCTGCCGGGAGCGCAGCCAGTCGGCCACGGACAGCCGGTCGAGGGCGTCGGCCTCGGGGTGCGACCAGGGATCGTCGGGGTCGACGGTGGCGGCGAGTGCGCTGAACTCGGCGCTCAGGCGCTCGTGCAGGGCCGCGTCACCGGGGCCGAACCAGTGCGGGGGCTCGCCGGCCGAACGGCCCTGAGCGGTGGCCCGGGTCATCCGGCCGGGCTCGGCGACATAGCTGGGGACCAGCTCCAGGCCGAGTTCCTTGGCGAGCTCCAGATAGGAGGTGTGTCCTCGGCCGACGACCTCACCGCCCAGCTGGACGGTACGGCCGTCGGGTGTGCGGGTCTGCTCGACCCGGCCCCCGACCCGGTCCCGGGCCTCCAGGACCAGCACATCGGTGCCGGCGGCGGCCAGGTCCCGGGCGGCGGCGAGCCCCGCCAGCCCGGCACCCAGCACGATCACGTCGTGATGCATGGCTTCGCTTTCGTCAGAGGTTCGGGGGCGTTCAGGCGAGGACCAGGCAGTGCTCCGGCCGCCAGCCGAACTCCACGGTCTCGCCGCCGCTCCAGCGGTCCTCCATGCGGGCGCGGGCCGTGTTCTGCTCCAGTACGGACAGCGTGACGCCGGGGGCGAGTTCGATCAGATAGGTCGTGGTCGGACCGCTGTAGACGGTCTCGCGGAGCACACCGCTGAGCATCGACATGCCCGGTTCGAAGTCCGACAGCCAGATCTTCTCCGGGCGCACGGACACACTGACGGCGGCACCGTCGGCGATCTCGGAACGGGCGCCGACGGGCAGGGCCGGGCCCTTCGCCAGCTGCACCTCGCCGTCCCGGTAGGTGCCGGTCATCAGGTTGGACGTGCCCATGAAGGACGCGACGAAGCTGCTGGCGGGGTGCTCGTAGATGTCCTCGGGGGTGCCGCACTGTTCGACGCGGCCCTCGTTCATCACGGCGATCCGGTCGGACATGGTCAGCGCCTCGTCCTGGTCGTGGGTGACGAAGACGAAGGTGATCCCGACCTCGCGCTGGATCTGCTTCAGCTCCACCTGCATCTGCCGGCGCAGCTTCAGGTCGAGGGCGGCCAGCGGCTCGTCCAGGAGGAGCACGGCCGGACGGTTCACGAGCGCCCGGGCGAGGGCGACGCGCTGGCGCTGGCCGCCGGAGAGCGTGCCGGGCCTGCGGTCGGCGAAGCCCGCGAGCTGGACCAGCTCCAGCATCTCGCCGACCCGCTCGCGGATCTCGGCCCGGGCGACGCCCTTGCGCTTGAGGCCGAAGGCCACGTTGTCGGCGATGCTCAGATGGTCGAAGAGGGCGTAGCTCTGGAAGACCGTGTTGACGTTGCGCCGGTTCGGCGGCAACGCCGTCACGTCCTCACCGGCGAGCAGCACCGCGCCCTCGGTGGGGTCGCTGAACCCGCCGATCATGCGCAGCGTGGTGGTCTTGCCGCAGCCGGACGGGCCCAGCAGGGAGAAGAAGTGGCCGGCCGCGATGTCGAGGTCGAGGTGGTGGACGGCGTAGGACTCGCCGTACTGCTTGGAGACGCCGTCGAGCCGGACGGCGGGGGTCGTGTCCATGGTCACTTCCCGGAGAGGAGGTCGAGGCCGCCGCGGCGGCCGAAGAGACGCGGGATGAACAGGGCGAGGACGATCAGGGCGATGGATCCCGCGAGCATCAGCGTGCCGACCGCGTTGATGGTGGGCTGCACGCCGAAGCGGATCGCCGAGTAGATCCGCACCGACAGGGGCTGGGGATCGACGCCGGTGGTGAAGTAGGCGAGGACGAAGTCGTCGAAGACCAGCGCGAAGATCAGTACGGCACTGGCCAGCACGGCGGGGAGCAGCGCCGGCAGGGTCACCAGCCGGACCGCCTGCCAGCGGGTGGCGCCGAGATCCATAGCGGCCTCCTCGACCTCCGGGTTCAGCGCGGCGACCCGGGAGCGGAGGATGACCGTGACGTAGGAGATGGAGAAGGTGATCTCGGCGAGCATCACCGTGCCGGTGGACAGCGGCACGCCGAGTCCCTTGAACAGCAGCATCGACGCCACGCCCGTGACGATCTCCGGCGTGATCAGCGGCACCAGCATGATCAGCCCGGCCAGGGAGCCCAGCCGGGTGCGGCAGCGCACCAGGCCGAGCGCGAGCGCCACCCCGAGCAGGACCGAGCCGGCCATCGCCACCAGGGAGATGCGCAGGCTCGTGCCCAGGGAGGCCAGCAGGACGTCGTCCTGCGCGAAGGCGCGGTACCAGCGCAGGCTGAACCCGTCGAAGACGGTCAGCGACTTCTGGGAGTTGAAGGAGAACAGCGCCACGACCGCGATGGGCAGGTAGAGCAGCGCGAAGAACAGGCCGGTGACCGCGATCAGCACCCGGGGCCTGCGCTGGGCACGGCCGCGCCGCGCCCGGGGGCGGGTGACCGTGCGTTCCGGGACGGTGGAGGAGGGCATGCGCAGCAGAGTCATCGGCGGGCCTCCGCCTCGTCCTTGCGGGTGCGCCGCAGATAACCGAGCATCCCGATCAGCAGCACCAGCATCAGCAGCATGGTCAGAGCGGAGCCCAGCGGCCAGTTCTGCCCCTGGAAGAACTTGTCCTGGATGAGATTGCCGATCATGATCTGGTCCGGGCCTCCCATGAGCTGTGCGCTGACGAAGTCGCCCATCGCGGGCAGGAAGACCAGGACGAGCCCGGCCGCCGCGCCCTGCCGGGTGGCGGGCAGGGTGACGAAGAAGAAGGTGCGGACCGGGCCGCCGTACAGATCGCGGCCGGCCTCGATCAGGGAGACGTCCAGGCGTTCCAGGGCCGCGTACAGTGGGATGATCATGAAGACGACGAAGCCGTAGACGAGTCCCGCGACGACGCCGAAGCCGCTGTTGAGGATCTTCGTGCCCGCGTCGGCCAGGCCGACCGAGCGCAGCGTGCGCAGCACCGGGCCGTCGTCGGAGAGCACCACCGACCAGCCGTACATCCGGACCAGGTAGTTGGCGAAGAAGGGCACCACGATCGCCGCGATCAGCGCGTGCTTGTACCGTCCGCCGTGCAGGGCGATCGTGTACGCCACCGGGTAGGCGATCAGCAGACAGATCACGCAGGTCAGCAGGGCGTAGCCGAGGGAGCGGGCCAAAACCTCGGTGTAGGCGGGGTCCGTGAGGGCACGGATGCCGGCCAGGCTGAAGCCGAAGCGCGGATTGCCGAGCTGGTCCGTGGTGCCGACGGCCAGGACGGCCACGAGGACGAGCGAGGCGATGAGGAAGCCGGTCATCCACAGGGTGCCGGGCAGCATGAGCCAGGTCCAGATGCGGGTGCCGTCGGAGTCCCGGCCGCGGCGGGTGCGGGACGAGGGACGGAGCAGTGCCATGGATCAGCCCGCCTTCACATGGGTCCAGGCGGCGTCCCGGGCGTCCTCCGCCGCGCGGGCGCCGTTGCGGAAGAACAGGTCCGCCTCGAGGTCGTCCTTGGTGACGAGGCACTCGGGGAACGGCTCGACCAGGTCGGCGTAGACCTTCTCGGTGCCCGCGACCGGCATCGGGTAGCCGATGTACTCGATGTTCTTCTTCACGTTCTCCGGCCGCAGCATGTAGTCGATGAACAGCATCGCGGTGCCGGGGTGGGGCGCGTTCCAGGGGATGGCGTAGCAGTCCGAGTTGATCGGCGTGCCCTCCCTGGGTGCCTGGAACCCGAACACGGAAGGGTCCTCGGCCTGGTTCAGCATGGCGGCCATGTCACCGCTCCAGGCCTGCTGGATCAGCGCGTTGCCGTTGAGCAGGTTGTTGTAGCTGTCGCTGGAGAAACCGCGCAGCCGGGGCCGCAGCGAACCCAGCAGGGCGGTGATCCTGTCGAGGTCACCCGCGTCCCCGGTGCTGACGTCCAGGCCGAGCGTGAGGGCGCCCATGCCGAGCACCTCGTCGCGGTCGTCCAGCAGGAAGACCTTGCCCTTGGCCCGCTCGCTCCACAGATCACGCCAGGAGTCGGAGAGGTCACCGATACGGTCCCGGCGCCAGCCGATGCCGGTCTTGTACGCCGTGAAGGGGACGGTGTGCGCGGAGCCCGGGTCGTACCAGGGGTCGGCGAAATAGTCGTACGCGCCGAACACGGCCTGGGAATTGGCCAGTTGGGAGTGGTCGATCCGGCGCAGCCGGCCGCCGCGCACCAGGCGCTGGGCCCATTTCGCCGAGGGGAAGACGATGTCGTAGCGGTTGCCGGCGTTGAGCTTGGCGACCATGCCTTCCATCGAGTCGAAGTTCGACTGGACGACCCTGACGCCGTACTCCTTCTCGAAGCCCTTGAACACGGACGGGTCGACGAAGTCGGCCCAGTTGAAATAGACGAGATCACCGTCGACGCGCGCCTTGACGGGCGCGAGCTGTTCGGCGCTGGGCGTTTTCGCGGGCATGAACCCGCAGCCGGCGGCGGCAGCGCCCAGCAGACCGCAGGCGCCTGCCCGCAGCACGGCGCGTCGGGACGGCGGTGATACCTCGAGGGACATGGAACGTCCTCTCCGTCGAGGAACGGCACAAGTCCAGGGCGGGACCGGCTGGTCGGCTCACTTCAGGCCCTGATTCCGCAGTGAAGACCGGTCTGGGGTGGGTGCGTAGGCGCGCGTCAGCGGACGTGCGATAAGTCCGACGGGCGGCGTACGGCGCGGTACGCGCGATCGGTGCTGGAGGGCGTCACCGCGGAGCCCCCTCCAGGTCGTCCCTGACCCGGCGGGCGAACCAGCCGACCGCGGCCTCGCGCTGCGACAGCGGGCCCGGCTCGAAGCCGGGAGTCTGCATCCCGGCCTGTACGCGCTCCACCAGCTCGGCGTCCTCGTCGTTGGTGACCCAGCCGATGTGGATGTTGAGCCGCCGGGCCAGCCGGGTGCGCAGGCCCTCCCCGGTCCGGGTGTAGAAGGCGCCGGGGATCGCCGCCCGGTCCTGGGCGGTGGGCAGGGCGGTCCACGCGAGCACGTGGTCAGGGTAGAAGTCGATGAGCGTGTTGGGGTAGATCACGGCATACCGCCAGACCCGCCGGTCGGCCTCGGTCAGCCCCGGCATCGGGGTCGCGAGCCGCTGGTAGAGACGCTCGGTCCAGTTCGAGGACGGCTTGTCGCGCAGGGGCGACTCGAACAGGACGTAGTTCTCCTGGACGTCCACCGTGTACGCACCGTAGTCGAGCAGTCGCATGAGCGCGGGGTGGGCGACGGGGACGTGATAGCCCTCCAGATAGTTGTCGACGATCACCTTCCAGTTGGCGTTCTGCTCCTCGCCGCCCAAGAGGTCGTGGATGCGGTGCTTGCCGACCGGCACCAGACCGGCCCCGGCATAGCGGCCGACGGCCTCGGCGAGCCCGGCGCAGCTCTCCGCCAGCGGGGTCGCCTCCAGGTCGAGGTTGACGAAGACGAAGCCGAGGAACGACTCCACGTTGACCGGGTGCAGCCCCAGCTTGGGCTTGTCCAGACAGGGGATCCGGCGCGCCTCGGGGGCGCCGACCAGTCGTCCGTCCAGCTTGTAGGTCCAGCCGTGGTACGGGCAGCGGATCGCCTTGCCCTCCGGCTCCGGGGCGCTGACCAGACGGGTGCCGCGGTGCCGGCAGACGTTGAGATGGGCGGCGAGTCCGCCGTCCTCGGTGCGGACGACCAGGACCTCGCGGCCGGCGGCGGTGGCGGCGAGCCGGGCGCCGGGGCCGGGGAGGTCGGACTCGTGGCAGACCAGCTGCCAGGACTTGGCGAAGATGTGCTCGGTCTCGGCTGTGGCGATGGCCGGATCCGTGTAGTAACGCGCGGGCAGTGCCTCCCCGGGGTGCGCGGGGGGCGGCTCCGGTGGGGGAGTGGAGAGGTCTTCTGCCCGGGTGGTCGCGGGGTGCATGGGGTCCTCCTCCGCGCCGCTGCGGCGGCGATGGGCGGTGAGGCGGCGGGCCGGTGCGGGGGCAGGGGCGGAGCGCAACTGTGGCTTCCGGACCTGCCGCGATCCGGCTGACTGATTGGTTAGTCAGACTGGGGGTGCCGAGGGAGCAAGTCAAGACTTGTGGGCTGACTAATTAGTTAGTTAGTCTCCTGGGCAAGCGGACGGCCCGGGCTCATGGATCGATGCCCGGACCCGAGTCCGCTCGCCCGTGGACCACGGTCCACGCCACAGCGGGTGCCGGATCCGGCCACTCCGCACCGCTCCCCGCCCCTCGCGTCACGGCACCGGAGCATCCCCACCCACCTCATCGCCGCGTCACCCCCGCTTCCGAGCCCCAGGAAGCGGTGTGACCCCGGAGGCACGTATGAGCGATCGCCGAAGTCTGGTATGGCTCGGCCTCACGCCGGAGCCCGAACAGGAACTGCCCACCGCGGTGGCCGCCCTGCGCGCCCCGGCGGCCGGCCGGCCACCGACGGCCCTGGTCGCCGCCGAGCGCAACCGCGTCGAGCGACTGGTGCTGCGCGGCACGCAGCGCGCCTGGCTGCGCTACCTCGGCGAGGTGGCCGACCTGGTCGTCGAAGCCGCCGACGCCGCGCCCGCCGACCCGAGGGCGGCGCTGTTGGCCGGCGAGGTCGTCCTCGACCACCACCGCATGCTGATCGGCCTGCCCGGCACCGGCTACGCCCGCACCGCCGCACAGCGGCGGGACCTGGAACGGGCGCTCGCCCGGCTGAGGTCACGCGCCCCCCAAGGCCACCTTGAGCTCAGGAGCACCGTATGACCGGCGTGTTCTCGCTCGTCCCCGACGGGCTGCTCGTCCCGCCGCCGGCCGGCAGCGCATCGCCCGGCGCCGGCGAGGACCTCTCCTCCTACCGTGCGGCGGGCGGCTACACACCGCCGGCCGCGCCCGGCCTGCTGCTCGACCGGGTCGAGGCCGCGGGACTGCGTGGCCGCGGCGGCGCCGGATTCCCGGCCGCCGTCAAGCTCCGGGCCGTCCGTGACGCGCAGGGCACACCCGTCGTCGTCGCCAACGGCGAGGAGGGCGAGCCCGGCTCCGTCAAGGATCGCTGGCTGCTGCGGCACCGCCCGCACCTGGTCCTGGACGGCCTGCGCCTGGCCGCCGCCGTCACCGGCGCCGACCGCGGCCATGTGTACCTCTCCGACGCCCCGGCCGAGCAGGCCGTCCGGCGGGCCCTCGCCGAGCGCCCCTTCGACCTGCCCGTGGACGTCGTACGCACCGAGCACACCTACGTCGCCGGGGAGGAGACCGCGGTCGTCCGCCGCATCGACGGCGGTCCGGCCCTGCCCACGGCCAAGCCGCCGCGGCCCTTCGAGAGCGGCGTCGGCGGCGCGCCCACCCTGGTCGCCAACGTCGAGACGCTGGCCCGCGTCGCGTGGATGCACGCGCGCCCCGACGCCATGGCCGCCGTCGCCGGCGCCCATCTGGTGACGCTCGCCGGGGCCGACGGCGCGGCCGCCCTGGTCGAGGTGGCCGCGGGCACGCATCTGAAGGTCCTCGCCGACCTGTGCGGCCACGGCACGGCCCCCGCCGTTCTGCTGGGCGGCCTGTTCGGCGGGCTGTACGGCGAGGGCTGGCGGGATCTGCCGCTCGACCACGACGGCCTGCGCGCGGCCGGGGCAGCGCTCGGCTGCGGGGCGCTGCACTTCCTGCGCCCGCAGGACTGCCCGGTCGCCGTCGCCACCGAGGCCGCCGCCTACCTCGCGGCACAGAGCGCCCGGCAGTGCGGGGTGTGCGTCTCCGGCACCCGGGCCCTGGCCGGAACCCTCGAATCCGTCGGCTGCGGTGAGGCGGGCCACGACGCCCTCGACAAGCTGGACCGCTGGTCACGCCAGCTGCCCGGGCGAGGCGCCTGCGGACTGCTCGACGCCGCCGCCCGCATCGTCGCCACCCTGCTCGCCCACTTCCCCGACCGGGTCGACGCCCACCGTCACGCCGACTGCCCCGCCTGCGAAGGCACGGCCCCCGCGGACGGGCTCCGGTTCACGGTGCCCGTGCCCTGAGCCGCGCCCCGGCCCCTCGAAGCTCCCGCACCCGGGGCGCCCCGACCCCGCCGCGCCGAAAGGACCCCGCCATGAAACTCCTGCTGGACTCCACCCGCTGCCAGGGCTACGGCCTCTGCCAGGAACCCGCACCCGAGCTGATCGACCTCGACGAGTGGGGCTATGCCACGGTGCGGGTCACCGAAGTGCCGCCGGGCGGCGAGGACGCCGCCGAAGCCGCCGTCGCCGCCTGCCCCAACTCCGCGCTGAGGCTGGTGAAGTGACATGGGACGTGACCTGACCGCGCTCTTCGACCCCGTATCCGTCGCCGTCGTCGGAGCCAGCGACGACCCGGCCAAGTACGGCCACGCCATCGCCGTCCAGGCCGTCCGCGCAGGACGCCGCCGCCCCGTCCACCTCGTCAACCGCCGCGGCGGCACGGTCCTCGGCCGCACCGCCGCCACCAGCCTGAGCGCGATCGGCGAGCCCGTCGACCTGGCCGTGGTGTCGGTGCCCGCCGCCGGCTTCGAGGACGCCGTCGACGAGGCCCTGCGCTGCGGGGCCCGCGCGATCGTCGCCATCACCGCCGGTTTCGCCGAGACCGGGGACGCCGGGCGGATACGGCAGCAGGCCGTCGCCGAGCGCGTGCGCGCCGCCGGTGCCGTGATGGTCGGCCCCAACTGCCTCGGCATCGCCGACAACACGACCGAACTCTTCCTGGCCTCCGACACCTTCACCCCCGGTGGTGTCGCCCTCCTCAGCCAGAGCGGCAACCTCGCCCTCGAACTCCAGCTCCGCTTCGCCCCGCACGGCCTCGGCTTCTCCCGGTTCGTCTCGCTCGGCAACCAGGCCGACGTCACCCTCGTCGATCTGCTCGCCGACTGCGCCCGGCACGACGGCACCCGGGCCATCGCCGTCTACGCCGAGGACTTCGGTGACGGACGCGCCTTCGCCGAAGCCGCCGCCGAGGCCGGCAAGCCCGTGGTGCTGCTCAGCGCCGGACGCGGCGACGCCTCCGCGCGCAGCGCACAGTCGCACACCGGCGCGCTGACCACCTCCGCCGACGTCGTCACCGCCGCCTGCCGTGACGCCGGTGTCGAACTGGTCGCCACCCCGCGCGAACTCACCGTCGCCCTGGCCGCGTCGAGTGGCGCACGCCGGGCCACCGGACACCGGGTCGCCGTACTCACCGACGGCGGCGGACACGGCGTCATAGCCGCCGACGCCGTCGAGGCGGCCGGGCTGACCGTCCCCGAACTCCACGAGCCGACCCGGCAGCGGCTGCGCGAAGCCCTGTGGGACCAGTCGGCCGTCGCCAACCCGGTGGACCTCGCCGGAATGGGCGAGCAGGACCCGGGATCCTACGCCGAGACCGTCACCGCGCTGCTGGCGGCCGAGGAGGTCGACGCCGTGCTGATGACCGGCTACTTCGGCGGCTACGCGGCGGCCGACGGGGGCCTCGGCGGCGGCGGGACGGCGCTCGCGCGAGGCGAGGAGGAGGCCGCACGCCTCATCGCCGCCCGGCACCGCGCCACCGCGAAACCCCTGGTGGTGCAGTCCATGTACCCCGAGTCGCCCAGCTGCCGCACACTGGCCGCCGCCGGCGTACCGGTCTTCTCCGCCACCGAGGACGCGGCCCGCGCCCTGGCCACCGTGGCACCCGGCGGACAGCGGACCGGTGTCGCACCGCTGCCCCCTGCCGCCACCCCGCTCCGCGAGAGCGGCTACATGGAGACCCGCCGTGCGCTGGAGTGCGCGGGGATCCCCTTCCCCGCCGCCCGGGAGGTCCACGACGAGGCCGAACTGCTGGCCGCGACCGAGGAGTTCGAGGGACCGTACGTCCTCAAGGCCCTGCACCTGCTGCACAAGTCCGACGCCGGCGGAGTGGCGCTGGGCCTCGCAGGACCCGGCGAACTGCTCGCCGCGTTCCGGGAGATGCACGCCCGGCTGGGCGCCTCCTCCTACTCCGTGGAGGCCATGGCCGACCTGACCGACGGCATCGAGCTGATCGTCGGCGTCAACCAGGACCCGCGCTTCGGCCCGGTCGCCATGGTCGGCCTCGGCGGTGTGCTCGCCGAGGCACTGCACGACGTCGCCTTCACCCTCGCCCCCGTCGGCGCCGAGCGGGCCGAGACCCTGCTGCGTCAACTGCGCACCGCCGCCCTCCTGGACGGCGTACGGGGCAAACCGGCGGTCGACATCGCCACCGCCGCCCGGGCCGTCGAGGCCATCACGGCCTTCGCCGCCGCCCACCCCGAGATCGCCGAACTCGAGGTGAACCCCCTGCTCGTACGCCCCGACGGAGTGCTGGCCCTCGACTCCCGAGCCGTACTCGCCTGACCCAGCCGTACCCGCCCGACCCTCTGGAAGAGGCCCCCATGGACATGCGCTACACCCCCGAGCAGGCCGACCTGAAGCGGCGCGCCGCCGACTACGCACGGCTGCTCATGCGCTACGAGGACCAGTCCGAGCAGGCCGGCGGCCCGCTGCCGCAGGAACTCGTGACCGAACTGACCCGGGCCGCGATGGACGCCGGTGTCTACGCCATCAACATGCCCGCGGAGTGGGGCGGCGCCGGACTCAGCCTGCTCGACCAGGTCATCGTCGAGGAGGAGTTCGGCAAGGTCACCAACTGCCTGTGGGACATCCCCTGGCGGCCGGCGAACGTCCTCGCCTACGGCGACGAGCGCCAGCGCGAGAAGTACCTGCTGCCCGTGATCCGCGCGGAGAAGTTCGACGCGTTCGCCGTCACCGAGCCCGGCGCCGGATCCGACCCGTCCTCGGGCACCTCCACCGCCACCCGCACCGAGGGCGGCTGGCTGCTCAACGGCGAGAAGTGGTTCGTCACCTGCGGCGACATCGCCGACTTCCTGCTGGTGCAGGCGGACGCGGGCCCCGACCGGGAACCCACGCTGTTCTTCGTCGACAAGGCCGCGCCCGGCGTGCAGATGACCCGGCTGCCGCACTTCATGCACTCAGCGGTCAACGGGCACCCCGAGTTCACCTTCACCGACGTCTTCGTGGCCGACGAGGACGTGCTCGGCGGTGTCGGCAGGGGCTACGAGCTCACCAAGGAGTGGTTCACCGACGAACGCCTGATGATCGCCGCCCGCACGGTCGGCGCGGCCGAGCGCGCACTCCAGCTCGCCCGGGACTGGGCCGTGGAGCGCGAGCAGTTCGGGGCGCCCATCGCCTCGTACCAGCTGATCCAGGGCATGCTCGCCGACTGCGCCGTGGACATCGCCGTCAACCGCGCCTACACCCACCAGGTCGCCTGGGAGGCCGACCAGCCCGGCACCGACCGCAAGACGCTGCACGCCAAGGCCTCCACCGCCAAGCTCGCCGCCAGCGAGGCCGCCGGCCGGGTCGCCGACCGCTGTCTGCAGATCTTCGGCGGCCGTGGCTACGACCGCACCTACCCCGTCGAGCGCATGTACCGCGAGCTGCGCGTCGACCGGATCTGGGAGGGCACCTCCGAGATCCAGCGGCTGATCATCGCCAACGAGCTCATCAAGCGCGGCACCCGCGCCCTGGCCCTGCCCACGCACTGAAACCCACACCCCTTTCGCAACCCACAGCGAGGACTTCCATGGACTTCCGCCTCACCCCGCGCCAGGTTCAGCTCAAGAGCGACGCGCGCGCCCTGACCGACTTCATCGCCGGCTACGAGACGCAGTGCGAGGAGGACAACGGCCTCCCCGCCGACGCGCACGCCAAGGTCCGCGACGCGGTCCTCGACGCCGGGCTCCAGGCCGTCAACATGCCGGCCGAGTGGGGCGGCGCCGGACTGACCATCGCCGAGCAGGTCACCGTGCAGGAGGAGCTGGGCCGGCTCACCGGCGCCCTGTGGGACATGGTGTGGCGGCCCGCCAACGCGCTCCGGTTCTGCACGCCGGAGCAGCGCGAGCGGTTCCTGATCCCCGTGATCAACGGCGAGCGCCGCGACTGCTACGCCGTCACCGAGCCCGGCGCCGGCTCCGACCCGCAGAACCTCGCCACCACCGCGACCAGGAACGACCAGGGCTGGGTGCTCAACGGCGAGAAGTGGTTCGTGACCGTCGGCGACCACGCCGACTTCATGATCGTCCTCGCCGCGGCAGGCCCGGAGCGCGCACCCACCCTCTTCCTGGTCGACAAGGACACCCCCGGTATCGAGATGACCCGGGTCCCGCGCTGGATGCACACCTTCGTCTACGAGCACCCCGAGTTCACCTTCACCGATGTGCAGGTGGGCGACGACGCCGTCCTCGGCGGCATCGGCGAGGGCTACGACATCACCCGCTCCTGGTTCACCGAGGAGCGGCTGATGATCGCCGCCCGCACCATCGGCGCCGCCGAACGCGCACTGGAGCTGTCCCGCGACTGGGCCGTGGAGCGGGAGCAGTTCGGGGCGCCGATCTCCTCGTACCAGCTGATCCAGGGCATGCTCGCCGACTGCGCCGTGGACATCGCCGTCAACCGCGCCTACACCCACCAGGTCGCCTGGGAGATCGACCAGGCGACGGCCGAGGACCGCAAGACGCTGCACGCCAAGGCCGCCATCGCCAAGCTCTCGGCGAGCGAGTCCTCGGGCCGGGTGATCGACCGGTGCCTCCAGATCCACGGCGGCCGCGGCTACGACCGCTCGTACGCCGTCGAGCGGCTCTACCGCGAGCTGCGCGTGGACCGGATCTGGGAGGGCACCTCCGAGATCCAGCGGCTGATCATCGCCAACGAACTCGTCAAGCGGGGCACGGGAGTTCTGGACCTGCCCACCGCCTGACACCCGCCGCCGCAGACCAAGAGAGGGAGACGGATGACCGACATCAAGCGCGTAGGGGTCGTCGGCTGCGGGCTGATGGGCGCCGGCATCGCCGAGGTCTGCGCACGGGCCGACGTACCGGTCACGGTCGTGGAACGCGACGCGCAGGCGGCCAGGGCCGGTCGCCTGCGCATCACCCGCTCGCTCGACCGTGCCGCCGCACACGGCAGGCTCAGCGACGAGGAGAGGGACGCCGCCGACGCCCTCATCACCGTCGCCGACGAGCTTCAAGCCCTGCACGGCCACGACCTGGTGATCGAGGCCGTGGCGGAGGACGAGGCCCTCAAGGTCGACGTCTTCACCCGCCTCGACTCCGTGATCACCGGCGAGCACACCATCCTGGCGACCAACACCTCCTCCATCCCGGTCATCAGACTCGCCGCCGCCACGACCCGGCCGGACCGCGTGGTCGGGGTGCACTTCTTCAACCCCGTACCGGTGCTGCGGCTCGTCGAACTCGTGCCGTCGCTGCTCACCTCGCCCGCCACGGCGGAACGGGCCGAGGAGTTCGTGACCGCCACCCTGGGCAAGGAGGTGGTCCGGACCCGGGACAAGGCCGGGTTCGTCGTCAACGCGCTGCTCGTGCCCTATCTCCTCGCCGCGATCCGCATGGTGGAGTCGGGCAGCGCGAGCGTCGAGGACGTCGACCGCGGCATGGTCCTCGGCTGCGCACACCCGCTCGGACCGCTGGCCCTGACGGACCTGATCGGCCTGGACACCACGCGGGCCATCGCCGAGTCGCTGTACGCCGAGTTCCGCGAACCGCAGTACTCGCCACCACCCCTGCTGTCCCGCATGGTGGAGGCCGGGCTGCTGGGGCGGAAGTCCGGGCGGGGCTTCCATGTGTACGACGGGCAGCCGCCGGGCGAAACTGCCGTACCGGCGAGGCAGCCGTGAGGGAAGATGGTCATGGCGTAGGACCGACGAACGAGGGGAGCCGCAGGGTGGCCACCAAGGTGCGCACGGCAGACACGCGCGAGCGCATCCTGACCGCGGCGTGCGAGGTCATCGCCGACATCGGCTTCGAGAAGATCCGCATGCGCATGGTCGCGGAGCGGGCAGGGGTGTCGACGGCCCTGCTGCACTACCACTTCGACACGCGCGAGAAGCTGTTCACCGAGGCGATGACCCACTCCTTCGCCAATACGGCCGTCGACGTCGAACGCGAGGCGGAGACGGCCCCGGCGGCGGTCACCCTCGCCCGCATCCTGCGCAACCTGCTGCCGACGGATCCCGAACTGCACCAGGACTGGCGGCTCTGGCAGGAGCTGTGGGTGCGGGCGCTGCGCGACGAGGCCACGCGGGTCTTCGCCGTGGACCTCTACGCGCAACTGCACGCCTGGGTCGGGGACGCGGTCCGGCGGGGAATCACCTCCGGCGAGTTCACGCCGGCCGACGTCGACGAGCTGGCCACGCTCGTGCTGTCCCTGAGCGACGGCTACGGCATCCGCCTCATGCTCCGCGACCCCGCGGTCACCCTGGACACGGCGCTCGCCGCCATATGGCGCCATGTGTCCACGGCACTCGGCCTGCCCGCCGAGGTACCGGCTGAGTGATCGTCCGGTCACTATGGTGGTGACCGTGGCCGAAACGGAACGCAGGTCCTGGGTGCCGTTGCTGGCGGTGTGCGCCGGGTACTTCATGGTCATCCTGGACGTCACGGTCATCAATGTCGCCGTCCCCGTGATCGGCCGGGAACTGTCCGCCTCCCTCACCGGCATCCAGTGGATCACCGACGGATACACCCTCGTCCTCGCGGGTTTTCTGCTCACCGGCGGCGCACTGGGCGACCGGCTCGGCAACCGCCGGGTCTTCTGCGCGGGCGTCACGGTCTTCACCGTCTCGTCGGCCGCCTGCGCACTCGCGCCCAGCGCCCCCTTCCTCGTCGTGGCCCGCCTGGTGGAGGGGCTCGGCGCCGCGCTGATCGTGCCCGGCTCCCTGGCCCTGCTCCAGCAGGCCTACCCGGAACCGGACGTACGCGCGCGGGCCTTCGGGCTGTGGGGTTCGATGGCCGGGATCGCCGCCTCCGCCGGGCCGCTGCTGGGCGGGCTGCTGGTCTCCACGGTGGGCTGGCGCTGGGTGTTCCTCATCAACCTCCCCGTCGGCGCGGCCTGCATCGCGCTGACGCTGCGGCACGTGGCCCGCTCGCCCCGCCGGGCCGACCGGGCCCTGGACTGGCCGGCGCAGTGCGCGGTCGTGGCGGCGGTGGCCCTGCTGACCGGGGCGCTCAACGAGGCGGGACGCCGGGGCTGGTCCGACCCGGCCGTCCTCGCCGGCATCGGCCTCGCCGTACTGGCGGCAGGGGCCTTCGCCGTACGCGAGCGGCTGGCCCGCAATCCCGCTCTCCCGCTCGGCCTGCTGCGTTCGCGCGAGATGAGTGGCGGCGTCGTCATCGGCCTGCTGTTCAACTTCGGTTTCTACGGCATGGTGTTCACCGCCAGCCTGGAGTTCCAGCACCAACGCGGCTACAGCGCCCTCGGCACCGGACTCGCGCTGTTCCCGGCGGTGGCGATGACCATGTTCGCCTCCGTCCTGTCGGGGCGTCTGTCGCACCGTACCGGCGACCGTCCGCTGGTGATCTCCGGAATGCTGCTGGCCGCCCTGGGGCTGGCGGGCTGGGCCGCGGCGGGCGCCGATCCCGGCTACGCGCTGCTGGTGCTGCCGATGATGGCCGCCGGCTTCGGAACGTCGTTCGCCCTCACCGGTTCGACCGCGACCGTGATGGCCGCCGCACCCCCGGCGTACGCCGGGGCCGCCTCCGCGCTGTTCAACACCACCCGCCAGATCGGCAGCGCCACCGGCGTGGCGCTCGGCGGCAGCCTGCTCGCCTCCGCCACCGTCTACACCACCGGGCTGCGCACCAGCATGGCCATCGGCGCGGGCGCCTATCTGACGGCCGCGCTCCTCGCGTGGCTGTGCGTCCCGGGGAAGTCGACAAGGAAATAAAGACCGCAGGATTCGTGCCGTACCGACGGGCCACGCCGCTCGGGGGCCCGGGCTACGCGCATAGCGTTCCGCGGGCCGGTCCGAGACGGCTCCTTCTGGGGCGCGCATGGGCTCCTGACCAGGTGGTTCTCCTGAGGCGCCGCTCGCCGCTCACAGCCGGGACCGCTTCCTCCCGGGCCGGGCTCGAGCCGGCCCTGTGGCCCCACGCTTCCGCGATGTCCCGCCGGCTCCTGCCCGTTCGGACGCGTATCCGCGCTCTGCCTGGGAACCAGCAGCGGTGGAAGCTGCACGACGACTCACCACGGCCCGTGCCAGACGGGGCCGGAGAAGGTGTGATGGGGACCGAACCACGTGGAGGCGGGAAACCGCCGTCCGAAGAGATCAAGGACTGCGAGGTCAGGTTTGACGGGGGCTTTGGTGATGTGACGGGAGCGCGCCTGAGCGCGGAGGACTATCTGACCCTGCTGGCGCGGTCGTCACCGCCGGCGACACCTGAGTATCGCGACGACATATTGCTGGTGGTGGCCGAGCTCGCCGCCAACGCGATCCAGTACGCCCCGGGGCCGTTCACCCTGACGATGCGCCGGTCCTTCGACGGGGTGCATGTGACGCTCAGCGACACGAACACCACTCCACCGGCGCCGCGGCCCTTCCATCCCGGCACCGGCACGGGCGGCGGCATCGGCTGGTATCTGATCCACACCCTGTGCGACCAGGTCAGCGTGGTGGTGCGGGACGACGGCAAGGACGTGCACACTTTCCTGCCCTGGTGAGCGGCCCGCGCTCGGGCCGCCGCCCGGCCGCCGGGCGCACGCGCATGCCCGCAGGGCACACGCTCACATCAGCGGCACGAGCACACTGACCGTCTTGCCGCCCTCCCGGCGGCGCTCGATGTGGATCTCCCGGGTCAGGCGGATGATCAGCGGCCAGCCGTAGCCGCTGCCCTCGTGCAGATGCGGCAGCGTGCCCGGCCCGTAGGCGGCGGACGGGACGTCGTCGCTGTAGTCATGCACACTCAGGCGCACGCCCTCGGTGAGAAGGGCCACCTCGAACCCGGCCAGCCCGCGGCCGTGCCGGATGGCGTTGGTCACCAGTTCCGACACAACCAGCAGGAGATCGGTGACGGCTCGCTCACTCGCCGGCCCGGACGGGGCACGCCAGTGCTCCGAGACCAGTGACCGCACATAGCTGCGTGCGGTCGCCGCGCTGCTGATCGGGACCGGCCGGGTGCTTGCCGTCCCACCGACCCCGGCCGTCCGGCGCTCCGCCGGCTTCATGGTTGCTCGTTCGCCGCCTGCGCGATGCTCATCACTGGCTGAGCATCGCAGGCACGCGTCAAGAGGATTGCGGCTCCCGTCACTTCACCATTCCTTGCACGCTGTCGTCTCCGCTCCTCGTCGGCCGTCCTTGTTCATGAGGCGTTCATGATGCCTCCGCTACCCGCTCTCGTCCGAACCATGGCTGAGAGCGGCGTAGTAGCTGCCCACGGCGGAAAGGTACCCGGGATCGAGGGTCTCCCGGTCGGTCTTGAAGCGAGGAGCCCCCTTGGCCTGCTCGCGGGTGCATGCCACGGTGACCACCCGGCTGCGCGGGTCGATGCCGGTGACCGTGCCCGCCGGGATCAGCAGACTGCGGCCGAACACCCAGGCACCCGTGTCCACGACCAGGTGCCGCAGGGGAGGGTCATCGGCCTGGCGGTCCACATGGCCGATGACCCCGTCGGTCGCCTGCACCGTGAACCCGGCCAGCGTCCGGCCCTCCTGATGCCCGCTGCCGGGAGGGTACGACCAGATTGCGTCCGTGCTCACAGCGCTTCCTTCCTCCCTACGTCCTTACGTCGCTCGGTCCCCGTGCGCTCACACCGCGCGGCGCGCGCTCACCCGGCTCAGCCCACGACAGCCGGCCGTTGCGCCGGGGGTTCGTCCGCTCCGGCCGTGACGAGGCGTCGCTTGTTCACCGGGGCGACGGGGTCGGGCGCGGCGGCGAGCATACGGCGGGCCGCTTCCAGGGCCTTGGCCACATCGCGCGTTCCGGTGGACACGCACAACGTGTACGCAAGGTCCTGGGCGCGCAGGTCGGGCCGGCTCGCGCCGGCCGGGCCGTCGCCGCCCTCGTGGGCCATGAGCGCCTCGTACTCATCGACGAGCCGGCGCAGCATCGCCGGGTGGGGCATCAGCATGGGTCCTCGCTCCTGGGTGCAGTGATCGTCGTTCCCGCCGCCGGCCGAGGCGGTCGGGCGTGGATGGAACGTGTACGGCAATCCCGCGCCGTTCAGGCCCTGCCGTCGCCGGTGCGGCGGTCCGGCCGCGAACCGTGGTCGAGCGCCTGCTCCCGCACCTGCGCGCAGCAGCGGCTGATGAGGCGCGAGACATGCATCTGGGAGATGCCCAGGCGTTCGGCGATCCGGCTCTGCGTCATGTCCTCGAAGAAGCGCATGTACAAGATGGCGCGCTCACGCTCGGGCAGCCGCCGCAGCCCCTCCTTCGCCGCTTCCCGGTCGATGACGACGTCGAACGCGTCGTCGCAGGCGCCGATCGTGTCGGCGAGGCTGAAGCCGTCGTCGCTCGTGGACATCTCGGCGTCCAGGGACAGGGTGCTGAAGCTCTCCAGCGCTTCCAGGCCCGCGTTGACCTCCTCCTCGGTGAGCCCGGTGTGGGCGGCGATGTCGGCGACCGACGGCGTCTCGCCTCCCGAGCTCGCGGCGAGCTCGCGGCGGGCGATTCGTACCTTGTTGCGCAGTTCCTGGACGCGGCGGGGCACCCTCAGGGCCCACATCCGGTCGCGGAAGTGCCGCTTGATCTCACCCGTGATGGTGGGCACGGCGTAGCTCTCGAAGGCTCCTCGCCCGGGCTCGTAGCGGTCGATCGCCTTCACCAGACCCAGGGCCGCGACCTGACGCAGGTCCTCCAGCGACTCGCCGCGGTTGCGGAAGCGGCCGGCGATGCGGTGGGCCATGGGCAGCCACGCCTTGGTCAGTTCGTCGCGTATCGCGTCCCGCTCGGGCCCCTCGGGCAGAGCGGACAGGCGCGTGAAGGCGGTCGCGGTGTCGGGGGCGTCGTCGTGGACGCGTCCGCCGGACACACGGGTACGGGTCGGAAGGTCGGAACCATGTGCGGACGTCTCAACCAGCATGCAGAACAGCTCCTGAACAGCGTTCTCAGGGAATTGCCGTGGGAAACGGTGCACGGGGCACGGGGCCCCGGAACGGTCACACCTCTAGCACCGGTGCGCCTCTGGTCCGAAGCACGAAATCCCGCATGCCCCGGGACTTGGACCGCAAACGAACGCCGATGGAAGAAGTGGAAGGACGTGGAAGAGACGTGCGAGGACGGGGGAGAGGAGGGAATGGGCTCCGGTCGGCGTGAACTCCCGTGACCTCAGGGGCGCAACGATTCAGCCAAAAGACGACTTTTCGTCAGAACCCACCCGGACAGCGAGTTCCCTGCAACGCAAGAGGAATGACTTGTGCGAGTCGGGGCATGCGGGGGTACGACAACAGGCTTCGGCGATCGGGAGGGCGGCATGGCAGCCGTGACGGTGGCGGTGCAGGCAACGGCCACGGCACAGGAGACGGTCACGACGGACGAGGCGGCGGCGCTGCCGCTGATCGACGATCCGACGCGGGTGAGCCCCAAAGACGCGCGCGAGCTGTCGCGTCAGTTCTTCGACCGACTGGTCATGCTGGAAGAGGGCACGCACGAACACCAGTACGTCCGTAACACGCTGATCGAGATGAACCTGTCGCTGGTGCGGTACGCGGCCTCGCGGTTCCGCTCGCGGGGGGACTCTCTGGAGGACATCGTCCAGGTCGGCACCATCGGGCTGATCAAGGCCATCGACCGGTTCGAGGTGTCCCGGGAGGTCGAGTTCACCACGTTCGCCGTCCCGTACATCGTCGGCGAGATCAAGCGGTTCTTCCGGGACACCAGCTGGGCGGTGCATGTGCCGCGCCGGTTGCAGGAGGCGCGCGCGGAGCTGGCCAAGGCGACGGAGGAGCTCAGCTCCCGGCTGGGCCGTACGCCGACCACCCGCGAGCTGTCCGAGCTGATGTCCCTGTCCGAGGAAGAGGTGATCGAGGCCCGCAAGGCCTCCAACTGCTACCAGTCCGCCTCCCTCGACGCGGCCGTCACCGGGGACGCCGAGAACGGCGAGTCCGTCCTGGCCGACCTCCTCGGGGAGGAGGACCCGGCGCTGGAACTCGTGGAGGACTTCCACTCGTTGGCGCCCCTGATCGCCGTACTGGACGACCGTGAGCGCCGGATCATCCATCTGCGGTTCGTCGAGGAGCTCACCCAGGCGCAGATCGCCGAGCAGATCGGTGTCTCCCAGATGCATGTCTCACGGCTCATCAGCCGCATCATCAAGCAGCTGCGGGCCGGCCTCCTGGAGCCCGGCGTCGCCTGAGCGGCAGCACGCGCCGCCCGGCCGGCGGCACAAGGGAACAAGGGAAGAAAAGGGAAAGGGTGGGCCGCGGCCGTATCGGCCGGCGGCCCACCCTTTCGTGCGGGTGGGCCGACCGTGCGGTTCACGTTCTGTCGGCCGGATGTCCGTACTCCGCCGACAGCGGGATCACCGCCGTGACGCGCTTGCCACCGGACGGCAGGTCCGACACCAGTACGTCACGCGACAGCCGGCACACGATCGGCCAACCGCGGCCTCCGCAGCGGAAGCGGCCCTGCCGGTCGACCGGGCTGCGCATGACCGGCCGCCGCCGCTCCCGGTCGCTGACGGACAGATACAGGTTCTGGCCGACGATCTCGGCGTCGAAGTCGGTGATGCCACCGCCGTGCAGCATCGCGTTGGTCGTCAGTTCCGACGCCACCAGCAGCGCGTCCGAGAGGGTGTCCGGCGTGCAAGCGGCACCCTGGCCGTGCGACTGCTCCAACAGCACCTGCCGCACGGTTCCGCGCGCCTGAGCCGGGCTGTGGGGGCCGCGGTGCCTACCGCCCGCGGCTGCCGAGCCCCCGCCGGCGTCGGTCCGGTATATCTCACTCATCCCTTTCGCTCCCTGGCGCAGGCGAGGGAACAGACCCGCCGTTCGTCCTGACGGACCACGGCCGGGCCCGGTTTCCCAGCCCTCTCCTCCACTTCCCGTGATGTCTTCCTTCTCTTCGCGTGACCAGCCCGCGGGCCGCCAAACCGCTTCCCGGCGTCCGGGGGCGCAAAAGCGGCCAGAAGCATCACGGCGCACCACTCCTTGCGTGCGCCCCGTGTGCTGCTGGCATTCGGGGGTAGGTGGGCGAACGCGAGACGCCGGTCTCGAAATTTCTTCGTTCCGGACGCATTCATTTCGTCCGTCGGGGCACCCGTCCCGGTCGCCAACGTCTGTGGAGGTACTTGTGTCCGTGGCCCAGAATCCCTTGTCGATCAAGGTGGAGCTGCCCCGGGAGGACGCCGTGCTGCTGAGGGTCGAGGGCGACCTGGACATGGATACGGCGACCGAGTTGCAGCATCACCTCGCCAACCAGCTCCACCACGGCCGGCGGCACTTTCTGCTCGACATCGCCGGGGTGCCCTTCATGGACTCGTCCGGTATGAACATCGTCCTGCGGGCCTATCAGGAGGTGCGGGAGATCCCCGGTGGCGTCTACGTCATCTCACCCACGCCCGCCGTCCGGCGGATCCTGGATCTCACCGGGGTGAGTATCACCGTGCCGATCGTGGGCAGTGTGGAGGAGGCGCTCGAAGCGGCGGACTCCGGACCCGTGGACCCCGGGTCGGCGGCCTCCGCGCAGGAGTGAAGCCCGCTTTTCGGAGCGGCAGTTCACCAAGCGGGGGCCGTGTCCCGAGGGTCAACAGTTGCCGTTTGACAACTATGGCCATGAGGCAACAGAGTGAGCGAGTCAGGTATGGGAGGGGTGTGGGACGTGCCGATCAGCAACGACGACAGTCCGCGTCGCCGGGCGACGGCGTGCGCCCGAACCCTTTCCGGCGTCGCCTCCCTGAGGGCGCGGGGCTCATGCGGTCCTGGCGTCGGAGGTTTCCTCGCCTTCGTGGATCTCCGCGGACGCCGCCGCGCAGAACGCCTCCAGGCCCTCCAGCAGGGCGGTCCGCTTCGCGGCCGGCATCTGCTCCAGTACGGACTGCAGCGCGGCCTCGCGTCGTGCGCGCAGCCCCGCCAGGAAGGTCCGTCCGCTCCGGCTGAGGTGCAGACACAGTTCACGCCGGCTGGACGCGCTGGGGCCCCGCTCCACGAAGCCCACCGCCTGGAGCCGGTCGCACAGCCGGCTGGTCGACGGCGGCGTCGAGCCGATGGCCTCGGCGAGACTGCGCAGATTGATGCCGTCGCTGTGCTCGAGGATGAAGAGGACGCGGATCTGGGAGGCGGACACCGGTGCCGTCGAGGCCCGGCCCCACAGGACCTCCAGCAACTCGGCGGCCTCGGAGGTCACACGCGCCACCTCGTCCGGTCGCGGATGCGAGTAGGAGGAAGTCACGCCCCCACTCTTTCAGGCTTCACGGGCACTGTCAGCCCACCGGTTCGGACAATACGTACACAGCGTTAAATACCGACAAGAAGGACCGATGGACGGCGTTCGCGGCAGCGTGGGGCCGAGGCCGTCACCGTGACAAGAATGGCGTAGACGACATCGTGAACAGATTCGTGGCAGCCGAGCGGGCACTTCGCTCTGCCGCCCCGCACCAGCTGGTGGACGCGGTCCGCGCAGTCCTGTGCGACGCCTACGGGGCGCGGACCGTCCAGCTCTTCCTGGCCGACTACGGCATGGCCACCCTCCAGCCCGTACACCCGGCTCCGAACCAGCGGGAGTCCGTGCCGGCGCACGCCGGCCCCGCGGGGCGGGCGTTCGGGTCCCAGGAGCCCTTCGCCGAGAAGCCCGTCGACGGCCTGGTGCGCCTGCACCTGCCGGTGTCCGTGCGCGGCGACCGGCTCGGCGTCCTGACCGTCACGCTGCCTCCCGAGCAGGCGGAGGAATGCCTGGACGAACTGGCCGATGTGGCGCAGGTGCTGGCGCACGAGGTGATCGTCGCCGACCGCGACACCGATCTGTACCTCCGGGCACGCCGCGCCGACCGGCTCACCCTTGCCGCGGAGATGCAGTGGCAGCTGCTGCCGGGCCGGTCCTGCACCCGCCCCGAGTACGCCCTCGGCGCCCAGCTGGAACCCGCGTACGCGATCTTCGGCGACAACTTCGACTGGTCCGCGAGCGCCGACCACCTCATGCTCTACATCACCAACGGCATGGGCCAGGGCATCGAGGCCGCCCTCCTGACCAACCTGGCCATCAACGCGCTGCGCAACGCCCGCCGGGCCGGGCTGTCCATCGCCGACCAGGCGGCACTCGCCGACCAGGCCGTCTACGCCCAGTACCACGGGCAGGCCCACCTCTCCGTGCTGCTGCTCGACCTCGACCTGCACACCGGCCGGCTCGAGGTCGTCGACGCGGGCTCCCCGCGGATGCTGCGGCTGCGCGGTCGTACTGTGGCCGCTGTGGACTTCGAGGCACAGCTCCCCCTGGGCATGTTCGAGGAGACCGACTACATCGCCCAGGAGATCGACGTCGAGCCCGGCGACCGGCTCCTCTTCGCCAGCGACGGGGTGTACGCCGTCGCCGCCCCCGGCGGGGAGCAGTACGGGGAACGGGCGCTGGCCCGGGCCGTCGTCTCCACCAGCCTGCTGCCCGCGGCCGAGGTGCCCCGTGCCGTGCTGAGAGAACTCGCCGGGCACCGCGGCACCCCGGTGGCCGACGACGACGCGCTCATGGCCTGTCTCGACTGGTTCGGGCCACAACAGGCGCCTTGACCGTACCGTCCGGCGCTCCCCGGCGGTCGGGGCGGCGTCACAACGCAGGAGGAGGGAAGTACGTGCCGGAGCAGCAAGCGGCAGGACATCAGAGGGACCCGGCGCAGGAGATCGCCGAGTTCCTGCGGGAGCGACGGGAGCAGATCGCCCAGCGCTGGGCCGACGCGGCGCTGTTCCGCACCGTGTTCACGGTCTCCCGCGACGAGGCGGTGGAAGCCGGCCGGGCCGTGGTGGAGGCGCTGGCCGCGGTGGCCTCCGCGGGCCGCGTGGAGGACTCGGAGGCCGACGGGTTCGCGGTCGTGCGTGAGCAGTTGGCGCGTACGGCGCACGCCAGGGCGCGTGCCGGCGCCTCCATCGCGCAGATCTCCGCCGAGGCGGACGCCCTGCGCGAGCCCATCACCGACCTCCTGCTCGAGGAGCTGTCCGCCGCGCCCGCCGAGTACCGGCGGGAGTGCGCGACCACACTGACCGTGCTGATGGGCACGCTCCGCCTGGTCATGCTGGAGACGAACACCGCCGCCGGGCAGGAACTCATCAACCGACAGCGCCTGGAGCTGCTCGAGATCGCCACCCCCGTGATCAAGCTCTGGGAGGGCATCGTCGCCGTACCGCTGATCGGTACGCTCGACAGCGCCCGCAGCCAGGTGGTGATGGAGACGCTCCTGGACGCCGTCGTCGAACAGCACGCCCGCATCGCGATCCTGGACATCACCGGAGTGCCGACCGTCGACTCCCTGGTGGCGCAGCATCTGATGAAGACAGTGGCGGCGGCTCGGCTGATGGGGGCGGAGTGCATAGTCTCCGGGATCCGCCCGGCCATCGCGCAGACCATCGTCCACCTCGGCATCGACCTCAGCTCGGTGCTGACCCGCGCCAGCCTCGCGGACGCCCTGGCCTACGCCCTTCAGCAGCAGGGCGCGCACATCGTCCCGGCCCCCGCCTCGGCCACGGAGTCCCGGTGACCGGCCTGCCCCTCTCCCCGTACGAAGGACACGTCCCCGTACTGCGGCTCGGCGGGGTCCTGTTGGTGACCCTTCAGGGCGACCTGTACGACAGCACGGCGGAACAGCTTCAGCAGGACATCGGCACCACCGTGTCCGACAGCGCTGTCACCGGCGTGGTCATAGACCTGTCCGGGGTCGAGATCGTGGACTCCTTCATGGGCCGGGTGCTCAGCGATGTCGCGGCCATGACCAAGCTGCTCGCGGCGCAGACCGTGGTGGCGGGGATGCGGCCGGCGGTGGCCATCACCCTGGTGGAACTCGGTCTGACCCTGCCGGGCCTGCGCACCGCTCTCAGCACCGAGGAAGCCATGCGTCTGCTCGGCGCCGAGGTGTCGGCGCCGGCCGTCACCGGGCGCGCACGCCGGGAGAGCCCGTGACCCACAGCACCGGCAGTGTCTCCGCCTGCCTGCCGATCCACTCGGACCTCGATCTGGTGCGAGTGCGGCAGCATGTGCGGCAGATGACCGCCCAACTCGGATTCGGTCTGGTGGAGCAGACCAAGTTCGTCACCGCGGCCAGCGAGCTGGCTCGCAACGCTCTCGTCCACGGCGGCGGGGGACAGATGGAGTGCACAACAGTGACCCGCGGAGGGGCCCAGGGACTGCGTCTCGTCTTCACGGACGACGGCCCCGGCATCGCGGACCTCGAGCAGGCCCTGCGCGACGGCTGGACCTCCGGCGAGGGGCTCGGGATGGGCCTGGGCGGTGCCCGGCGCCTGGTCCACGAGTTCTCCGTGGACAGCAGCCGCGGCACGGGCACCACCGTCACGGTGACGTCATGGACGTCCCGGCCGCCCCGCCCGCGCGAGGCGCCCTGATGCCGCGCGTCTGGGAGGTGCCGGTGCACGACTCGACCCGGGTCCGCGACGTCCGGGTCGCCGCCGCGGACGCGGCCGGTCATGCCGGGCTGGCCGGGGACCGGGTCGCCGCCGCCGAGCTGGTCGCCACCGAACTCGCCACCAATCTGCTGAAGCACGCCGGTGGCGGACGGATAGTTCTCGAACTCGTGGGGCATCCGGTTCCGCCGTACGCCGACGAGACGACGGCCCTGGTGCAGATCACGGCCGTCGACCACGGACCGGGCATGTCCGACACCGCCGTGGCGCTGCGCGACGGCTACTCGACCACGGCCTCCCTCGGTGCCGGCCTCGGCACCTGTGTGCGCACGGCCGACGACTTCGGCCTGCACAGCGCCCCCGGCCAGGGCACGGTGGCCCTGGCCAGGATCGCCGCCCGCCCGAACCGGGGAGCATCGGCCCAGGACTCGGGCCCGTTCCCGGTGCGGGCCGGCGGGATCAACCTCCCCTTCGCGGGCGGGGAGTTCTCCGGTGACGCCTGGACCTGCGTCCGCTCGGGCGACCGGGTGACGCTGATGCTGGCCGACGGTCTCGGCCATGGCCCGCAGGCCGCGCACGCCTCGACCGCGGCGGTGGAGGCCGTGCGTGCCGCCCCCCATCTGCCGCCCGCGGACCTGCTGCGCAGGCTGGACGGCGCCCTGCGCGGCACCAGGGGCGCGGCCGTGGCCGTGGCCCAGCTCGACCTCGGCGCCGGACAGCTGTCCTTCGCCGGAGTCGGCAACGCCGGGGCCCGGCTGCGCCGCGGCGACAGCTGGCAGGGTCTGGTCTCCCGGCCCGGCATCGTGGGCGCCCACCTCCCGACCCATCTGCCGCCCCAACGGCAGCCCTGGACCGACGACTGTCTCCTGGTCCTGCACAGTGACGGCCTGCCCAGCCGCTGGAGTCCGGGCCCGGCCGTCCACGCACCCTCGTCCCTCGATCCCGCCGTGATCGCCGCCTCGATCGTGCGGGACGCCAGCAGCCCCGCCCGTCCGGTACGCGACGACACCGCCGTCGTCGTGCTGAGCCCCTTCCCCTGGGACCGCTCCTCATGACCCGCGTCTGGTACGTCCGCACCATCACCGACGCCGCGCAGGCCCGGATCGTCACGGCGCGGCTGGCCGCCGCGTGCGCGGTGATCACCGTGGAACGCGCCCGCCTGGTGGCGGCGCTCACCGCGCAGCTGCGGCAGTGCCTCACCAAGGGCGGCGAGTGGCAGGTCTCGGTGGCGGTGGTCGTGTCCCCGGCGGGGGGCGAGTTCCGGGTCGAGGTGGCGCCGGCCGAGCGCGGCCCGGAGGACCGGCAGCCTCCTTGGCGGGTGTCGGTCCCCTGCGCCGAGGACGCGGACCTCTCCGGCGCCGCCGAGCACGCCGGCGACGACCCGGCGGCGCTCGCCGAGGCCCTGTTCGGGGCCGACGAGGACGCGGCCCTGCTGCTGGAGCGGCTCGACGAGCAGGAGGCGCTGGTCGCCTTCCACCGCGAGGAACTGCACCAGACCAACCAGGGTGTGCTCGCCCTGCACGCCGAGCTGGACGCCGCCGGGCGCACCCAGCGGGAGCTGTTCGCCGCGGAGCAGAAGGCCCGCAAGGAGGCCGAGAACGCCCGCGGCCGACTGACCTTCCTGGCCGACGCCAGCGCCGCCCTGACGGCTTCCCTGAACCACGAGGCCATCGTGCGGCTGCTGCCCACCCTGCTGGTGCCGCGCTATGCCCGCACCGTCGACGTCTGGCTGTTCGAAGGCGCGGACGAGGCGCAGCGCAGCGGCCCGCACCCGGCCGCCGCCGTCGTCGCGGCCCGCACCGGCCGGCCCCAGTACGCCGCCGACCACCCCGCCGGCCTGCCCGGCGTCGAGGACCAGCCGCCCTCGGCCCTCGACCCCGGCCGGCCCCTGCTGTGCATCCCCCTGCTCAGCCGTCGGGCCTCGCAGGGTGTCCTCACCCTGTCGCCGCCCGACGAACGCTGGGACCCGGACGACGCGGTCATGCTGATCGAGCTGACCCGGCGGGCCAGCATCGCCCTGGAGAACGCCCGGCGCTTCGAGCACAATCGGGACATCGCCGAGACCCTGCAACGCGCCCTGCTCACCGAACTGCCCACCACCCCGGGCCTGAGCCTGGCCGCGCGCTACCTCCCGGCCACCCGGGGCCTGAACATCGGCGGTGACTGGTACGACGCGTTCCGCCAGCCCGACGGCAGTCTCATCACCGTCGTAGGAGACGTCACCGGACACGGGCTGCACGCCGCGGTCATGATGAGCCAACTGCGCACCGCCCTGCGCGCCTACGCCGTCGACGGCAGCAGTCCCGGCCGACTGCTGACCCGGCTGCACGAGTTCCTGCACCGGCTGCGCCTCGACCTCTACGCCACGGCGGTCATCGCCCGCGTCCACCCGGACGGCGCCACGCTCACCTGGGCCGCCGCCGGTCATCCGCCACCGGTGCTGCGCACCGCGCAGGGCCAGGTGCACACGCTCGACGACAAGCCCGGCGCGATGCTGGGCATCCCGCTGCAGCAGGAGATCGGTGACCACACGGTGCCGCTTCCGCCGGGTTCTACGCTCGCGCTGTACACCGACGGGCTGGTGGAGCGCCGCGCCCGCGGTATCGACCCCGGGATCCAGCGTCTCGCCGAGGTGCTGGGCGAATTCCGTCCGGAGGAGCTGGACGCGGATCTGGAGATCTCGGCCGACAGGCTCCTGCACCCGCTGCTGCACGACTCCGAACACGACGACGACGTATGCCTGTTGTTGTGCCATGTGCACGGCGGTGCGCGGCGGCGGGGGACACCGGAGTCCTGAGCGGGGGCCTCACCGCTCGCTGCCGGTGTCCGCACCCGGCTCGGGGCCGGCGTCCGTCCCGGCGTCCGTCCCGGTGTCCGGGTCGGCCCGCAGACCCCCCGCGTGGAAGGCGCGCAACACCTGTTCGAGCCGGGTGCGCTGGGCGGGCGGTACGCCGTCGAAGGCGGCGGCCAGGTTCAGCGACAGCCGTTCGGTGACGTCCGCCAGGAACCGCTGCCCCTGGGCGGTGACCTCCAGGCGCACCTCGCGCCGGTCGGAATGCTGCACCCGCCGCAGGAGCAGCCCCGCGGCTTCGAGCCGGTCGCAGAGCCGGCTGGCGGTGGGCAGCCCGATGCGCAGATGCTCCGCCAGCGCGGTGACATTGAGCGTCGGCTGCCGCCGCACCGCCCGCAACGCGCGCACCTGGCGCGGCGGCAGGCGTGGCCGGACGTCCTCGACGGCCGAGAACCACAGCGTCACCAGGTTCTCCACGGCTTCGACCATCTGCCGGCCGGCAGCTTCGGAAGGGATCTCGGGATCATGTTCCCGCCGCATGGCCCGTCATCCTCCGTAGGCCGCTGTCGATTCCCCACTACAGAGACCGGACAGCCTCACAGCGATACCCACGAACACTTCTCTCGGTCGACTTCGGTCTGGGGCTCCATCAGAGCATCGCCCTACCCGAAGCGGCGGAGACTACACGGGCATTCCGACGACATCCGCGAGATCCCCACGCAATCGCGCTGCGAACACCGATCGGGCCGGGTCGGACGCGCCCGGCAGGCGGCTCGCCACCCTGGCCCACACGCTGTCCGCCCCGAAGACGGCGCCGCCCGCTCAGGCTGGTGCATGTCGACTACGAGACCCAGAAACGCACCGTGAAGGGCAGTGGCCACCGGTACGCGGACATCATCCGGGCCCAGGCGAGAAGGGAAGGAGTGCGCAAGGGCTCGCACCCGGCCGGGGCGCTCGTGTGCCGCGCCGGACGATTGTGCGGGCCCCCGATTCGGCGGCCCGGGGAATCGGCGCTCGGGCGTCCTTGTTGCCGTATGGCATGACGACCAATGATCGACTCGCCGAGGTGCTGCACTACACCGCCTTTTCGTCCCAGCCGGACGGCGGCAACCCGGCGGGCGTGGTGCTGGACGCGTCCGGTCTCGACGACGCCGCGATGGCGGCGATCGCCGCCGAGGTGGGATACAGCGAGTCCGCGTTCCTGACCGGCCCGCCGGACGGGCTGGGCGGGGTGCCGGGGCGGGCCTTCACCATTCGCTACTTCAGTCCGCAGGCGGAGGTGCCCTTCTGCGGCCATGCCACCATCGCGACCGCCGTGGCCCTGGCCGAGCGGATCGGTCCGGGCGACCTGCTCTTCGCGACCCGCGCGGGCACGGTGCCGGTGACCGTCACCGGCGAGGCGGACGGCGCGCTCCGGGCGACCCTGACGAGTGTGGAGCCCCGCGTCGAGGAGATCGCCCCGGACGATCTGACGGAGGCGCTGGCGGCGTTGGGCTGGCCGCCGGCCGACCTCGACCCGCGGTTGCCGGCCCGCATCGCCTTCGCGGGAGCCCGGCATCTGGTGCTGGGGGCCGGAAGCCGTGCGCGGCTCGCGGACCTGTCCTACGACTTCGCCGGGCTCACGGCCCTGATGCGGAAGCTGGACCTGACGACCGTACAGCTGGTGTGGCGCGCGGCGGACACGGTCTTCCACGTCCGCGACCCCTTCCCGGTCGGCGGTGTCGTCGAGGACCCGGCGACCGGTGCCGCTGCCGCCGCCTTCGGCGCATACGCGCGTGAACTCGCCCTGGTTCCCCCGGAGTCGGTCCTCACCCTGCACCAGGGCGAGGACATGGGCAGGCCCAGTGAGCTGACCGTGACCCTGCGCGCCGGCGACCCGAGGATCCGGGTCGGCGGCGCGGGCACCCGCATGCGGCGCTGACCGGGGCGGCGCCTCCTCGCGGGGGCGCCGCCCCGGCCGGGCATCGCCGTGCCCGACGCCCGTACCCGAGGCGGCCGTCGGGTGCCGGCTCAGCGCGCCCGGCGCCACCAGGGGGCGGAGGCGTCGCGCAGGGTGTTGGTGCCGCAGTGCACCTCGCCCATGCCGAGGTGGTAGGTGTACCAGTCGTCGATGTACGCCACCTTCATCCCGGCCCGCGCGTACACGGCGGTGACGGCCTGCGTGAAGATGTCCTTGCCGCCGATCACCGGACCCCACTGGCGCGGGGCGAGATAGCGGTCCCGGGACAGCACCACACCGTTGACCGCCCCGGGGACGTAGGCGCTGGTCCGAGTGGCGGCTGCGGCGCGACGTCCGTCCGGGGAGAGCCACTGCTGCTGGCCGTGCTTGTCGAGCGTGTCCACGAGCGCCCGGTCGCCGCCCATCCGGGTCAGCCGCGGCACGGGCACCTCCTGCCCGCCGTCCGTGAACACCTCGGCCTCCCGGGTGTAGAGGGCGGGCACGCGCACGATCTCGTTCTCGGTGACACCGGTCTCGCGCTTGAGGACGGCGAGGTTGGCGTCGATGCGCTCGGCCGCCATGGTGTTGTCGGCCACCAGATGACGGGAGGCGAGCGCCTCGTCGATGGTCTCCTTCGGCGCCGGTGTGTCCCCGAGGCCCGGAACCGAGAACATCTTGGTCGCGCCATGCCCGTCACGCTTGGCGTCGCGCAGCAGCTTCAGCCCGGCCCGCGGGTCGGCGATGCCGATGCGCCAGCCGCGCGGGGTGTCGGCGGGCAGGAACTGCACGAACTCGTCGACGTGGCCGACGCCCAGCCAGGACGTGTCCAGCAGCAGCGGGTCCTGAAGACCCTGGGACGTCAGCAGCGTACGCATGGACTTCGCCGGCTTGGAGCCCGTGTCCTTGCGCTGCCCCATGATGACGCGGCCGGCCGGGAAGGAGCGCCCGCCGTGCGCGTACGGCGGAATGGTCTCCATGTTCCCAGTCGAGTTGAGCGTCGACTCCTCCGAGTCGCGCACCCCGGACACCTGCACGACGCCGATGTCGCGTCCGCGCAGCTTCTCGAACAACTCCCGGCCCGCCTCGCGGTCCGGCTGGGCCGAGCGCAGCAGCACCCGCATCGTCTGCGGGCGTCCGCCCGGCCCGGTCATGCCGACATAGGCGGGCTCGACGAAGTCCTGCGCCCAGATGTCGTCGTACTTGTCGAAGGTGGCCAGCGGCTCGGTGATCCCGGCCCGCCGCACCTCCTTGCCCAGGTTCTTCACGAACTGCCGGTACGGCTCTGTGCCGGAACCGCCGCCCCGCAGCTTGGTCACCATGACCTGCTGGGCGTTCTGGAGGTGGTGCTGGGTGAGCAGGGGCGCCACGCGCAGCGTGACCGTGTCGGACGAGGTCCGGCCCGCGGACGTCACGGTCAGCCGGATCGCCGCCCGCCCGTCCCACTTGGCGCTGTCGCGGATGACGTCGGTGGCCTCCACGCCGAACTCCACCCCGGAGCGCAGCTCGGCGGCGGACAGCTCGGTGCGGGGCGTGACCGGGACCCAGGCGCCGGAGCGCTTGAGGAAGACCCGGGTGTGCTTCGCACCCTTCGTCACCCGCACGCTGCCCTTGGCACCTGACGCCACGTCCGCCATCGGCACGGAGCGGATCCGCGCGAGGTCGGCGGCGTCGGCGGCGCCGTTGACCTTGGCGTCGGAGGCATCGTTGCAGGAGGCCAGCTGGGCGTCGGACAGCGGTCTGCCGCCCGGGCCGGTGACCGGGCAGCGCTTGTCGTCGTCGTCGAGATTGGGCAGGTAGAGCGCCCCGCGGCCGGTGGACCAGCCGTCCTCACCGGCCGAGTCGGAGGCACCGGTGACATCGACCCGCCCGTCACGGTCGACGTCCGCGCGCAGATCGGCCACCACGGCGGGCGGCGCCGCGAAGGCGGGCGGGAGCGGAGCGGCGAACATGGAGCCCGCCGCGGTGAGGGCGAGGATGACTCGGCCCGCGGGGGGCGTGTGTATACGCGTACGTGAGCGCACGGCGTATCCCTTTCAGGTGGGGGGTGTTTCGCCGTGCAAGAGGGGGAACGTGAGCCGTGCGTTCACTGCGGGGCTCAGAGTTTCCTGCCGGGCGGCGCGACCTCCGCGTCTCCCAAGGCCCTTGCCGGGCAGGGCTGTTACGCGGCCGGCGACGGGGCGGCCGACCGAGGCAGGGCCGTGATCCGTGCGTGATCAATACGCCGTAGTCTCTCCCCGACCACGGATTCACACGGATCACGGATCACGGATCACGGGTCATGGGGCCATGGACTCACGGGAGTTCAGGGAATGAGCGACCAGGCGGGGGACGGCACATGGAGTACCGGCGTGCGGCGATACCGGCGGTGATCGGAGGGGCGCTGCTCACCGCGCTCCTGTGGTGGGCGGGGGCGAGCGTGGACGCGCTGCGTCTGCCGGGCGCGTACCAAGTGCTCGGCGGCCGGGTCGCCGCCCAGTTCGAGCACTGGCTCACCCCATGGTCGTACGAGCCACCGAACTCGGTGCGGTTCGGCACGGGCGTGCCCGGCGAGATCGGCGAACCGGCCGGGGCCGAAGGCTCCCGCTATCTCTCGCTGTACGAGACCGCGTTGCATATCCGCTTCGCCGCGGTCTTCGCCTTCTTCGTGCCCGGCGCCCTGCTCCTGGTGCGCCGGCTGCCGCCGGTGAACGGCCGGGCCCTCGCCACGCTGCTCGCGCTGTGGGCCTGGGGCATGGTCGCCGGGACCCTGGCGGTGACCGTCTCCGCGCCGTGGCTCATCGCTTCGTCCGGCCACGGCAGTTACCGCTTCCTGCCGCAGCTGGCGAGCGCGATCTCCGCCGGCCGGCAGATCCTCGTGGTGACCGCGCTGGTCACGGCGGTGGCGACGGTGCTCGCGGCACGCATCACCGCCAAGGGCGCCGATCCGCTGCCGCGGCAGGACGTCCCGGCGCGCTCCGCCCGGCTGGCCGCCACCGTCGCAACGGCGGTGATCGCGGTATCCCTCCTGGTGCTCTCCTACCAGTCCGTCGCCGCCGCCATCCAGACGGCCTCCCCGGCCGACGGGCTGCTCGCCGAACCGGGAGACCTGCTGCGCCAGTGGCTGCTGCTGGGCGCCTGGGCGGGCCCGTCGGGCGCCCCGCTCGGCGACTGGCTCCTGTACCGGGCGATCGATGTGCTGCTGCTCGCGCTGGTGTGGTGGGCTCTGCGGACGCTGCCCGGACTGCTCACCCGGGTCACCTTCCCGGCGATGGCGGCCGGCACGGTCTGCGCGACGGTTCTCGCACTGCTGGCGAGTCAGGTGGTGCGGGTCGTGACCGACGGCTCGAGCCTGCGATGGGACCTGATGTACCTCTCGGCCGGCCTCGGCGGCGGTGTCCCGGCCGCCCTGACCTGGGGCCTGATCGCGGGCATCGCGGCCACCGCGACCCTGCGGGCGACGGCCGGCGGATCCCGGGAGACCGGGGTGCCCGCTCCCGTGCAGGCGCCCGCGGGGTCAGGTACGGCGCGGCAGCAACCGTGAGCCGACAGTAGTCGCGCACACGCTCCGCGTTGCACGGCGCCTCGTGGACGTGACCGGCGGTGCAGCCGGCAGCGGCTCAGGACCAGCCGAAACGGCGGTCCACGACCGCCGCGAACTCCTCCAGCGTCAGTTCCTCGTCCCCGTTCTGGTCGGCGGCGTCGAACAGCGCCGAGGAGGCGTCGTCGTCGCCGAGGCCCCAGAACGGAAGATCTCCGGACGCCGCGAGCGAGGGGCCCTTCGTCCGCAAGGCGGTGATCACCTCTATGCGGGTCAGGGTCCCGTTATGGTCGAGGTCGAGCGCCTCGAACAACTTCCGGGCCTTGTCGCTCATCGTGTCACCTTCGTTCCTGTCGGCAAGCAGGTCGCTCGCCGCACTCGCACGAGAAGACGTCCGGGCCACCTTCCAGGTTCCCTCTTCCCGCCCGGCTTGCCGACCTGAGGCACCTGAGGCACCTGAGGCACCTGAGGCGCCCGAGGCACCCGAGGCACCAAGGCACCGGGGAAGCCCGCGAAGCCCGGACGCGAAAGCGGCCCGCCCACCGCCACGCGCGCGACGGCGCGGGGGCGGCGGACGGGCCGGATCGAGCGGATCGGATCAGAGCGCCGGTGCCGGGAAGGTCGGGTACTCCACCCCGGAGACGTGCTGGACGACCCGGATGACCTGGCAGGAGTAGCCGAACTCGTTGTCATACCAGAGGTAGAGGATCGCGTTGTCCCCGTCCACCTTGAGCGCGCCGGCGTCGACGATCGAGGCGTGGCGCGAGCCGATGAAGTCGCTGGAGACCGCGTCGGGCGCCGAGATGAAGTCGATCTGGCGGCGCAGCGGCGAGGTCAGCGACACATCGCGCAGGTAGTCGAGGACTTCCTCACGGGACGTCTCGCGGGCGAGCTGGAGGTTCAGGATCGCTATCGAGACGTCCGGCACGGGGACACGGATCGAGCTGCCGGAGATCTTCGCCTTGAGGTCGGGCAGCGCCTTGGCGACGGCCGAGGCGGCACCGGTCTCGGTGATGACCATGTTCAGCGCCGCGCTGCGGCCACGACGCTCGGACTTGTGATAGTTGTCCAGCAGGTTCTGGTCGTTGGTGAACGAGTGGACGGTCTCCACATGCCCGCGCTGCACACCGAACTCGTCGTCCATGGCCTTCAGCGGCGGGACTATGGCGTTGGTGGTGCAGGAGGCGCAGGACAGGATCTGCTCGTCCGGCTTGATCGTGTCGTGGTTGACGCCGTGCACGATGTTCGGGACGTCGCCCTTGCCCGGAGCGGTCAGGACGACCTTGTCGATGCCCGGCCGCAGGTGCTTGGACAGGCCCTCGCGGTCGCGCCACTTGCCGGTGTTGTCGATGAGGATGGCGTTCTTGATGCCGTACGCCGTGTAGTCGACCTCGCTGGGGTCGTTGGCGTAGATCACCTTGATCGCGTTGCCGTTGGCGTTGATCGTGCTGTTGGCCTCGTCGACCGTGATCGTGCCCTGGAACTGGCCGTGGATGGAGTCACGGCGCAGCAGCGAGGCCCGCTTGACGATGTCCTGGTCACCGCCGCCGCGGACGACGATGGCGCGCAGCCGCAGCCCGTTGCCCGAGCCGGCCTTCTCGATCAGCAGGCGGGCGACGAGACGGCCGATGCGGCCGAAGCCGTAGAGGACGACGTCGCGTCCCTCACTGCCCTCGATCTTGTTCGCGCCGGTGGCACCGGCGACGGCCTCGGCGGTGAAGGCCTCCACGGACAGGCCGCGGTCGTCGCTCTTGTACGTGGCGGCCAGCATGCCGATGTCGATCTGCGACGGGCCGAGGTCGAGCGCGGTGAGGGCCTGGAGGAACGGCAGCGTCTCGGTGACCGAGAGCTCCTCACCGGCGATCTGGCGGGCGAACCGGTGGGTCTTGAGGATGCTGACCACCGACTTGTTCACCAAGGAGCGGCTGTGGAGGAGGACGGTGACGTCCCGCTCCCGGTGCAGCTTCCCGATGAGCGGGATCATCGACTCCGCGATCTCCTCGCGGTTCTTCCAATTGGTGAACGAGTCGTCGTTGACAGTCACGGGCCTATCTTTCGAGCTAGGTGGCGCTCATATGCTAACCGCAGGGTGCGACTATCCTTCAAAGGGGGGTCCGAGCGGCCTGGAAGTGCCCGATTTTGCGGTAATTTGGGCGCTGTCTGAGGTGCAATATGACGGGAGTATTCGCGCCGCTGCCGTCGCGGCGGCCGAGGAAGGGCGAAGGGTGGAGCTGGAGCTACGGCATCTGCGCGTGCTGTGCGCGATCGCCGATGCGGGAAGCGTGGGCCGGGCCGCGGCGGAGCTGGGCTACTCGCAGCCCGCCATGAGCACCCAACTCAGGAGGATCGAGCGGTACTTCGGAGAGTCGCTGTTCGAACGCGGCCCGGCCGGAGTGCGGTTGACGCCCTACGGCTTCGAGGTGGTCGCTCAAGCGCGGGACGTCCTGGCCCGCGCCGCCGCCATCGGCCGCCGCCCCGCCTCCGGCGCCGGACCCGAGCGCCGGACCCTGCGGGTGGCGGCGACCAACTCGCCGATGCTGGCGGGCATGATGTCCGGCGTCCGTACCCGGCTGCCGGACCTCTCGCTCGCCGTGAGCAGTGTGTACGCCTCCTCGCGCATCGTCGAACTGCTGGAGGAGGGCGAGGTGGACGCGGCCATCGCCGCCGACTACCCCGGCCGGGAGCTCGAGCACTCCGACGCGGTCGCCCACCGCGGGATCGTCACCGAGCCGACGTTCGTGGCGCTGCCCTCCCGGCATCCGCTCGCACAGCGATCCCAGGTCGCGCTCTCCGACCTCGCCGAGGAGGCGTGGTTCCTGACGCCGGACGACGGGGCCGGCTGGCCGGGCGTGTTCTACGCGGCTTGCAGCGCGGCCGGGTTCGCCCCCGCGGTCACCCATGAATTCCTCGGCGACCAGCAGCAGTTGCAGGGGATGATCGCCGACGGGCTGGGCGTGGCCGTGGTGCAGCCCACCATGCGGCCCGTCCCGCACGTGGTCGTCAAGCCGCTGGCCGGGTCGCCGCTGTGGTGTCGATACGTGCTGGCCTGGCGGCGTACGGCCGTTCCCGAGGACGTGGCCGACGCCATGTTCCAGTCCGCGGCCGACGCCCACCGCCAACTCGTCGCGCAGTCCCCGCACTTGAGGACCTGGGCCGCGCGGACCTGGAGCGTACCCGGGGCGTAGCGCAGCCGCGCCCCGAACCGGACCTTCCCGTCAGTGCCCGCGCGGACGCGTCTGTCGGCGCCCGCGCGGACGTCCCTGTCGGTGCCCGCGCGTTATGGCCCGTCGGCGCCATGTGCTATGTCACACGCCATTGTTGGGGTCCGATGGCGCTGAGACAGTGCCTCACACGCCTCAGCACCCCACTCCGAGGCGCATCCGTCCGTGGAGGAATCCCGATGCGCTACAGCTTCGTGCTGCCCAGACGCATGGCGTCCGCGCTCGCCGCCAGCGTCACCTTCACCGGCCTGCTGTCGACCCCGGCACTCGCCGCCCGGCCCGACCCGGTCCCCGCTGCGGCCACACCCGCGAGGCCGGCATCACCGCCACCGCCGACCGGCCCGGCCGTCCACTCCGACGCCCGTCCCGCCGTACAGGACCGCCCGGTCAGCCCGTCCCTCCTGCCGCCGCTGACGCCTTCCGCCTCCCCGCGGCCGAGTGTGGCGGCCGGTCCTAAGGCGGCGCCGTGCACGCCGGCCGACTTCGGACGCAGGACCGGCGCCGAGCTCGTCGCGTTCGTCAAGGCATCGACCACCAGCTGCGTCAACACCCTCTTCGCGGTCACCGGCACCGACGCGCGCGCCGTCTTCCGCGAGGCCCAGATGGTCGCCGTCGCGAGGGCGTTCACGAGCAGGGCACGGGCCTATCGCGGCGACAACTCCGGCCGCGTCTGGCAGCTCGTGCTGTTCCTGCGGGCCGGTTACTACGTGCAGTTCAACAACCCGGCCGACGTCGGCCCGTACGGCCCGTCCCTGGCCCAGCACACCGTCCGCGGCCTGGACGCCTTCTTCGCCCGCCCGCACTCCCGGGATGTCAGCGCAGCCAACGGCGATGTGCTGAGCGAGGTCGTCATCCTCACCGACAGCGCCGACCAGCAGGCCCGCTATCTGCGGTTCTACCAGCGGACATTGTGGGACTACGACCATTCCTACGACGCCATCCCCAGCATGCTGGCGTCCGTCAACGCCGTCCACACCCCGCTGTGGCGCGGCAACTGGAACCCGGAGTACATCAGGGCGGTCGCAGCCGATCCGTCCGTCCTGCGTACTCTGCACGCCTTCGCGCGCGACCACCTGGACCTGCTCGGCACCGACCGCGCCTACCTCGCCTCCAACGCCGGGATGACCCTGACCCGGCACGTCGAGCACCCGCCGCTGCGGACCACCGTCCGACCCAAGGCCAGGCACCTGCTGGACCTCACCCGGATCACCGGCCCCACGGCGGGTCTCTGGGTGGCCGTCGCCATCCAGGCCGACGCCTACGACGGCACCGACTGCGCCTACTACGGCGTCTGCGACCTCACCGGCCGACTGACGCGCGCCGCCCTGCCGATCACCCACGACTGCGACGCCACGCTCACCTTCCGGGCCCAGTCGCTCACCTCCGCCGACCTCGCCGGGGCATGCGCCGACGTACGGGGCCAGGACGCGTACGTCCACGACCTGGTCAAGGACGACGGGCCCATCCCGGGGCAGTATCTGTCGACCCTCGACCTGTTCGTCTTCGCCAGCCGCGAGGACTACCGGACCTACGCCGGAGCGATCTTCGGCATCAGCACGGACAACGGCGGCATGACCTTGATCGGCGACCCGGCAGATCCCGGCAACGAGCCGTTCGCGGTCATGTACCAGAAGAGCCAGGACGACCAGCACGCCGCCAGGATCTGGAACCTCAACCACGAGTACACGCACTACCTCGACGCCCGGTTCGACATGAAGGGCGACTTCGCCCAGCAGACCTCGGTGCCGGACGTCTGGTGGATCGAGGGACTCGCCGAGTACGTCTCCTACGGCTACCGCGGCCTCACCTACGACCAGGCGGTGGCCGAGGCGGGCAGACACACCTACCGGCTGAGCACCCTGTTCCAGAACACGTACACCAACAGCGACGTGGCCCGCACATACCCGTGGGGCTATCTCGCGGTCCGGTACATGTTCGAGAAGCACCCGGCCGACATCCAGCGCATGCTCGCCCGCTTCCGGGTCGGCGACTACGCGGGCGGTCACGCCGTCTACGCGACCGACATCGGCACCCGTTACGACGCCGACTTCGACGCGTGGCTGACGGCCTGCGCCGCCGGCGCCTGCGCGGAGACCGAGCAGCGCTGAGAGCAGGCTGCGCTGAGAGCAGGCTGCGCTGAGACCAGGCAGCCCTGAGATCGGGCAGTGCTGAGACGCTACCCCGTGGCCGCGCGGGTGAGCCGCGCGGCCACGGGGGGCGGGGGCCTCAGCAGACGGGACGCCGGGCCCGGTCCGGGTCGAGGGCGTTCAGGACGAGGCGCTGGGCCAGGTCGTTGTAGCTGATGTCGACATGGTCGGTGAACTCAGCCGGGCACAGGTCCTGGAGCTTGATGTTGGTGACGTTCGAGGCCCGGTCGAGGTAGGCCGAGGTGTACGGGGTGACGACCTCGTCGTACCGGGTGGTGATCACGGTGTAGTCGATGCCGGGGTCGGTCTCCCCGCCCGCGTTGAGGTCCCGCAGGAAGTCCGAGCCGATGAGCTGCTGGCTGCACGCCTCGCAGCCCGTCCCGAGCAGTGCGTCGCCCCCGGGCACGGCCAGGGCGAGGAGGCCCAGACCCGAGAACGTCGTGCCGTGGTTGGACGGGGTGAGGGCGACGAGCTTGTCGACCTCGCTCGCGCCCCCGAGGTTCTTGATGTAGTAGCGCGGCATCATGCCGCCCTGCGAATGCCCGACCAGGTCGACCTTCGCCGCCCCCGTGGCGCTCCGCACCCGGTCGACGAAGTCCGCCAGCTGCCGGGCCGAGGCCACCATGTCCTCGGTGCCGAGCAGGGCACCGGAACTGCCGCCGTGATTGAGGGCGAAGACGCAGTAGCCAGCCTGCTTGAGCCGTGGAGCCAGTTCCGCCCAGTTGTCGTAGCGGTTCTCCATGGTGCCGTGCACCAGGACGACGGGACGCGGATGAGCGGCGCCGGGACGGCAGGTGAAGTCGTTGGCGCCCGATGGGACGGCCGTGGGATGGGCGAGGGAGTAGGCGAACGCCGAGCCGAAGTCGTCCTGGGGAGGGCCGACCGGGTCGGTCGCCGCCGCGACCGGCGCGGCATCGTTCCTGCCGGAGGTCGCCTGGGACCGGTCCACGCCGGCCACGCCGATACAGACGGTGGCGGTGAGCCCGGCGAGCGACGAGGCCAGAAGGCGCCGGCGGGTGGGCCGGAGTCTGCGAGCGCGCATGAGGGGTGCTCCTCTGCCTGGATGTCGTGGGGTGCGGCAGCGGATCCGTGTGACCTGGTCACAAGGTGTCGATCACCACAGGGTGATTCCTCGGCACAGGGGAGAGACACGGAAGCTACTGGCGCGTAACGTCGGATCCACACTCGCGTCGCCCGCGGGCGAGCGACCAGGACGGCCGCGGGAGAGACGGGAAAGGTGTCAGGGGCGTGACACCTTTCCCGCGCTGCGCCTCACCAGGGGCAGCTTCCGTGTGCACCACTGCCTGCCACCCACCGCGAGCCGACCCCGCCCTGCCCCCGGCCGCCCCCAGCCCGAGACGGAGCCACCGCGATGACGTCACAGGACGAGACGTTCACGCGTCAGCCCTGGCACGAGCTGCCCCCGGCGCTGGCCGCGCTGATCCGCTCGCGGACCGAGAGCATCGTCAAGGAGATGACCCGGGCCATCCGCGACGAGGTGTCCGCCTACCGCCGTGCCCATGACTCCGCCGCGGGCCGCGACCTGACCGAGTCGATCCGTCGGGCCGTGCACCAGTTCGCCGAACTGATCGAGCACCCCGACAGTGCACAGGACCACCACATCGCCCACTTCCGGAATCTGGGCCGGGTCGAGTTCCTCAACGGCCGTACGACGGACGGCATCCAGGCCGCCTTCCGGGTCGGCGCCCGGGTGGGCAGCCGGCGCTACGCCGAGATCGTGCACGAGGCCTCGCTGCCGCCCGAGGTCGTCCTCACGCTGCACGACGCCGTGCTGATCCACATCAACGTCCTGTCCAACGAGGCGGTGAAAGGCTTCCTCGCGGCGCAGCTGCGCTCGGAGGGCGAGGTGAAGCGAGCCCGCCGGGCTCTGGTGGAGCGGCTGTTGGACCAGCCGAGAGGCCATGAAGGCGCCCCGCTGGGGCCGTTGGCCGAGCGTGCCCACTGGGCGCTGCCGCAGACCGTGGCATGCGTGGTGGTGCGCTCCACGGGGCGTCTTCCCGTGCCCGGCGCGGACACCCACCTGCTCTCCGTCAACCGGGGCGGCGACCTCGTCCTGATCGTGCCCGAGCCCTTGACCGGCGGGCTTATCGACCGGGTTCGGGCCGCCACCCGCGGCCGTGTCGCTGTCGTGGGCCCCGCCGTACCCCCGCCCGAGACATGGCTGTCCCTCCAGTGCGCACGGCTCGCCCTCGACCGGCGCGCGCAGCTGCCGGCGGAAGCGGACGAAGGAGCCTTCCTGCACGTCGACGACGAACTGGCCGAGCTGCATCTGCTCCGAGGCGCCCCCATCGGGCGGCTGCTCGGCCGTCGGGTACTGGCTGTCTTCGCCGACCTGCCCACGGGACGGGCGGCCCGGCTCGCCGAGACCCTGGACGCCCTGCTGATGTCCTGGGGCCGGACGGCTCCCGAGGTCGCCCAGGCACTCGGCATCCATCCGCAGACGGCCCGCAAACGACTGCGTCAACTGGAAACCCTGTTCGGCGACCGCCTCGACGACCCACGCTTCCGCTTCGAGGCCCTACTGGCCCTGCGCACCCATGCCTTGCGGCCCGACACCGGCTGACCTGCATGGGGTTCGGCGTCGGTGATCCCGGGTCCCAGCAGGCGTTGCACCTGCCGGACCTGTACGGTCCGCTGGTGCGTGTGAAGACGGCGACCGAACTGCCGGAGGAGACGACGTGAGCCACCCGCACCGTCTGGCTCTCCTGGGTGGGGGTTTCTCCACCGACGAGGACGGGCTGCTGGACGACTGGGTGCTGGGACACGCGCGGACTCCCCAGCCCAAGGTGTGCTTCCTGCCCACTGCCAGCGGTGACGCGCCCGGCTACATCGAGAAGTTCCTGACCGCGCTCGGCGCGAGCGGTCCGACCGCGAGGCCAGCGCGGGCGCCAACTGCTGGGCCGAGGGCTCGCACACCGACTCCTTCGGCCCGCTGACCTTCCTGCCGGACGGCCTCGGCCTGCTGCCGGGCTCGGTGTGCCCGCACTACGACAGCGAACCCGGACGCCGCCGTTCCTACCGCTCGGCCGTGGCGGCCGGTGACCTGCCCGACGGCTGGGCCCTCGACGACGGCGCCGGCGCCCTCTTCACGGACGGCCGGCTCACGGAGACGGTGTCTCGGACACCGGGTGCGTCCGTGTACCGGGTGGTGCGGGACGGGGCCGGGGGAGCGGAGGAGCGGGCGCTGCCGTGCCGGTTCCTGTCCCATCGCGGCGCCACCGAAGCCGGGGGCGACGGTGACGCGGACGGCGATACCGACGGGCGGCGCTGATCGGTACGGCTTCCGGGTCCGGCGCACGGGAGGAGTCGTCGCCTCGGGCTACGCGGAACGGCGGGGTGTTCGCGAGGTGGGGTGGCCGAGGTGGGCGGTGAACCAGTCGCGGGCCAGTTCGGCGACGGTGGTGAGGGTGCCGGGTTCCTCGAAGAGATGGGTGGCGCCGGGGACTACGGCGATCCGGTGCTCGCAGTGCATCCGGTCGCCCGCGAGGCGGTTGAGGCTGAGGACCTGGGTGTCGCGGCTGCCGACGATCAGCAGGGTCGGTGCGCGCAGCCGGGTCAGCGCCGCCGGCGTCGCCAGGTCGGGGCGGCCACCGCGGGAGACGATGGAGCGGATCTCCGAATCGGAGATCGCGGCGGCCTCCAGCGCGGCGGCGGCTCCGGTACTCGCCCCGAAGTAGGCCACGGGCAGCCCGGTTTCCCGGCGCAGCCACATCGACGCGCCATGCAGGCGCCGGGCGAGCAGCAGGATGTCGAAGACGTTGTGCCGGTCGTGTGCCTCGTCGTCGGTGAGGAGGTCCAGCAGCAGGGTGGCCAGGCCCGCGCGGTTGAGGGCGGTGGCGACGTACCGGTTGCGCGGGCTATGCCTGCCACTGCCGCTGCCGTGCGCGAACGCCACCACCTCCGGCGCACCGTCCGGCACGACCAGCCGGGCGCCGACCCGCGCGCCCGCGGCCGGGATCAGCACCTCGTCGTCCGACGACGACCCGGCGGGGGAGGGGGACGGCGACGGCCCGCCCTGCGCGAGCAGGGCTGTGACCTCGGCGTCCTCGACCTGGGTGAAGTCCCGGTACCAGGCGCCCACCGAACCGAGGCTCCAGTGCGGCTGCGGACAGACGACGTCGTCGGCCACCTGCCGCAGCCGTGCCACGCTGTGGGCCGCCCCGACGGGCACGGCCAGCACGATCCGCGCCGCGCCCCGGCCGCGTACCACCCGGCAGGCCGCCTCGGCCGTGGCGCCGGTGGCGAGCCCGTCGTCCACCACCACGGCCGTACGTCCCGCGAGCGGCACCGCGTCCCGCTCCTGCCGGTAGCTGCGCACACGCCGTTCCAGTTCGGCCCGCTCGGCCGCCTCCACGGCCTCCTGCCCGGTCGGATCCAGGCCGGCCTCGTCGATCACGTCCGGGTTGAGGACCCGGATCCCGTGCTCCCCGATCGCCCCGAAGCCCCACTCCGGCTGCCGGGGGACGCCCAGCTTGCGGACCACCAGCACATCCAGCGGGGCACCGAGCCGCCGGGCCACTTCCGCCGCCACCGGCATCCCGCCCCGCGGCAGGCCCAGCACCACCACGTCCCGGCCGCGCAGCTCCTCGAGCCGCTCGGCCAGCAGCCGCCCGGCCATCCTGCGGTCGTCGTAACGCATACCCGCCTCCCGCGCCCATGAGGACGGGAGCCTGTCCCTTCTCTTCAGGCTACGACTGATCGCACGTCACACTCCGTTGATCTCTCATCCCCGATCCCCTGGACGGCAATAGGAATGCCTCACTCCGGATGGGGTACGTGAGCAGGACCGCCTCGGGGACGATCACGTCCCGGGCGGGTCGGACGAACGCCGCTACCAGGGGATCTGCCATGGAGACACCCGCGAACGACAACACCGCCACACCGGCGCGGCAGGCGCTGGACGCGCTGGCCGGTAACACCGAGGACAGGGCGGCGATGGACACGCTCGCGAGCAGCGACGTCCTCGTCCCCGTCCCCGACGACGCCAACGAGGACGACGCCATGGACCCCGGAGCCGTGGCGCTCCCGGTCATCGAGCGGCCGGGCGGGGAGCCGGTGGTGCCGGTGTTCACCTCCGAGCCCGCGATGGCCGAGCTGCTGCCGTACGTCTCCCGGTACCGACTGGTGCCGCTGGGCGCACTCGCCTCGCAGTGGCCCGCGGACGAGCTGGCCCTGACGATAGACGCCGGGTCCACCCACCCTCTGACGCTGACCTCGGAGGGCGTACGGACGCTGCTGGCCCGGCCGTAGCGCCGCGGAGCGAGCGAAGGCGAAGAGCGGGGGAGGAGCGAGGGAAAGAGCGAGGGGATGGGGATGAGCGGCGGCACCGCAGCTGCGGCCCCATCCCCATCCCCGTGCCCGCATCAGCCGCCCAGCATCCGTCCCAGTACCTCCCGTTGCAGCGGCAGAACCTCCGTGTGCAGATCACGGCCCTTGCGGGTCAGGGTGACGTACACACCGCGCCGGTCCTCCGCGCAGACCGAGCGCTCCACCAGGCCGTCCTTCTCCAGCCTGCCGATCAGCCGGGACAGCGCGCTCTGACTGAGGTGGACGCGTCCGACCAGGTTCTGCACCCGGCACTGCTCGCCCTGCCGGGGCGCGGCGGACGCCAGGATGTCGAGGACCTCGAAGTCGCTCGCGCCCAGGCCGTGCGGGTGCAGGACGCGGTCGATCTCGCACATCGTGCGCGCGTGCACCGACAGGATGTCCCGCCACCGTTCCTCGAGCCCTGTGTCGGCCGTCTTCACTGCCATATGGGCACGGTAGCACCGATCCCGCCATTCGTTGACTGTGCAACTACTGCATGCGCATCAGTACGCGGCGCCCACGATCCACCTCCGCGGGTCCGGTATCGGACAAGCCGTGTGAAGTGCGTACGCCCAAGCCTGGACTGCGGGACAGTGGGAACACCCGGCACGAGGAGGCCGGATCGGAAGGGGGCGACATGCTGAGGGCTCCCGTCGGTGAGCGACGGCTGGACATCCTGGAGTGGCTGAAGGACCCGGTCGCGCACTTCCCGGCGCAGCGCCATGCCGACCTGACCGACGACGGAGTCAGCGCACACGCCGTGGCCGCGAAGCTCGGCGTACCGCGCAAGGCCGCCGAGACCCACCTCTCCCTGCTCGTGGCCCTCGGCCTGTTGCGCACCAAGCGGATCCGGCGACGCCTGTACTACCGCCGTGACGAGGTCCGTGTCGCCGAAGTCGCCCGTATGTTCGAGAAGGGCTGGTAGCAACAGCGCATGGACCGACCCACCGCTCTCACACCCCTCCGTTACGTCGACGTCGGCGGCCGGGGCCCGGAGGATGTCGTCGCCGACGCACACGGCCGGGTCCTGACCGGCGTCGAGGACGGCCGGATCCTGCGCGTCGACGGACTCGCGGAGCCGAAGGCCGAGGCCCGCGTCGAGACGCTCGCCGAGACCGGCGGCCGGCCCCTCGGCCTCGAACTGCTCCCGGAAAACGTCCTGTTGGTGTGCGACGCCGAACGCGGACTGCTCCGCGTCGACCTCACCGACGGAACCGTGCGCGTCCTGGCCGACTCGGTGGCTGGGGAGCGGCTGCGGTTCTGCAGCAATGTCGTGGCCCTGTCCGACGGCAGCGTCTGTTTCACCGTCAGCAGTCGTCGCCACCCTCTGGAGCACTGGATCGGAGATCTCGTCGAACACACGGCGACGGGCCGGCTCCTGCGCCTCGCGCCGGGCAACGACACCCCCGAAGTCCTCCTGGAAGGGCTCCAGTTCGCCAACGGCCTCACCGCGAGCGCCGACGGCTCCTTCCTCGTCGTCGCCGAGACAAGCGCGTACCGCCTCACTCGTTACTGGCTCACCGGGCCGCGGGCCGGCCGGAGCGAGCCCTTCGTCGAGAACCTGCCGGGCATGCCGGACAACATCTGGCGCGGCACACCGGACGGCCCGATCCGGGTGGCCCTGGCCGGCCCGCGCGTCCCCCCACTGGACCTGCTGCACCGTGCCACCCCCGCCGTACGTTGTGCCGCCGCACGCGTCGCCGTCCACGCCCCCTTCCGCCCCACCGGCACGATCGGCGTGCTCGCCGTCGACGACACCGGCCGGGTCCTGCAGCACCTGACCCGCCGCCACTCCCGCTTCCGCATGGTCACCAGCGTCTGCGAGACCGGCGGCCGGCTGATCCTCGGGAGCCTGTGGGAGCGGGGCCTGGCGGTCTGCGAGGCGCCCGTCCCGAAGTGACCCGCCCGTCCCGAAGTCACCTTCCGAAGACGCCGGGGTTAGGCTTCTCACCGGCCGCGATCGTCCTCGCGGCGCGGCGGTGGGGCCCGCCGTACCCGAACCGCGGTGCACACACCGCCAACGGTCCCTACTTGCGATCCGCGCCCGCGTGCCCGGGCCTGGCGAGTAGGAGAGGTACGACCATGACAGGCCCTGAGGCCGAGAGCCCACGCGCCCCCGCCGTCACACCCCGGCGCCCCGACCGGCGGGGCCAGGCGCCGGTGGTCGCGGTGGTCGCGCTCGGCGGTGCCATCGGCGCGAGCGCCCGTTACGCTGCGACCCTCTGGTGGCCGGCCCAGCCGGGCGGCTTCCCCTGGGCCACCTTCTGGGTCAATGTCCTCGGCTGCGCCCTGATCGGGGTGTTCATGGTGGTCATCACCGAGGCGTGGGCCGCCCACCGCCTCGTCCGCCCCTTCTTCGGAACCGGCGTCCTCGGTGGCTTCACCACCTTCTCGACGTACGCCGTCGACATCCAGCAGCTCGTGGACGGCGGTCACCCCGGCACCGCACTGGCCTACCTCGCCGCCACGCTCGTCGCGGCGCTGACGGCGGTCTGGCTGGCGAGCGCCGCCACCCGCCGCGTCCTGGGACGGAGGCAGCCATGACCAGGCCGACCGGCCCCGACACGAAGGGTGACAGCTCGACGTGAACTGGCTCCTGGTGATCGCGGGCGCCATGATCGGCGCGCCCTTGCGCCACCTCACCGACCGCGCGGTGCGGTCCCGCCATGACTCGGTGTTCCCCTGGGGCACCTTTGTGGCCAACGTCGGCGGCAGCCTGATCCTCGGCCTGCTCACCGGCGCGGTGGCCGCGGGGGTGGCGGGCAGCCACCTTCAGCTGCTGCTCGGCGCCGGACTGTGCGGGGCCCTGACCACGTACTCGACGTTCTCCCACGAGACCCTGCGGCTGGCCGAGGCAGGGGCGGGGCGCTACGCCCTCGCCAACGCCGTGGGCAGCGTGATCACCGGCCTCGGCGCGGCGTTCCTGGGCGTGTCGGTGGCTCACGCGGTGTGGTCGTAGCCGAACCGGCGGCGTGCTCGTGGCCGAACCGGACCGTGCTGGTAGCCGAACCGGCGGCGTGCTCGTGGCGGACCGGACCCGTGCCCACAGTCGGACCGGACCCGTGTCCACAGCCGGACCAGCCATGTCACCGAGATCGAGCCCGGCCCCGTCGCCGGGATCGAGCCCGACCCCCTCGTCGGATCGAGCCCGGCCCCCTCACCGGACCGAGTCCGCCGCGTCACCGGACCGAGCCCGGCGCGAGGCCACCCCGGGGCCGTCCCGCGAGCGCCCAGCAAGGCACCGGCGTCACGCGCGGTGAATCTCCCCCCTTGGTTCCCTTGACACCACCCAGGGCTCGCCCGGAGTATCTCTCCCGTGAACCTGTCAGACAGCCGGACAGCCGGACAGCCCCCGCGTCGCATCAGCGCCATGGAGGCCGTACTGGCGCATCTGCGTGGCGCCATCGAGCGCGGTGAATACGCCGTGGGCGACAAGCTCCCCTCCGAGGCGGAGCTGTGCCGCACCCTCGAGATCAGCCGCCCGGTCCTGCGCGAGGCCCTCAGGGCCCTGCAGACCATGGGGCTGACCGTCTCCAAGACCGGCAAGGGCACCTTCGTCGTCGCCAACGCCGTCGAGGACCCCACCTTCGGCGACTACGCGGCCAGCGACCTGCTGGAAGTGCGCCGCCATGTCGAGATCCCGGTCGCCGGGTACGCGGCGCTGCGCCGCACCCCGGAGAACCTCGACCACCTGGCCCATCTGCTCGACCGCATGGAGCGGGAGACGGACACCACCGCTTGGGTGGCGATGGACACCCTCTTCCATCTCGCCGTGGCGGAGGCCGCCCAGAACCCGGTCTTCCGCCGGGTCATCGAGGAGATCCGCGACGCACTGGCGCGTCAGTCGGCCTTCCTCAACGAGCTGGGTGGCCGCCGCGAGCAGTCCAACCGCGAGCACCGGGCCATCGTCGAGGCACTGATCGACGGTTCCGAACTCGACGCGACCGACGCCATGGCCCACCACCTGGACCGCGTCGAGACCACCCTCACCGACATCGTGCGCCCCGCGCGCACGGACAGCACCACGGAAGGCGGACCCGAGGCGTGAGCGAACAGCACCTCAAGGAAGAGACGCGCCCCTCGGCCGGTCACGTCGACGCCGGAGACGTCGGCTACAGCAAGTCGCTGAAGTCCCGGCACGTCAACATGATCGCCATCGGCGGAGCCATCGGCACCGGCCTGTTCCTCGGTGCCGGCGGCCGACTCGCCGACGCCGGCCCGTCCCTGTTCATCGCCTACGCGGTCTGCGGGGTCTTCGCCTTCCTGGTCGTGCGCGCCCTCGGCGAACTCGTCCTGTACCGGCCCTCCTCGGGCGCCTTCGTGTCGTACGCCCGGGAGTTCCTCGGTGAGAAGGGCGCCTATGTCGCCGGGTGGATGTACTTCCTGAACTGGGCGACCACCGGGATAGCCGACATCACCGCCGTCGCCCTCTACACGCACTACTGGGGCATGTTCTCCGACATACCGCAGTGGGTGATCGCCCTCATCGCGCTCGCGGTCGTCCTGATGGTGAACCTCATCTCGGTGAAGATGTTCGGCGAGCTGGAGTTCTGGTTCGCCATCATCAAGGTGGGCGCGCTCGTGGCGTTCATGCTGATCGGCATCTTCCTGCTGGCCACCCAGCACCCGATCGACGGCCACCACCCCGGCCCGGCCCTGATCACCGACAACGGCGGTGTCTTTCCCAACGGCCTGCTGCCGATGCTGCTGATCATCCAGGGCGTCGTCTTCGCCTACGCCTCCGTCGAACTGGTCGGCGTCGCCGCTGGGGAGACCGAGAACCCCGAGAAGATCATGCCCAAGGCGATCAACTCGATCATGTGGCGTGTCGGCCTCTTCTACGTCGGCTCGGTCGTCCTGCTCTCGATGCTGCTGCCCTGGAACAAGTACACGGCCGGCCAGAGCCCCTTCGTGACCGTGCTGTCCAACATCGGCATCCCGGCGGCGGGCGGCGTGATGAACCTCGTCGTCCTCACCGCGGCCATGTCCTCGCTCAACTCCGGCCTCTACTCCACCGGCCGCATCCTGCGCTCCATGGCGATGTCCGGCTCCGCCCCCAAGTTCACCTCGGTGATGAGCCGCAGCCAGGTCCCGTACGGCGGCATCCTGCTGACCAGCGGCGTCTGCGTCCTCGGCGTCGGCCTCAACTTCGTCGTCCCCGCCGAGGCGTTCGAGATCGTGCTGAACTTCGCGGCGATCGGCATCCTCGCCACCTGGGGCATGATCATGATCTGTCACCTGCTCTTCTGGCAGAAGACCCAGAAGGGCGACCTCACCCGCCCCGGCTACCGACTGCCGGGATCCCCCTGGACCGAACTCGTGACGCTGGCCTTCCTCGCCTCCGTCCTGGTCCTCATGTACGCCGACGGCGGCGCCGGCCGCACCACCGTGCAGTGCCTGCCGCTGATCGCCGGGGCGCTGGTCGCCGGATGGTTCGCCGTCCGCGGCCGGGTCGCCCGCGCGTCCCACGAGACCGAATCCACCGCCGCCGACGCGTGATCCGCAAGGCGCACCCCAGAAGCAGGAAATGATGTTCAGCAGTTCCCCCGCGGACGCACCCCTTGTCCGCGAACCCCTCCACGCCCCCGTCGCCCACCTCATACGCGGCGGAATGATCGAAGGCATCCACTACGGCTCCGTCGTCGTCCTCGGCGCCGACGGCGACGTACGGTTCCAGCTCGGTGACATCGAGGCCGCCTTCTACCCGCGCTCGGCGCTCAAGCCCGTACAGGCCGTCGCCATGGCGCGGGCCGGGCTGCCGCTCGACGGCGAGCTGCTCTCGCTCGCCGCGGCCAGCCACTCCGGCGAGGAACGCCACCTCGCCGGCACCCGGCGCATCCTCGAACTCGCCGGGCTCACCGAGGACGATCTGCGCAACGTCCCCGACATGCCGTTCGACCCGGTCGTGCGGGACGCCTGGGTGCGGGAGGGCCGACTGCCCTCCCGGCTCGCCCAGAACTGCTCCGGCAAGCACGCGGCCATGCTGTACACCTGCCGGCTCAACGGCTGGCCCCTGGAGGACTACCTCGAACCCGGGCACCCCCTTCAGCAGGCGATCGCCGAGATCGTCGAGGACCTCACCGGTCAGCGGATCGCGCGGGTGACCGTCGACGGGTGCGGGGCGCCGCTGTTCTCCGTCTCGCTGCACGGTCTGGCCCGCGCGGCTGCCCGCATCACCACGGCGGCGCCGGGTACGCCCGAGGCCCGGGTCGCCGACGCCATGCGTGAGCACGCCGAGATGGCCTCCGGCTCCGGGCGGGATGTGGCGGCGTTGATGCGGGCCGTGCCGGGGCTGCTCGTGAAGGACGGTTTCGAGGGCGTCCAGGTCGCCGCGCTGCCGGATGGCCGGGCCGTCGCCGTGAAGATCGCCGACGGGGCGAACCGGGCGCGGGTGCCGGTTGCCGCGGCGGCGCTCGCCTTCGCCGGGGTCGCCCCTGAGCTGCTCACCGAGTTCCAGGGCGAGGCGCTCCTCGGGGGCGGTCAGGCGGTCGGGTGCGTGCGGCCCGTTCGCTCGCTGGAGCCGGTCGTCGTTTCGGCCTGCGCCTAAGGATCTGCCGGATCCCTGGTGCGGCGGCTGCGGGTTGTTCGTGGCTTGTCGCGCCCGCGCGGCGGTAGCCGCACATCCACCACGCCCCGCGCCCCTGATGGGGCGCTCGGCCTCATCAGCATGGAAAGAGAACCCGTTCCCTCATGACCGTCGTCACCCGTAGCGAACACGATCTGCTCGGCGACCGTGACATTCCCGCCGACGCCTACTGGGGTGTCCACACCCTGCGCGCGACCGAGAACTTCCCCATCACCGGGACACCGATCTCCGCGTACCCGCACCTGATCGACGCCCTCGCCGCCGTCAAGGAGGCCGCCGCCCGGGCCAACGAGGAGCTCGGGCTGCTGGAGCCGCAGAAGGCCGCCGCGATCGTCGCCGCCTGCCGGGAGATCAGGTCCGGCAAGCTGCACGACCAGTTCGTCGTCGACGTCATCCAGGGCGGCGCCGGCACCTCGACCAACATGAACGCCAACGAGGTCGTCGCCAACCGGGCGTTGGAGCTGCTGGGCCACGAGAAGGGGCAGTACCGGCATCTGCACCCCAACGAGGACGTCAACCTCGGGCAGTCGACCAACGACGTCTACCCGACCGCCGTCAAGATCGCGACGGTGTTCGCGGTCCGCGGGCTGCTCAAGGCGATGTCGGTGCTCCAGGACGCCTTCGCCCGCAAGGCGGTCGAGTTCCAGGACGTGCTCAAGATGGGCCGTACCCAGTTGCAGGACGCCGTGCCGATGACGCTCGGCCAGGAGTTCTCGGCGTACGCCGTCATGATCGACGAGGACCGGTCCCGTCTCGCCGAGGCCGTCGAGCTGATCCATGAGATCAACCTGGGCGCCACGGCCATCGGCACCGGGCTCAACGCCCCTGCCGGATACGCCGAGTCCGCGCGCCGCCACCTCGCCGAGATCACCGGACTGCCGCTGGTCACCGCCGCCAACCTGGTCGAAGCCACCCAGGACTGCGGCGCGTTCGTCCAGATGTCCGGCGTTCTCAAGCGGATCGCGGTGAAGCTGTCCAAGAGCTGCAACGACCTGCGGCTGCTGTCGTCCGGTCCGCGCGCGGGGCTCGGGGAGATCAACCTGCCGCCGGTGCAGGCCGGTTCGTCGATCATGCCGGGCAAGGTGAACCCGGTGATCCCGGAGGTCGTCAACCAGGTCGCCTTCGAGGTGATCGGCAACGACGTCGCCATCACCATGGCCGCCGAGGCCGGACAGCTCCAGCTCAACGCCTTCGAGCCGATCATCCTGCACTCCCTCTCGGAGAGCATCACGCATCTGCGGGCGGCCTGCCTCACCCTCGCCGAGCGCTGTGTGGACGGCATCACCGCCAACACCGAGGCCCTGCGCCGGACCGTGGAGAACTCCATCGGCCTGGTCACCGCCCTGAACCCGCACATCGGATACACGGCCGCGACCGACATCGCCAAGGAGGCCCTGGTCAGCGGCCGGGGGGTGGCCGAACTCGTCCTGGAGAAGGGCCTGTTGCCGGCCGAGACCCTGGCCGGTCTGCTGCGCCCCGAGGTGCTGGCGGGTAGCCGGCAGTCCCTGGTCTGACCAGGGGAGACATCAGCTCTGACACGCGAAGGGACCGGCCGGAAGGCACAATGGTGATCATGGCAGCGTCGACGTCGTCACTGACCTTCCAGCCGATCCTGGAGCGGATCGCGGACGAGATCGAGCGGACTCCTGGCCGGGGCCGCCCCGCCGACTACATCCCGGCGCTCGCGGCCCGCGACCCACGCAGCTTCGGCATGGCCGTCGCCGAGCCGGACGGCACGGTGTACGGCGTGGGCGACTGGCGCGAGCCGTTCTCCACCCAGTCCATCACCAAGGTCTTCACCCTCGCGCTCGACCTGGCCCGCGAGGGCGACGAACTCTGGGAGCACGTGGGCCGCGAGCCCTCCGGCAACCCCTTCAACTCCCTGATCCAGCTGGAGTACGAGAACGGCATCCCCCGCAACCCGTTCATCAACGCGGGCGCGCTCGTCGTCACCGACCGCCTCCAGACCCGTACCGGCGACGCCGCGGGCGAACTCCTCGCCTTCCTGCGTGCCGAGAGCGGCAACGCCTCCCTGGACTTCGACCGGGACGTCGCCGCCTCCGAGACCGCTTACGGCGACCGCAACGCCGCCCTCGCCCATTTCATGGCGTCGTACGGCAACATCGACAATCCCGTTCCGGACCTGCTCGACCAGTACTTCCGGCAGTGCTCCATCACGGCCTCCTGCGCCGACCTCGCCCTGGCCACGGGCTTTCTGGCCCGCCACGGCATCCGCGCCGACGGCACCCGGCTGCTCAGCCTCAGCCAGGCCAAGCAGATCAACGCGATCATGCTGACCTGCGGCACCTACGACGCGGCGGGCGACTTCGCCTACCGGGTCGGCCTGCCCGGCAAGAGCGGCGTCGGGGGCGGGATCATCGCCGTCGTACCGGGCCGCTGCACGCTGTGCGTGTGGAGCCCCGGCCTCGACGAGCGCGGCAACTCGGTGGCCGGGGTGGCCGCCCTGGACCGCTTCACGACGCTCACCGGTCTGTCGGTCTTCTGACGGCCGCCCCCGTGGGGCAGTTGCTCTTGCGTGCCCTTCTTGCGCGCCCTTGCGTAATGCGGTTGAGGAAGATGCGGATCTTCGGTGAAGATCCTCCTCATGTTCTCGCGCAAGCACCGCCGACCGAAGACCCCCGAACTCCTCAAGGCCTGGGACGCCCTCGACGAGGGCGACGTCCCCGGTGCGCTGCGCCAGTTGCGGCAGGGCACCGACGACCTGCCCCTGGGCGAGGTCGCCCTCGTGGTCGCCCGGGCCGCCGAAGCGGCCGGCTTCGAGGATCTGCACCAGGCGGCCGGCGCGCTCGCCGCCCGCCCCGGAAAGGCCAGGGCGCTCTACGACTTCGGGTACGCCTGCATCGAGCGCGGCGTGCCCCACCTCGCGATACCCGCCCTGCGCGAGGCCCTGGACCAGGCGCCGGAGTCGGTGCCGGTCCTGCGGGAGCTGGTCTCGGCCTACGAACGCGAGGGCCGCCACCGCGAGGCGACCGACCTTCTCGCCGCACGCGCGAGCGCCCTCACCGACTGGCCGGACCGCTACCTGCTGGTCTTCAACGCCCTCATGTCCGGCGACCTCGGTCTCGCCCGCCGTCAGCACGCCCTGCTGTCCGACCCCGACGACGACATGTGGCTGCCGACCCAGGCCCGCCAGCGCCGCATGCTGGAGCGGGCCACGAGCGCCGAGCCGGTGAGCCCGCTGGACGGCGGCGATCTGCGGGGCTGGCAGTACGTCATCGGCGGCACCGTGCTCGGCTCGCTGTCCCCGTACGGCTTCGACGCGGGCATGGCCGGGCGGTACGCCTGGTTGCAGGACTCCCACGACCAGTGTCTGCGGGGCCTGCTCCGGCTCCAGGCGATCCTCGACGCCGCCGGGGTGCGCCCCACCTCCGTGTCCCTGCTGCCCGACCGGAGCAGCAGGATCCTCGGACTCGCCGCGGCCGAGGTGCTCCAGCTGCCGGCCGAGCCGTTCGTGCCGCACCGGGAGGACACCGTAGTCGTCGCCTACGACCTGAACGAGGTAGCGGTCGGCGACCAGGGCCCGGACGTCATCGGCGGGCTCTTCGAACGGGCTCCGGGGCAGGTCCTGCACGAGCACGCGAGCAACTGGACCGACCCTCCGGTGGTCACCGCCGACAGCGTCGCCCTGCTCCACCAGTCGGCGACGGCACCCTGGGCGGGACAACTGCGCGCCGACGACGACGGGAACGTGGAGCGCGGCGCCCCCGACGACCGGCCGGAGCGGGAGATCGCCGCCGACATCCTGGCGGCCGACGCCACGCCCGACGAGGGCGACGGCCGGAGCCCCGCCGACCCGGTCGAGGCGCTCACCGACTTCGCCGCCGCCGTCCGCGGCTCCTGGCTACGGGGCGACCGGGCCGGCCTCACGTCCTCGGGGCCGGTGGCCAGTTCGCGGTTCCTGTGATGCCCTGACCGGGACGGATCACGCGGCGGTCACACACGGGCCGCCGTCTGGAGCGCCCCGCTTCGCTTTCCGGCCACCCTGCGTTGACACGCTGACCGAGTGTTGGCCATGGCTTTCCCCGTCGATCTCCGCCGCTGCCAGATGCTCGGTCTGGCCGGTACCGCCTCCCTCGCCCTGGGCGGTGAGACGTCCGGCGCGCTGCCGGTCCGGGAACTCCTCGCCCCGAGCTCGGTCCACGCCGCCCTGGGCCTGGTCGGCGTCTACTTCGGACTGGTCCTGCTGATAGCCGCCTGGCTGCTGCTCGGACGGCTGGTGCGCGGCGCCGACCCGCCCGCCCCGCGCGCCCTGCTGCCGGTGCTGGCGATCTGGGCCGCTCCGCTGCTGATCGCACCCCCGCTGTTCAGCCGGGACGTGTACAGCTATCTGGCCCAGGGCGCCATGGTCGACGCCCACCTCGACGTGTACGCGTACGGCCCCGCCCACCTCGGCGGCCCGCTCGCGGACGAGGTCGCCCCGCTGTGGCGGAACACGGCGGCCCCCTACGGCCCGGTGTTCCTCGGCATCGCCTCCACGCTGTCCGGCCTCACCGGCGCCGAACTGCCCACCGGGCTCCTCGGCATGCGCCTGATGGCGCTGCTCGGGGTCGCCCTGATGGTGGCCGTGCTGCCGCGCCTGGCCCGGCACGGTGGAGCCGACCCGGCCGCCGCGCTGTGGCTCGGCGCACTGAACCCGCTCGTGCTGCTGCACCTGGTCGCCGGTGCCCACAACGACGCCCTCATGCTCGGCCTGCTCGGCGCCGGCCTGGTCGCGGCCCTCGGCCGGTGGCCCGCCCTGGGTGCCGTACTCGTCACCCTCGCCGCCCTCGTCAAGGTGCCCGCCGTCCTCGGCCTCGCCGCGGTGATCGCCCTTCAGACACGGGCCGGCCGTCACCCGGCCAAGGCGGTCCTGACCACGGGCGCGGCCTGCGCCGCCACCACGGTCGCGGCGACGACCGTCGCGGGCACGGGATACGGCTGGATACACGCCCTGGACACCCCGGTCTCCCCGCAGAACTGGGCGCTCACCGGCCTGCTCGGCCGGGCCACCGCCTCGCTGCTGGACCGGGCCGGCAGCGATCTGGCACCGCTGGCCGTCCCCGCATGGCACACCGTCGGACTGGTCGTCACAGCGGCTGTCGTGGTGCTCATCTGGTGGCGCCGCCGACCGCACCCCGTGTACGCCCTCGGCCTGAGCCTCGCGACCGTGGCCGCGTTCGGACCGGCGATCCGCCCCTGGTACGCGCTGTGGGGCCTGTTCCTCATCGCCGCCGCCGCGCCCAGCACCTCGGCACGGTACCGGCCGGCGGCCCTGACGGGGGTGCTCGCCCTGGCCGCCCTGCCCAGCGGCGGGCCCGCGGACCTGGGGCAGCTGGTCCTGGCCGTCTCGGGCGGCGCCCTCGCCGTGGTCGTCCTGTGGCAGGCGCACCTGGCCGCGCAGGCCCCGGCACGGGAGCGCACCGCATGAGGCTTCCGCGCACGGACCCCGGCCGGCTCGCCCTGGTCCTCGTCCTGGCCGCCGCTGTGACCGCCTTCACCGCGACCGTGCCGCTGCTGCGTGACTGGTTCGACCTGCGCGTCTACCACGGCACCGTCGACAGCTGGATCCACCACGGCGGCCGTATCTACGACTACCGGGTGCCCGGCACGGCCTACGGCTTCACCTATCCGCCGTTCGCCGCCGTCGCCATGCTGCCCATGTCCCTGCTCGGTCTGCATGCCGCGGTCGCGGTGGCGCTGCTGCTCAACCTGGCGGCGCTGGGCTTCGCGCTGCACGTGCTGGCGGGCGGGGCCCTGCGGCGCCACGGCTGGTACGGCTGTGCGCTCGCCGCCTGCGCGCTGGCCCTCTTCGAACCGCTCCGGGACACTCTGAGCTTCGGCCAGGTGAACATCCTGCTGCTGGCCCTCGTGCTCCTGGACTGCCGCCTGTTGGCCACCGGACGGAGCCGCTGGGCGGGTGTGGGCATCGGCCTCGCCGCTGCGATCAAACTGACGCCTGCCGCATTCATCGGTCTGCTGCTGGTGGCGGGACGCCGGCGGGCCGCGGCCGTGGCGACCGCCGTCGCCCTCGCCGCGACGGCACTGGCGGCCTGGATCGTTCCCGACGCCTCCCGGTTCTACTGGACGCACGCCATGGGGGACACCACGCGGATCGGCCGCCTCGACTACGTCTCCAACCAGTCGCTCCAGGGCGTCCTGGCCCGGCTGGACCTCACGGACCGTGCGGTGTGGGCGGTGCTGGTCCTCATGGTCCTGGGCGTGTGGGCGGTGCGCACCCGCCGGGCCGTCGGCGCGGGGGACTGGACGGCCGCCTTCGCCCTCACCGGACTCACCGCCTGCCTGGTCAGCCCCATCACCTGGGTGCACCATCTGGTGTGGCTGCTGCCCTCCTTCGCCGTCCTGGTCCGTGCCGGGCACCCACGGGTGGCGGGCGGGCTGTACGCGCTGCTGTGCACCAGCGTGGTGTGGCTCTGGTTCGACGACGCCTCCGGAGTCGACGGCTTCCTCGGCAGCAACACCTATGTCTGGATCACCCTCGCCCTGCTGCTGCGCCTGCCGATCGGTCAGTCCTGCGCCGACCGTTCGACGCCCCTGCCGCGCAGTGCCAGTGACATGGCGCCGGCTCCCATCCCGGCGGCGCCCGCGATCGCCCACGCCTCCGGCCAGCCCACAGCGCCGACCCCGCCGGCCCCGCCCCGCGGTCCGGCCTCGGCGGCCACGGGCTCGTTCACGGGGCCGGGTCTGGGCTTGGCCCGCAAGGCGTCCAGCGACCCCACCGGTTCGACCCGCCCGGCCGCGCCGAACCCCCAGTCGAGCAGCTCGCCGGCCTCCTCGTAGACGGCGTGAGCGCCGCCCGCCCGAGGGTTCAGCACTGTGACGACGAGGGTGCGACCGCCCCGGCGGGCGGCGGCGATGAGGGTGCTGCCCGCCTTGCTGGTGTAGCCGTTCTTGACGCCGATCATCCCCGGGTAGCGCTCCACGCCGTCCGCGCCGGTCAGCAGCCGATTGGTGTTGCGGATCTCGTACGACGTGCCGCCCCGGCCCGGGAACCAGGCCCCGGCGGTGCCGCAGTACCGCGCGAAGTCCGCCCTGCGCAGCCCCGCCCGGCCGAATACCGCCAGGTCGTACGCCGACGAGACCTGGCCCGGGGTGTCGTAGCCGTCCGGCGACAGCACCTTGGTGTCGAGGGCGCCCAGGGCACGGGCCTTCTCCTGCATACGTGCGGCAGTGAAGCGCCAGCCGCCGTTCATCGCGGCCAGTACCCGCACCGCGTCGTTGCCGGAGCTGAGGAACACTCCGCGCCACAGATCGGCGACCTGGTACACCCGTCCCTCGGCGACCCCGACGAGACTGCTGCCGGGTCCGATGCCCGTCAGCTCCTCCTCTCTCACCCGGTGCCGGATGCCGCCGGGCAGGGTGGGCAGCACGGTCAGCGCCAACAGCGTCTTCAAGGTGCTGGCGGGCGGCAGTTCCCGGTGCGCCTCACGGGCGGCGAGCACCTCACCGGACTCGGCGTCGGCCACCAGCCAGGCCAGCGCCGAGACACGCGGCACCCGAGGTGCCCCGCCGTGCGGCCGTACATGGATGCCGGACCGGTACAGCAGCGCGGGCGCCGGGGGCGCCGCCCGCTGCTCGCTCGGCCGGTCGGGGCCGCCGTCGGCGGGAGTGGCGGCGGTGGCTGAGGTGACGGCGGTGGCTGAGGTGACGGCGGTGGCCGGGGCGAGCGACAGCAGGCCGGCCGCACACAGCGCGCATGTGGACACGAGGATCCGGGAGGTAAATCCGATCTTCATACCGTCAACGTAGGAAGTGTGCCGCCCCGCATAGTGCTGCCCGGGCCGGACGGGCCGCGCCTGCACCCGGACGGGCGACGCCCGGACGACATGTCAGTCAGCGGGCAGGGTCGGCTGGATCCGCCGCAGGAACGTCGCGTTGTCGGGCGTCTCGCGCATGCGCTCCAGCAGGGTCTCCAGGCCGCTCTGCCCGTCCCGGCCCCGCAGGACCCGGCGCAGACCGCGCACCGCGTGCAACTCCGCCGCGGACAGCAGGAGTTCCTCGCGGCGGGTGCCGGAGGGAGTGAGGTCGACGGCGGGGAAGACGCGGCGGGAGGCGAGGTCCCGGCTGAGACGCAGCTCCATGTTGCCGGTGCTCTTGAGCTCCTCGAAGAAGAAGTCGTCGGCGCGGGAGCCGGTCTCCACCAGCGCCGTGGCGAGGATGGTGAGCGAACCGCCCTCCTCGGCGCACCGCGCGGCACCGAAGAACCGCTTCGGGCCGTGCAGGGCCGCCGCGTCGACGCCGCCGCTCAGCGTACGGCCGCCGGCCGCGGCGGCATTGTTGTGGGCCCGGCACAGCCGGGTCAGGGAGTCGAACAGGACGACGACGTCCTCGCCCGCCTCGACGAGCCGCTTGGCCCGCTCGATCACGAGTTCCGCCATCGCGATGTGCTGCTTGGGCGCCCGGTCGAAGGTCGAGGCGTACACCTCGCCCCGCACCGAACGCCGCATGTCGGTGACTTCCTCGGGGCGTTCGTCGAGGAGCACCACCATCAGCCGGCACTCCGGGTGGTTACCGGCGACGGCCGCGGCGATCTGCTGGAGCAGTACGGTCTTGCCGGTCTTGGGTGGGGCCACGATCAGGCCGCGCTGCCCCTTGCCGACGGGGGCGATCAGGTCGGCGACCCGGCCCGTCGGACCGGACGCGGGATGCTCGAGCCGGATCCGCTCACGCGGGTGAAGCGGCGTCAGCTCGCCGAAGACGCGGCGGTTCTTCCGGGGAGCGCGCCCGTCGACCAGGGCGACCTCGGTGAGGGCGCGCCGCTCCCCGCGGACCCCGTCGACGAGGTCGCCCTTGCGCAGGCCGTGGCGGCGGATCAGCGCGGGGGAGACCTGGAGGTCGGCCGGCGAGGGCAGCAGGTCCTCGGCGCGCAGGTGCCCCTTCCCGCTCGCGTCGATGTCGAGCACACCGGTCACGGGACGCGCCGGGGGCTGCTGCCGTACCGGGGGTTGTTCGAGTGTGGTGGTCATGGTGGTCGGTCCTTTCACGGACGGAAGGCTTGAGACATGCGGAAGGAAGGGAGTGCCGCGGACATCGGGAAGGCGGACGAAAGGCGCCTTCGAGCGGCGGAGAACAGCACCTCGGACACGGCCCAACCGCTGATCACGAGATGGTGAGAAGAAGCCGGTACGCCGACCGGCGGACTGAGGATGGAACTGGCACCGGCGCCCTCATCCGGGCGTACACAAGTGCTGCTGCGACCGTACCACGACGGTTCAGCGCGTGGCGAGGAGTCCGTAGAGCAGCGGGATGCGCGGCTCGGGCAGCCGCCACCAGCCGGACGCCGTGCGGACCATCCGCGGCCAGCGCGGCCAGGGAAGCTCGTCGCTCTCGGTGAGACGCCGGACGGTGAGCCCCGCACCCACCGACGCGTTCACGACCTCGCCCAGTGAGTGCATCCACTCGAAGCTGTCCGTGGCGCCCTCGACGGCGGGCCCGTCGGTGTAGGTGCGGGTCGCGTCCCGGTGCACGGCACCGCTGCCGCCCAGGTAGTCGTGGCGGAGCAGCAGCTCGGGGCCTTCGCCGGGGCCGGGCTTGGGGCCGAGGGAGTTGAGCAGCGGATGGAACTCCACGACCGACAACCGGCCACCCGGCCGCAGGAGTTGGGCGACCACGCCCGCCCAGCGCGCCAGATCGGGCAGATAGCACAGGGCGCCCTTGCCGGTGTAGACCACGTCGAACTGCCGTCCGTCCAGGGCCTCCACGGCGTCGTACACGTTCGCCCGTACATACGTGACGTCGAGCCCTGCCCTGCGGGCGATGTCGTCCGCGGCGGCCACCGAGGCCGCGGAGAAGTCCAGGCCGACGGCCCGCGCCCCGCGCCGGGCGAAGGCGAGGGTCTCGGTGCCGAGGTGGCACTGGAGATGGAGCACATCGCGGCCGGCGAGTTCGCCGAGATCGTCCCACTCGAAGGGAGCGAACCAGCGGGCGGGGTCCAGGTCCTGGTCGAGGCCGTAGAACCGGCTGGCGAGGTGGACGGGGGTGCGGGCGTCCCAGTTCGCCTGGTTGGCCGACATCATCCGTGCGTGCTCGTCGGTCGTCATGAGGACATCCAACCGCGAACGCGCCGGGCGGCGCGGCAGAAACCCGGACGGGGACCGCCCGGGCGTGGGGTCCGGGCGGGCCGCGTCCGGCGGGCCGCTACGCCGGCCGGGCCTCGGCCTCCTCGAGGATCCGGTCGAACTGCGCACCCATCGCCTCGGCCAGTGCCTGCGCCCCGGACAGCGGACGCACCATGACCATGAAGTCGTCGATCAGGCCGTCCTCGTTCACCCGGAGGAAGTCGCAGCCGGTGATCTCCCGGTCACCCACCCGTGCGGTGAAGACCAGCGCGTGGTCCCGGCCCTCCGGGTCGCCGATCTCGCGCACATAGCGGAAGTCCTCGAAGACCCGCACGACACCGCGCAGGATCGCCGCCGTGACGGCCTTGCCGGCGTACGGCTTGAACACGACCGGGCTGGTGAAGACGACATCCTCGGCCAGCAGGGCCTCGACGGCGTCGGCGTCGCCGGCCTCGACCGCTTCACGGAACGCGCGCATCGGATCACCTCATAGTCAATTAGTTGAGTAGGTGCCGATGACAATAATCACCCGCTGTTACGGTGTCCACATGTCCCTCAAGTACGCCGTGCTCGCCGCCCTCCTGGAGGGCGAGGCCTCGGGCTACGAGCTGTCCAAGCTCTTCGACGTCTCGTTCGCCAACTTCTGGCCCGCGACCCCGCAGCAGCTCTACCGCGAGCTGGAACGCCTCGCGCAGGACGGTCTGGTCGAGGCACGGTTCGTGCAGCAGGAACGGCGGCCCAACAAGCGGATGTTCACGCTCACCGCCTCCGGACGGGAGGATCTGCGGGCCTTCGCGGCCGAGCCGCCCCGGCGGCCCACCGCCATCCGCGACGAGCTCCTGATCAAGGTCCAGGCCATGGACGACCCCGAGGCCGCCCGCGCCCTCGTCGAGGAGCGCGGGACCTGGGCGCGCGCCAAGCTCGACCGCTACGAACGCGTCCGCGAGCGCCTCCTCGACGGGCGGACCGAGGACGCCTACCTGCGCGACTCCGACCGCATCGGGCCGTATCTGACGCTGCTGGCCGGAATCGCCTTCGAGGAGGAGAACCTGCGCTGGTGCGACCGCGTCCGCACGGTCCTGAAGCAACGCGTCGCCGCGAGGTGACCGGGATGTTCAGCCCCGAAGGCCCCTCCTTGCGTGAACTCGCCGTCCAGGCCCTGTCGTCCGTGGAGCGCGGATACGACCTGCTCGCCCCGAAGTTCGACCACACACCGTTCCGTACGCCGGACTCGGTGCTCTCCGCCGTCGAGGAGGCGCTGGCGCGGACGGGGCCCTACGACGACGGCCTCGACCTGTGCTGTGGAACGGGCGCGGGCGTGGACGTACTGGCCGAGGTGTGCCGGCGCAGTGTCACGGGGATCGACTTCAGCGCCGGCATGCTCGACGTCGCGCGAGAGCGGATGGAGGGCGGCGCGTCGCGGAAGCTTCAGGCGGCGGCCGGGGAGCCCCGCGTCGCGTGGGTTCGGGCGGACGCGCGGGCCCTTCCGTTCCGCACCGCCTTCGACCTCGTGGTGAGCTTCGGGGCCTTCGGTCACTTCCTGCCACGCGAGCTGCCCGGGTTGTTCGCCGGGGTCCACTCCGTCCTCCGTCCCGGGGGAGCCTTCGCCTTGCCGGTCGTCGCCCCGCCCCGCCCCGTGGACCCCGCCTACTGGATGCTGCTCGGCTTCGACGCGGTGATGCGGGTGCGCAACGCCGTGTGGCGGCCGCCGTTCGTCATGTACTACCGGTCCTTCCGGCTGGGTGAGGTGCGTGGCGAGCTGGAACGCGCCGGCTTCCGGGTGGAGCTCCAGGCGCTGGACGTGTTCGGCAGCCGCCGCGACGGAAGCCCGCGCGTACGGCTGGTGGTGGCGCGGCGCCCCGGGGAGTGACGGGCCGCATGTGCTCACACCGCCGCGGGCAGCGTGAACTCATAGACGAGCGCGTCCTGTTGGGCGTCCACGACCAGGTCGGTGATCTCCAGTGGGCGGGCGTACTGGTCGTGCACCCGTCGCGTGACCCGCACCGAGGGCGCGCCGGGGAGCCGGCTGATGGCATCGCGGTGATGCAGGGTGAGGCCCGCCTGGCGCATCCAGTCGTAGGCGCGCCGCAGTTGGGCCGACCCGGTGCCGTCGGCGCGATCGCGATAGCGGCCCAGCTCGGCCACCTCGGTCAGGGCCACCGCGGAGAAGGACGTCACGGCCGTACGCCGGCCGCGCCCGTCGGCCCCGGCGGACTCGTAGCGATGGACCAGGGTCGCGCGGTGCGGGGCGAGCCCCAGCGCCTCGGCATGCTCCGGCGGGGGAGTCTCCCAGGTGACCGTGGCGCGGTGCACGGCCCCCGGTGCCGTGGCCCGGGCGCCGACGGGGAAGGTGAGGGACGTCGGGGTCTCGACCGGCAGACCGGGCAGGGTGGCATGGCTGCCGCGCCGGTCGGTGGCGACCAGGCCACTGCGGCGCAGCACCTCCAGCGCCTGCCGTACGGTCTCCCTGCTGACCCCGAAGTGCTCCGCCAACTGCCGTTCCCCCGGCAGTCGTTCGCCGGGCGGGATGCTGCCGTCGCGCAGCTCGCCGAGCAACTGGGTGGCGATTCTCCCGTAAAGCGACTGCGCTTCGGTGAGCGGGCGGTCGTGCGGGGTGGTGCGGGCCATGCCGCGCCTCCTGTTGGTGACGTGTGGTAGTCGTGCGGGTTCGGTGCGCCACCAGGTCTAGCATTGGTCTAAACCAACACGGAAGGGTGGCCTGTCACTTCGGCCGAAACGGCCCCCGCCGGCCGGCCCTCACAGCGCGCCGTACAGGGCCTCGATCAGCGCCGTCTTCCGTGGGTCATCGGCGATATGAGGGCCCATCCGGTTCATCACATAGCCCAGTGACACACCGGCTTCCGGATCCGCCAGACCACAGGACCCGCCGAAGCCGTCGTGTCCGAAAGCCCGCGGGTTGGGCCCGTACGAGCCGTTCGGCCCGCTCAGCCACAGGCCGAGCGCGACCTCGGTCTCGTGTTCGAAGCCGGCGCCGAGCACCAGATCGCGGCAGCCGCCCTGCCCCTCGCGCACCCGCTCGGCCGCCTCGGCGGACAGGACGCGGTGCCCGTCGTGCGATCCGCGGCCCGCGAAGATCCCGTACAGGGCGGCGACCGCCCGTGCCGTGCCGTGCCCGTTCGCGGCGGGAATCTCGGCGGCCCGCCACTCGGGCGAGTTGGCCTGCGCCGCCCCCACGGCCGGGTTGGCCAGTGCGGCCAGCGCCGCGGGCGCCAACTGGCTGAAGACCGCCGCCTGTTCGCCGGCCCTCCGGACGGGCGGCTGTACCAGCTCGGCCACCCGCCCGGACTCCTCCTCGGGCAGCCCGATCGCGAAGTCGATGCCGAGCGGCCCGGTCACCTCCCGCTCCAGAAAAGCCCCCGGCAGCAGCCCCGACACCCGTCGTACCACCTCCCCGACCAGGAAGCCGTACGTCAGGGCGTGGTACCCGGACACCGTTCCTGGCGCCCACCATGGCTCCATCGCGGCGAGCCGCTGGGTCGTCAACTCCCAATCCAGCAGCTGCTGGAGCGAGTGCGGCTCCCGCAGCCCGGACAATCCGGCGCGATGCGACAGCAGATGCCGTACCAGGATCTGCTCCTTTCCCGCGGCGGCGAACTCCGGCCAGTACGCCGCCACCGGTGCGTCGAGGTCGAGCAGCCCCCGGTCGGCGAGGATGTGCGCGCACAGCGCCGTCGGTCCCTTCGACGTCGACCACACATTGACCAGCGTGTCGCGCTCCCACGCGCGGCTGTGAGCCATGTCGGCCCATCCGCCCCACAGATCCACGACGGTCCGGCCGCCGACCGTCACGGCGACCGCGGCGCCCAGTTCCCCACGCTCCCGGAAGTTCGCCTCGAACGCCGTCCGCACCGCCGCGAACCGCGGATCGCAGTGACCGTGCACCTGGGCTTCGTGCTCCGTCATGGGTCACCCTTCGTCTGCCACCAAAAAGCCCAGGTCCGCGCCATCGCGACCGGGCCGCCCTGAACGTACCGACTGGTCGGACTGGACGGAAGGTGCCGAACGCGCCGAACGCGCCGAACGCACCCGGAGGACTCCCCGCCTCCCGACCCCGCGACGCCATGGCCGCGGCGTCGGCCAGGTCCCTCACACGCGCGTACGCAGCCACTCCAGCTTGGCCGCCTCCTGGAACGGGCCGCCGCCCTCGTGGTCGTTGAAGTCGTACACCTCGATGGACTTCTCCTCGTGGGCCCAGGCGTTGAAGGCCGCGAAGACGGTCGAAGGCGGGCAGGTCTGGTCCTCCAGGGCCGCCGAGAACAAGGCCGGCGCCCGGCCGCGGGACGCGAAGTGGACGCCGTCGAAGTACGACAGGGTGCGCAGGGCGTCCTCGCCGCGGCCCCGGTGCGTCTTGAGATAGAGGCCGATCTCGCGGTAGGGATGGCGGTCCGTGAGGGTCGCCGCGCGCGGGTAGTCGCACAGGAACGGCACGTCCGGCGCGATCGCCGTGAGGTCCGGCACCAGGCCGCCGACGGCGATGGTGATGCCGCCGCCCTGGCTCGCGCCGATGACGACGGTGCGGGTGGCGTCGGTCAGCGGATGTGAACGGGCGGCCTCCACGGCACGCACCGCGTCCGTGAACACCCGGCGGTAGTAGTAGTTCTCGGGCGCGTCGATGCCCCGGGTCAGGAAACCGGGATAGGCCGGCGCGGACCCCACCGGGTCCGCCGTCCCGCCACCGGCGCCCCATGCGCTGCCCTGCCCCCGTGTGTCCATCATGAAATGCGCGCGGCCCGTGGACGCCCACAGCAGATTCTCGTGCGGCAGACCGCGCCCACCGCCGTATCCGATGAACTCCACGATCAGCGGCAGCGGTTCCGTGGCCCCCGTCGGCAGCCGCAGCCAGCCCTTCACCGGGTGGCCGCCGAACCCGGCGAACGTCACGTCGTACACCTGCACCGTGGACAACCCCGTGTCGACCGGCTCGAAGCGGGCGTCCAGCTCGTGCTCGCGGGCCTCGTCGAGCGTTGTGGACCAGAACGCGTCGAAACCCTCGGGTTCGGCGGAGCCGCTGCGATACTCGCGCAGTTCGTCGAACGGAAGGTCGAACAGGGCCATCTGGACCGCCTTCGCGGAGAGTGACTGTCAGTGATCACACCGTACGCGGGAGGTCGGAGGACTCGCCAGGTCCCGCCCCTTCATGCCCCCCGCGATGGCGCCATGACGTCTGCCGTCGAAGCCCCGGTCCGGACCGCGGAACTGCTGGTCGAAGCCGCCGAACTGCTGGTCGTGGACGACGGATTGGAGCTCGCCGGTGGCCGGCCGGCCGACAGCGGAGGCCGGGTCACCGGCGCGGGAGAGGCCGGAATGAACCGGGTGGCTGCCCCGTGAGGCATACGAGGGGCGCAAGAGGTGGGGTCATGCCCTTCGGCGCGTCCAGTCCGGCTCCGTGCGAGCCCACTCCAGTTCCCATTCCGCCAGGCGACGCCGCATCGCGGCACGCCGTACGACGGCGTGGCCGAACAGGATCACGGCGACCGCGCCACCGGCGGCACACACACCGAGCGTGACGGTGTGCTCCCAGACCGCCGTGCCGTCCGGGGGCGGGTCCACGGCCCGGCCCCGGGAGTCGAGCCACACCTCGACCGTGTCGCCGGCGCCGGTCCCGGCCGGGACATACGTCGTGGCCGTACGCCAGGCCCCTCCCGGTTCCGTCCAACGGACCGTCATCCTGGTGGACGACCGCCGACCACCCTGCGTCAGCGGGAGCGCGTCCGACACCCTGCCCATGACCTCGGCCCGTACGGGACGGCGCTCGGCGCGCTGGTCCTGGACCGTCGCCCGGGCCACGTCATGGGCCCACCAGGCCGCGACCAGCCCGGCCAGGGGCGCGCCGACGAACAGCAGCACGGCCGCGGCCAGCACGGTCCATGCCTCGACGACATCCGAACGGCGCCGCAGCGGACCGTGTCGCCGACGCCACCCACGCACCCGGCTTCGCATGCCGTTCAGGTACCCCGGACACCGGACATCGTTCCCGACGAGCCGCAGGGACTCGCGCCCGGCTGAGCGCTCAGTCGAAGCGCTCAGCCGAAGCGCTCGATCCGAATCCTGTGCACAGGCTGCCCGGCCGCCACCAGCAGGCGCGAGGCATGTTCCGCGAACCCGTTGGAGCCGCACACATAGGCCTCCCACCCACCCGGAGGTGGATCGGCCAGTAGCGGCGCCACATGTGCTGCGGCCATACGTCCCACGGACACACCTGCCGTCGCGCTCCGTGTGAACACGGGCGTCGTCTCCGCGCCGAACTCCCGCGCGTAGATCAGCTCCTCGGGGCTGCGCGCCGACACCAGCAGCCGCAGCGGGACGTCCAGGCCGCGCGCCCGGTGGTGCCGCACCATCGACATCAGCGGTACGACACCGGAACCGGCGCCGAGCAACAGCGCGGGCCGGTCGCCGGGCCAGGCGAAGAAGCCGCTGACCGGGCCGCGCACCTCGACCGTGTCACCCACCTGCGCCACCGTGTGGAACCAGCCGGAGACCTCACCGTCCGCCACATGGTCGAGGGTCAGCTCGATGTGCCCGGAGTCGTCGTCCGGCGCGGAAGCGATCGAGTAGTGGCGCTGGGCCACATAGCCGTCCTCGGCGGTCAGCCGCAACAGCAGGTGCTGGCCGGGCAGATGGCCGGCCCAGGCGGGCACCGCGAGACGGAACGTGCTGGCCCGCGCGGTCTCGGGACGGATCTCGGCGATCGTGGCGGTCTGCCACACCGCGGTCGCCTGGCCGTCCACGGCGATTCGCCCGGGCACGGCGAACCGGGTCGGGGGAGTCACGTCGAACACGTCAGTCACCGGAGTACCGCTGTTCTTCCCAGGGGTTACCGCGGGCGTGGTAGCCGTTCTGCTCCCAGAACCCGGGTTCGTCGTGGTCGAGGAGGCGCAGACCGGCGATCCACTTGGCGCTCTTCCAGAAGTACAGGTGCGGCACCAGCAGCCTCGCCGGGCCGCCGTGCTCGGGGGCGAGCGGCTGCCCGTCGTACTCCCAGGCGATCCAGGCCCGTCCGCCGGTCAGGTCGGCGAGCGGCAGGTTGGCGGTGTACCCGGTGTGCGCGTAGGCCACGGCATGTGTGGCGGACACATGGGGCCGGACCATGGCCAGGAAGGCGTCCAGCGAGACACCCCCGAACCGCACGCCGAACTTGGACCAGCTCGTCACACAGTGGATGTCGCCCTGGTACACCGAAGCCGGCAGCTCGTGCGCCTCCTCCCAGCTCCAGGTGCGCGGCTGCGCCACCAGGCCGTCGATCCGGAACGACCACTCGGCAGGCGTCAGCTCGGGCGTGACCTCGGCGGACAGGACGGGCCAGTCGTCGCCCGTGTCGTACTGGCCGGGTGGCAGAGCGGCGTTGCGGGCGCGTGGGCGTCCGGTGAAGCCTCGGGTGACGTGCATGCGGGTGATGCCTCCAGGCCGCCGTCGGTGACGGCCCGCGGGTCGCGTGTGAGCAATGAGCTGTGGGCTGTGAACGGTGGGCTGTGACTGTGGGATGTGAGCCGTTGAGTGTGAATCGTGGGGTGTGCATACAACCGTACGCGCACGGAAGAACAGGCGTGATCGTTGGGGTAGGGTGAGCCTTCGGTCGGGACAGCCCCGGTCGTACGGATCCCAGGAGGTGAGACCCATTACCGCTGTGTCAGGTCGGGTGCTCTCCTCTCGAGTCGGCGCGGGTCACCGCCCGTAGGCGACCGCGAGAGCATCCTTCGGCTTCCGAAAGGCTCTCGGCTTCCATGCCCTCTCTCTCCGCTTCGTCGCCCTCCGCTCCCTCGCCGCTCTCCCGAGCCGCCGTCGTCACCGCCCTCCGCACCGCCGGCTGCGTCTTCGCCGAGGACGAGGCCCGGCTGATCCTGGCAGCCGCCCGCACCCCGGAGGAGCTCGCCGCCATGGTGGACGGCCGTGTCACCGGGCTCCCCCTCGAACTCGTCCTCGGCTGGGCCGAGTTCCGCGGTCTGCGCATCACCGTGGAACCCGGCGTCTTCGTACCCCGCCGCCGTACCGAGTTCCTGGTCGAACAGGCCCTCGCGCACGCCCCCGACGCGGGCGTCGTCGTCGACCTGTGCTGCGGCACGGGGGCGGTCGGCGCTGCACTGGCCGCCGCCCTCGGCCCCGTCGAGCTGCACGCGGCCGACATCGATCCCGCGGCGGTACGCTGCGCCCGCCGGAACGTGACGCCGTTCGGCGGCCAGGTCCACGAGGGCGATCTGTTCGAGGCCCTCCCCGACGGCCTGCGCGGCCGGGTGGCCGTCCTCGCGGCGAACGTGCCGTACGTCCCCACCGAAGAGGTGGCCTTCCTGCCCGCGGAGGCGCGCGACCATGAGCCGCACGTCGCGCTGGACGGCGGTCCGGACGGGCTGGACGTCCTGCGCCGGGTCGCCGCCGAGGCGCCCCGATGGCTGGCGCCCGGCGGCTGCCTGCTCGTGGAGACCAGCGAACGCCAGGCCCCGACGGCCGTGGAGACCTTCACACGCAGCGGACTCGCGGCCCACCTGGCCTTCTCCGAGGAGTGGTACGCGCACATCGTGATCGGCCTCAACCGGGCGTCGGCCGCACCGAAGTGACCCTCGGCCCGGCCCCGCCCGGCCCCTCACCGGGAGCCGCCGCCCCGCCCGTCAATCGGGCGTCAGCACACGGGCGATGAGCAGGGCGACGTCGTCGGAGTTGTCCGGCTGGTGCAGGGTGCGCAGGAGGAAGTCGCAGCACTCCTCGAGGGGGCGGTCGGGGCCTTCGAGAAGCTCCAGCAGCGCGTCGAGGCGCTCGTCCAGCGGGTGCTGGCGGGTCTCGACGAGGCCGTCCGTGTAGAACACCAGCCGGTCGCCGGGATCGAGGTCGAGGGTCGTCGTCGAGAAGGCGACGCCGCCGACGCCCAGCGGCGCCCCGGTGGGCAGTTCGAGCAGCTCCGGGGGCCGGCCGGGGCGGACGCGCACCGGCGGCAGATGCCCGGCGTTGGCGATCCTGCACTGCCGCAGCTGCGGGTCGTGGACGGCGTAGACGCAGGTGGCGATGGAGTGGTCGAGGTTCTCGGTGATCTTGTCGAGGTGCTCCAGGAGCCGGGTCGGTTCGAGATCGAGGGAGGCCAGGGTGTGCGTCGCGGTGCGCAGCCGGCCCATCGTCGTGGCGGCGTCGATGCCGCTGCCCATCACATCGCCCACGACGAGCGCGGTCTTGCCGCCCTCCAGGGGGATCACGTCGAACCAGTCGCCGCCGACCTCCGCGCTGGCGCCCGCCGGCTGGTAGCGGGAGGCGACCTCCAGACCGCCCGTCACCGGCGGGTGGCTGGGCAGCAGGCTGCGCTGGAGGGTCAGGGCGGTGTCGCGGGCGTTCTGGTACCAGCGGGCGTTGTCGATCTGCACGGCCGCGCGGGCGGCGAGTTCCCGGGCGAGCAACAGGTCGTCCTCGCTGAACGGCAGCGGATTGCGGGTCCGCTTGAGATCGAGGGCGCCGAGCACCTCGCCGCGCGCGATCAACGGCACCGCCAGATAGGAGTGCACGCCCGCGCGGGCCAGCTGGACGGCGGCCTCGGGGGAGCGGGCGATACGCGGCAGGTCCGCCTCCCCGACCTGGGCGATCATGACCGGGCTCGCGGTGCGCACACACTCGGTGACCAGGCGGTCGGGGCCGTAGCGGGCGACCTGGCCCGGTGGGTCGGCGGCGCTCAGGGCCTCGGTGGCATGACCGGCCCGTACGGCCAGGGCGCGGATCACCGCCGGTTCGGAGGGCGCGAGGCTGCTGCGTCTGCCCTCGACCACGGCCTGGAGCAGATCCACGGCCGCCACGTCGGCGAGCTCCGGCACGGCGACATCGGCCAGCTCACGCGCCGTACGGTCCAGGTCGAGGGTGGTGCCGATCCGCGTGGAGGCGTCGGCGATCAGGGCCAGCCGGCGGCGTGCGGTCTCGGCCTCGACGGCGGCCTGGTGCTGCTCGGTGACGTCCACGGCCATGCCGGCGACGCCGAGCACCGTACCGGTCGTGTCCTCGAGCCGGTAGAGCGAGACGGAGAAGAAGTGCTGCCGGTCCGGGTCGGCCGGTGTACGGCCCACGATGCGCCGGTTGACCAGCGCGTCCCCGGTGCGCAGCACCTCGCGCAGCGCCGCTTCGAGGGCCTCGGCGGCCTCGGGGTCGACCAGCACGTCGCGTGGCCTGCGGCCGATGTGGTCCTCGGCGGCGACCCCGTTGATCGTCGCCAGCGCGGGGTTGACCGAGACGTATCGCAGATCGGTGTCCAGGACGGCGAGGCCGACCGGCGCCTGCGCGATGGTCCGCGTGGACAGCGCCACGTCCCGCTCCACCTGGCGCACCGTCGACTGATCGGCGCACAGGCCCAGCGCGTAGACGTCCCCCTGGTCGTCGAGCAGCCGCATGTTGCGGAACTCCACCAGCCGTGTGCTGCCGTCCTTGCGCCGGATGGGGAAGGCACCGGCCCAGCCCTCACCGGTCGCCATGACGTCGGCGAACAGTTTGACGACCAGATCCACGTACTGCTCATGGACCATGATCCGGGCGGCGTACTGGCCGAGCGCCTCGCGCGCCGGATAGCCGAACAGCTCCTCGGCCTGGGGGCTCCACAGCACGATGCGCCCGTCGGTGTCCAGCACCACCGAGGCCACGCCCAGGACGTCGAGCAGCCCGCTCGGACCCACCGGCCCGCGCACCCGCTCGTTGCCCTCGGGTACGGGGCGTTCGGCTGCAGACATCCCACGCACCGCCTTCACCGGTTGTCGCGGCACGCCGTTCCCCCGTGCCGACTCCCCTTGTTCTACCGCGTTCAACCGTCTCCGGGCCCCCTCGGTCGTCCTCCTCCACCATCTCTCAACACGAGGGTGCACGTCCGTCGAAGTCGGCACCCGAGCACGTGACTGTGTCCGACGGAACGCCGGAGGGCCATTCGCTTGGTCTGTACATGACCGCATCGCGCCGCCAGATTGTCGGCCGACACGCCCCCACCCCGAGGAGTCGCTCGCATGGCCCTGCATCTCTGGCAACGTTGTCACGCCGCTGGTTCCGCCGGTAGTGCTCGACCGGCTCCGGTGCTTTGCTTTTCTTGGGGTTGGGTCCGGTTCCGCGGGCAACCCGTGGTACCGCGGTGCGGCCACGAGAGGAGCGATCACGATGGACCGTGAACGACTGCATGAGGAACCCGTCTCCGTCGAGATCAGCGGATGCAGCAAGGAGGACGCCCGGATCGTCTTCGACGCGCTGTGCGCGTGCTTCGAGTCCGACCGGGGCCCCGAGGACGTGCCGCAGCAGCTCCATGAGACCCGGCCCATGGTGTGGCTCGGCACGTTCGAGGTCACGGACGCGCAGGAGTGTCCGCCACCCGCCCGCCTCTCGGCCTCCGTCGAGGCCGACGCGCAGGGCGGCTACTGGGCCATCGAGCGGCTGCGTACGACGCTGGACTCCCTGTTCACGGTGCACGACCTCACCTCGGCCTCGGGCGACCAGGAGCGGGAGCTGCACGTGGTGCTGGAGAGCCGCACCGGCACGTCATGACCGGCAGGGGCCACTCATGACCGCCCCATGAGCCGCTCATGACGAGCCCCGTCAGCCGTTCATGACGGCCCGGCGTCGGCGTCGAGCAGTGCGGCGGCTGGTCGTCGGCGCACCCGCGATCGCCCTCCGTCCGAGGTGTCCGTGGCCGTTGTCACGCCCTCCCGGTTGTGCAACTAGTTGCATAAGGACTGTCCGGTCCTCTACAACTACGTCAGGCACGACACCGCACGGAGGGCCCCGATGAGCCGTTACCCGCACCTGCTGAGCCCGCTCGACCTGGGCTTCACCACGCTGCCCAACCGCGTCCTCATGGGCTCCATGCACGTCGGTCTGGAGGAGGCGGAGCGCGGATTCGAACGCATGGCGGCCTTCTACGCCGAACGGGCGCGTGGCGGGGTGGGCCTGATCGTCACCGGTGGTATCGCCCCCAACGACGAGGGGCGGCCCTACGAGGGCGGCGCCAAGCTCACCACCGAGGCGGAGGCCGAGCAGCACCAGGTCATCACCGACGCCGTGCACCGCGAGGGCGGCCGGATCGCGATGCAGATCCTGCACTTCGGCCGGTACGCCTACCACCAGGACCTCGTCGCCCCGAGCCCGCTCCAGGCGCCGATCAGCCCCTTCCCGCCCCGCGAGCTCAGCGACGCCGACGTCGAGCGGACCATCGACGACTACGCCCGCGCCGCCCGCCTCGCCCGGCAGGCCGGCTACGACGGCGTGGAGATCATGGGCTCCGAGGGCTACCTGATCAACGAGTTCATCGCCACGCAGACCAACCGGCGCACCGACCGCTGGGGCGGCTCGTACGAGAACCGCATGCGCTTCCCGGTGGAGATCGTGCGCCGGGTGCGCGAGGCCGTCGGCGAGGACTTCATCATCGTCTACCGGCTGTCGATGCTGGACCTCGTCCCGGGCGGCTCCACGCTCGACGAGGTGATCACGCTCGCGAAGGCCGTCGAGGCCGCGGGCGCCACCATCATCAACACCGGCATCGGCTGGCACGAGGCGCGCATCCCGACCATCGCCACCTCGGTGCCGCGCGGCGCCTACACCTGGGTCACCAAGCGGCTGATGGGCGAGGTGTCCGTGCCGCTCGTCACCACCAACCGCATCAACACCCCCGAGCTGGCCGAGGAGTTGCTGGCCGACGGCTGCGCCGACATGGTGTCCATGGCCCGCCCGATGCTCGCCGACCCCGACTTCGTCGCCAAGGCCGCCGCCGGCAAGCCGGAGGCCATCAACACCTGCATCGGCTGCAACCAGGCCTGCCTCGACCACACCTTCAGCGGCAAGATCACATCCTGCCTGGTCAACCCGCGCGCCTGCCACGAGACCGAGCTGACCCTGTCCCCGACCCGGCTGCGCAAGCGCGTCGCGGTCGTCGGCGCCGGACCGGCCGGCCTCGCCTGTGCCGTCAGCGCCGCCGAACGCGGCCACGAGGTCACGCTGTTCGACGGCGCGAGCGAGATCGGCGGCCAGCTGAACGTCGCCCGCAAGGTCCCGGGCAAGCAGGAGTTCGACGAGACCCTGCGCTACTTCCGCCATCAGCTCGACTGGCAGGGCGTCGACGTACGCCTCGACACCTGGGTGTCGGCCGACGACCTGGCCGCCTACGACGAGGTGGTCGTCGCCACCGGTGTCACCCCCCGCGTCCCGGACATCCCCGGCGTCGACCACCCGAGCGTCGTCGGCTACCTCGATGTCCTGCGCGACGGCGCCCCCGTCGGCGACCGCGTCGCCGTCCTCGGCGCCGGCGGTATCGGCTTCGACGTCGCCGAGTTCCTCACCGACGGCGGCGACAAGGCGAGCGAGGACCCCGAGACGTACTTCCGCCTCTGGGGCGTCGACATGGACTACACGGGCCCCGGCGGCCTCGCCGCCCCCGAGCGCCCCGCCCCGCCGCGCACCGTCCACCTCCTCCAGCGCAAGACCACCAAGGTCGGCGCGGGCCTCGGCAAGACCACCGGCTGGATCCACCGCACGGAGCTGAAGCACCGCGGCGTCACCATGGTCCCGGGCGTGCGCTACGACCGTATCGACGACGCGGGGCTGCATGTCACCGTCGGCGAGGAGAGCACGGTCCTGGAGGTCGACACCGTCGTGCTGTGCACCGGGCAGGAACCGCGCCGCGATCTGTACGAGGCACTGCGCGCCACCGGCCGCAGCGTGCATCTGATCGGCGGCGCCGACGTGGCCGCCGAACTGGATGCCAAGCGCGCCATCAAGCAGGGCACGGAGCTGGCGGCGAGGCTGTAGGAGCGAGCGGTCGCCCGCGCTGGGCGACCTCCTCGCGTCCCTAGGATGAGCCCATGTCACTCCCGCACGCGATCCTCACAGCCCTGCTCGAGAAGCCGTCCTCGGGGCTGGAGCTGACCCGTCGCTTCGACAAGTCGATCGGCTACTTCTGGTCGGCGACGCATCAGCAGATCTATCGCGAGCTGGGCAAACTGGAGACGGAGGGCTTGATCCGCACCCTGCCGTCCGAACAGCCGGCCCGTGGGCAGAAGAAGAGCTACGAGGTCCTGCCCGCGGGGCGCGCGGAACTGGCCCGGTGGGCCGGCGCGTCCCAGGACCCCCGGCCCATGCGCGACACGCTGCTGTTGCGCATGCGTGCCGCGGCCGTCGTGGGGACCGAGGGCATCGAAGCGGACCTGCGTCGCCATCTCGACCTGCACCGGCGGCAGTTGGCCGAGTACGAGGAGATCGAGCAGCGCGACTTCCCGTCCGACCGGGACAGTGCCCCGGACCGGTTGCGCCACCTGGTGCTGCGCGCCGGTATCGACCTGGAGACCTTCTGGATCCAGTGGCTCACCCGCGCACTGGACGAGTTCGCCGATGTGCCGGGGCCGGGGCACGAACCGGCCTGAACCGGTGGGGGCTCAGAGCCGGTACGGCCTGAACCGGTGGGGGCTCAGAGCCGGTACGGCTTGGACTTGCGGCGCAGGAACCAGACCGTGGCCAGCGCGCCCGTGCCGACCAGGGCCCCGCCGCCCACCAGCGTCAGGGTGCCGTAGTCCGAGGTGGTCCCGCCGACGCCGCCCATGACTCCGCGCGAGGGCGAGGCCGTGGGCGAGGGCCTGCGCGTCGGGGGTGCCGTGACGATGACCGACTGGGTGCCCGCCGTCGAGCCGTTGGAGCACACCACGATGACCGTGTACGTGCCCGCGCTCACGCCCGACCAGGCCGCCGACTGCAGCGAGGCCGTCCCCGAGAGGGAGACCTGGCGGCCCTGGGCGAAGTTCGCCTGTCTGCTGTTGAGCAGCGAAGCCGTGCCCCAATTGCCGTTGATGTTGGTGCAGGCGCTCGTCGTGACGGAGACCGTGCTCCCGGTCGTGCTCACGGAGATCCCCGAGACCGCGCCGGCCGGACCGGCGGCGAGGGCCAGGGGAAGAGCGGAGGCGGCTGCCGCGGTCAGGCCCGAGCGGAGGAGGAGCGATAGCGATGAGTTGCGCATGTGGACTGCCCTCCGGCGGCACGGTCGGCGGTACATCCGGTGCGCCGCCGGGATCGGGAACGCCCGTGCTGCCTCAGGGGCAGCCAACGCGCCCCGGGCCCGTCCCGCATGCGGGCCGCACCCGGACAGGTGACGGAGTGCGGCGTTCGAGGGGCTGGGCGGTCCGTCAGTCCCGTGCGCCGGTCATCACGCCGGTGGTCACCGTCCGCTCCGTGGAGAAGCCGCCCCAGGTGCCGTCCGGAAGCCTGCCCCGGATGCGCACCCGATGACTGACGCCCCTCTCCGGGCCCAGGTAGAAGCTGTACGTGGCCCGCTCGCGCGGCGCGTTCCCGCCGAAGACCACCGAGGTCGCGGTGCGGCCGTCGAGGCGCACCTCGTACTCCGTGACCACCCCGTCGGTCCGCGGCGGTATCCAGCTCAGGTCGAGGTGGAAGGCCCCGTCCTCCTGGTGGGTCGTCGCCCGGAAGCCGGTCGGGGCGGTGCCGCGCCCGTCGTCGGTGCCGGGCGTGGTGATGCGCAGCGCCTCGGTGGCGGGGGAGACGTTGTCGGCGGCGTCCCTGGCCCGGATCGTGAAGGAGTAGCGCTTCCCGGGCCGCAGGCCGGTGACCACCGTCGCCGTCTGGTTCCCGCCCACACTGTGGATCTTCGTGTCACCCTGATGGATGTCGTACGACATCACGTCCTGGTCGTCGGTCGCCCTCGACCACGCCAGCTGGACCGCCCGGCTGCCGATCGCCCGCCCCTTCGGTGTGCCCGGTCGGGTCGGGGCCGAGCGGTCGGCGGCCACGGCCGCGGGAGTCTTCGCCCGGACCGCCCTGCTGGGCGGCCCGAGACGCCCGTCGGTGTCACGGGCCCGGACGGTGAAGGCGTACGAGGTGGACGGCTTGAGCATGGTGACATCCACCATGTGCGCGGAACCAGGCACTTCCTTGACCTTTGTGGGCCCTCGATATACCTCGTAGACCTGGATGCCCCGGTCGGTGGCAACGGCGTTCCACATGACGTGCACGCTGGTCGCGCTGCTCGCCGCGGCCGTCACCCCGGTGGGCGCCCCGGGAGGCCGTCCACCGCCCTCGCCCGTCTCGCCCGGATCGCAGGCGCAGAGCAGTGCGAACGCTGCGCAGAGAGCGGGGACGAGCAGGAGAACGCGTCGCACGAGTCTGCCTCCCGGGGGTGACCTCACCGCAATGGTCCGGACCAATATGACGTGACTGACGCGGTCACATCAAGAGGGTGGCCGTTGGTGACCCGTGTGGAGGGTTACGTATGCTGAAGCTCTTCACGGCCGAACTCTCCGTGCGAGGTGGGGAGTTCGGGCCGCCGACGCGGACCGCTGTCGTCGCTGATCCCGCGCCGGACGCCGGGGGCCGGCGAGCCCGGGTCCGACATGGACTCAGGGCCCCGGCCCCTTCCGCTCGCTGACGCTGGTGGCGGCAAGCGCCGCCCTGCTGGCTCCGACGACCTCGCCCACGGCCCCGCCCGCCACCGCCCAGGCAGGGCCCATGACGCGCCGCGAGGGCGATGTCGGCGCCGCCGACCTGCTGGCGAAGCTGCGCGGCTGTGACGCCGTGTCACAGGGGCGCTACCGCACCGACAGGGGCGCGCCCGCGAAGATCCCGGTCTGCGGGATGCGGGGAGCGGTCCACTGGAAGGCCGACATGGACATCGACTGCGACGGACGACCCACCCGGCGCTGCAACCGCCGCAGCGACCCCTCCTTCACCGCCGCGACGGCCTTCCAGCAGTCCGACGGGCGCTACTTGAACGCCGAACGCCTCCCGTACATCGTCGTCCCCGCCCCGAGCGGTATCTGGAACCACCGTGACCACGGCATCCGAGGCGGCTCGGTGGCGGCGGTCGTGTACCGGGACCGGGTGCGGTACGCGGTCGTCGGTGACGTGGGCCCGGGCGACATGATCGGTGAGGCGTCGTACGCCGCCGCCGAGGCCCTCGGCATCCCCGCCGATCCGCGCAGTGGCGGCACGCCCTCCGGAGTCACCTACATCGTCTTCGACCGGGCACCGGTGAAGCCCGTCGAGAGCCGTGAAGCCGCCGCGACGACGGGCGAGCGGCTGGCGAGGGAGTTCGTGCACGGCAAGTGACGGCGGCGGGCACGGGGACGGACCGCGCACTGTCGTGCGCCTCACACCTTCCGATACGTGTACGCCTCCGCAGCCGCCGCCTCCACCGCCGTCAGGTCGGCCCCGGTGGCCGCCGTGACGACCGCGGCCACCGCGCCCTCGACGAACGGCGCGTCCACCAGGCGGGTCCCGTCCGGCAGTTCGTCGCCCTCGGCGAGCAGGGCCTTGACGGTGAGGACCGCGCTGCCCAGGTCGGTGAGGACCGCCACCCCGGCACCGCGGTCCACGGACGCAGCCGCCGCCGCGATCAGCTCCGCGCTGGTGCCGAGGTCACCGGCCTCGGTACCGCCCGCCGGGGCGACCGGCACGGCGGTACCGGCACCCGCGAGCCCCTGCGCCAGCTCGGCCACCGACGCCGCCACCTGCGCGCTGTGCGAGACCAGCACGATGCCGACGAGCCGCTCGCCCGCCGTCTCCTCGCCCGCCCTCTCCTCGCCCACCGTCGCGTCACTCACCGTCGGCCTCCGCGAGTCCGGCGATCAGCAGTGCCGAGGACGTCGCCCCGGGATCCTGGTGCCCGATGCTGCGCTCCCCGAGATAACTCGCCCGCCCCTTACGGGCCTGCAACGGCGTCGTGGCCCGGGCACCCTCCTCCGCGGCGGCCCGAGCCGCGGCGAAGCCCTCCTCGAGGGCGTCCACGGCCGGCACCAGCGCATCGATCATCGTCTTGTCGCCCGGCGCCGCACCCCCGAGCGTCATGACCGCGTCCACTCCGGCCCGCAGCGCCTGGGCGAGCTGTTCCGCACTCACCTCGCCGGCGTCCCCGAGGGCCTTGCCGGTCCGGCGCAGCAGCGTGCCGTACAGCGGCCCCGACGCCCCGCCGACCGTCGAGATCAGCTGCCGTCCGGCGAGCGTGAGGACCCCGCCGGGTGTGGCCGGAGCCTCCTTCTCCAGCGCCGCGGTGACGGCGGTGAAGCCACGGTGCAGATTGCTGCCGTGGTCGGCGTCCCCGATGGGTGAGTCGAGGGCGGTGAGCCGCTCCGCCTCACGGTCGACGGCAGCGGCGGTCGCCGTCATCCAACGGCGGAAGAAATCGGCGTCGAGCACAAGATCTCCTTGTGTGGTCGGTACGTTGACACCTCGGCGTCGCCCGTCGCGATGTCCTACATGCCCCAGCGCAGCCCCGGCGTCTTCACCGGCGCCTTCCACAGTCGCAGCAACTCCTCGTCGACCTGGCACAGGGTGATCGAGGCGCCGGCCATGTCGAGCGAGGTGACGTAGTTGCCGACGAGGGTGTGGGCGACGGCCACCCCGCGCTCGGTGAGCACCCGCTGCACCTCGGCGTTGAACCCGTACAGCTCCAACAGCGGTGTGCCGCCCATGCCGTTGACGAGGACGAGCACCGGGTTGCGCGGGGTCATGTCGTCCAGGACGGCGCCCACCGCGAACTCCGCGATCTCGCCGGACGTCATCATCGCCCGCCGCTCCCGGCCGGGCTCGCCGTGGATGCCGATGCCCAACTCCAGCTCACCGGGCGGCAGATCGAAGGTGGGGGTGCCCTTGGCGGGCGTGGTGCAGGCGCTGAGGGCGATGCCGAAGCTGCGGGCGTTCTCGTTCACCTGCCGCGCGACGGCCTCCACCCGCTCCAGCGGCTGCCCCTCGTCGGCGGCGGCACCCGCGATCTTCTCCACGAACAGTGTCGCGCCCGTACCGCGCCGCCCGGCCGTGTAGAGGCTGTCGGTGACCGCCACGTCGTCGTTGACGAGGACCTTCGCGACCCGGATGCCCTCGTCCTCGGCGAGCTCCGCGGCCATGTCGAAGTTCAGCACGTCACCCGTGTAGTTCTTGACGATGAACAGCACACCGGCCCCGCTGTCCACGGCCGCCGCGGCCCGCACCATCTGGTCGGGCACCGGGGAGGTGAACACCTCTCCGGGGCAGGCCCCCGACAGCATCCCCGGGCCCACGAATCCACCGTGCAGCGGCTCGTGCCCCGACCCACCACCGGAGATCAGCGCGACCTTCCCCGCGACGGGGGCGTCCCGCCGTACGATCACCCGGTTCTCCACGTCGACGACCAGCTCGGGATGGGCCGCTGCCATGCCGCGCAAGGCATCCGCGACCACGGTTTCCGCGACGTTGATCAGCATCTTCATCGGTACCTCCCGGAGAGCAGATGTGCCTCTGACCGCAATTTTTGCAGGTCAGGATGTGTCGGGCCAGTTCTCGATCTCTGTAGTGCGCTGACTGGACGCTGCTGTCGGTGACGGTCTGTCAGTTAGCGGTCGGGAGTCGTTCGTGGTCGCCGGAAGCGCTGCTGCCGCAAAGTATCGACCCTGTGGCCGCGGAGGTCACGCGGTGGAGCCACCGGCCGACCGTGTCGCCGCCACGCTCTTGGTCGGTCCCTGCCGAACGCCACAAATTACTGATGGGTAGCGTGCGGGGCGCGAGGGAATGGTTGCCTGAGACAACCCGCACCTGTTTCAGTGGCCGTACCCGTACCCGTACCCGTGCCTGGGTCAGTAGCCCGTACCTGTTTCGGTAGCTCGAAGGGGCTCCGCCGGACCGACTGTTGAGGATGGACGATGACGACAGCCGAACCCCGTGAATCCGCGCCTCAGGGCCCTGTCGTACGCACCGCGGCCGGTGCGGTGCGCGGGTGCCGGGCGGACGGCCTCGACGTCTTCCGGGGCATTCCGTTCGCCGAACCCCCGGTGGGGGCGGCCCGGTTCGGGGCACCGCGGCCCGCGCGGGCCTGGGACGGGGTCCGGGAGGCGTATGTGTTCGGCCCGCCGCCCCCGCAGGAGGCGATCTTCCAGGGCATGCGGGGCGCACTCGACGCGCCCACGGGCGACGACTGGCTCACCCTCAACGTCTGGACGCCCGAGGCGGACCCGGAGTCCCGCCGCCCCGTGATGGTGTGGATCTACGGCGGTGCCTACAAGCTCGGCCACGCCGGCAGCCCCGGGTACGACGCTCAGCACCTCGCGCGGGCCGGTGATCTGGTCGTCGTCACCTTCAACTACCGCGTCGGCATCGAGGGGTTCGCACGGATCGACGGGGCGCCGGCGAACCGGGGCCTGCTGGACCAGGTCGCCGCGCTGGAATGGGTGCGGGAGAACATCACGGCGTTCGGCGGGGACCCCGGGCAGATCACGGTCTTCGGGGAGTCGGCGGGAGCCGGGTCCATCGCCGCGCTGCTCGCCATGCCGAGCGCCCACGGCCTGTTCCGGCGGGCGATCACGCAGAGCGTGCCCGGCACGTTCTTCTCCGACGAGCTCGCCCGGGACATCGCCACCGAGATCGCGTCGGGGGCGGGGCTGCCCCCGACGGCAGCCGCCCTCTCGACCGTCGACCCCCGTCGACTCACCTCGGCCGGCGAGGCGTTGAGCGCGCGGATGCGGCAGTACGAGGACAGATGGGGTCGGGCCGCCCCCGCGGTCACGCCCTTCTCGCCGGTCGTCGACGGCGAGGTGCTGCCGTGCACGCCCTGGCCGGCGCTTCAGGCGGGTGCCGCGAGCGAGGTGGAGCTGCTCGTCGGGCACAACCGCGACGAGTGGCGGCTGTTCCTCGTCATGGCCGGCGGGCCGGAGCGGATCGACGAGGAGCGGGCGGCGTGGGCGCTGCGGACGTTCGGACCGGGCCCGGACGGCGAACGGGCCTACCGCACGGCCTTCCCGGACGCCGGCCCGAGCGAGCTGTACGAACGCGTGCAGACCGATTGGCTCTTCAACCGGCCCTCCCTGAACCTGGCCGAGGCACAGGTGGCGGGCGGCGGCCGGGCCCATGTCTACGAACTGACCTGGCCGGCACCGGGCTACGGCGGCCTGCTCGGCGCCTGCCACGGCCTGGACATCCCCCTGCTGTTCGGCACATACGAAGCGGACCTCGGCCAACTTCTCTTCGCGGGGACCGGCGTCCCCGCGGAGGCCGAGGCGCTGGGCGCCCTGTTCCGGACCTCGTGGACGGCGTTCGCCCGGACCGGGGACCCGGGCTGGCCGGCGTACGACACCGTGAGCCGGCCGACGCAGGTGCTGGACGTGGAGCCGGCGGTGCGGCCGTACCCGGAGGAGGTCTCGCGTCGGCTGTGGGAGGGGCAGGAATTCCCCGCGCTGCCCCTGCTGAAGTAGTAACGGGCGCCACCCGGTGCGGGCCCCCACCGGTCAGGGCTGGTCCGTCCCCGTCCCCGTCCCGGGGCCTCCGAGTGCCCCGAGGATGCGCTCGGCGGCCAGCGTCGGCGTCAACTCGCCGTCCCTGACCCGCTGTTCCAGCACCGGCGCGAGAGCCCGTACCGCCGGATCGGCGTGCAGACGGCCCAGGAGCTCGTCGCGGACCATGCTCCAGGTCCAGTCGACCTGCTGATCACGCCGCTTGGCGGCGAGGCGGCCGGTCGAGTCCAGCAGGGTGCGATGCTGTTCGAGGCGCTCCCAGACCGTGTCCAGGCCGGTCGACTGCCGTGCGCTGCAACTCAGCACGGGCGGCGTCCACGCCGCGTCCCTGCCGTGCATCAGCCGCAGCGCGCCCGCCAGTTCACGCGCGGCGGCGCGGGCGTCGCCCTCGTGCGGGCCGTCCGCCTTGTTGACGGCGATCACGTCGGCCAGCTCCAGGACACCCTTCTTGATGCCCTGCAACTGGTCGCCGGTGCGGGCCAGGGTGAGCAGCAGGAAGGAGTCGACCATGTTCGCCACCGCGGTCTCGGACTGGCCGACGCCGACCGTCTCCACCAGGATCACGTCGTAGCCGGCCGCCTCCATCACCACGATCGACTCCCGGGTCGCCTTGGCGACCCCGCCGAGCGTGCCCGCCGTGGGGGAGGGGCGGACGAACGCCGCCGGGTCCACGGCCAGGCGTTCCATCCGGGTCTTGTCACCGAGGATCGAGCCGCCGGTACGGCTGGAGGACGGGTCGACGGCGAGGACGGCGACCCGGTGCCCGAGCGAGGTCAGCATCGTGCCGAACGCGTCGATGAACGTCGACTTGCCGACGCCCGGCACCCCGCTGACGCCGATCCGCCGGGCCCGGCCGCTGTGCGGGAGCAGCTCGGTCAGCAGCTCCTGAGCCAGTGACCGGTGCTGGGGCCGGGTCGACTCGACGAGCGTGATAGCACGGGCGATGACCGCCCGCTTGCCGTCGAGCACGCCCTTCGCATACGCGTCGACATCGATCACAGGTCGTGCCCGAGGTCCGTCGACAGGCGCTCGACCAGGTCGTACGCCGCGTCCGGGATGACCGTGCCGGGCGGGAAGACGGCCGCCGCGCCCATCTCCAGGAGCGTCGGCACATCCTGCGGCGGGATCACCCCGCCGACCACGATCATGATGTCCTCGCGCCCCTCCTCGGCCAGCGCCTCGCGCAGCGCCGGGACGAGCGTGAGGTGCCCGGCCGCCAGCGACGACACCCCGACGATGTGCACGTCCGCCTCCACGGCCTGACGGGCGACCTCGGCCGGCGTCTGGAACAGCGGGCCGACGTCGACGTCGAAGCCGAGGTCGGCGAAGGCCGTCGCGATGACCTTCTGGCCGCGGTCGTGGCCGTCCTGGCCCATCTTGGCGACCAGGATGCGCGGACGGCGGCCCTCGGCCTCGTCGAAGTTGTCGACCAGGGCGCGGGTGCGGTCCACCGAGGGGGACTCGCCTGCTTCGTTGCGGTACACACCGGAGATCGTACGGATCTGGCTCGCGTGCCGGCCGTACACCTTCTCCAGGGCGTCCGAGATCTCCCCGACGGTCGCCTTCGCGCGGGCCGCGCGCACCGCCAGCTCCAGCAGATTGCCCTCGCCGCCGGCGGCCCGGGTCAGCGCGTCCAGCGCGTCCTGGCAGGCGGTGTCGTCCCGCTCCTCGCGCAGCCTGCGCAGCTTGGCGATCTGCTGGGCCCGCACGGAGGAGTTGTCGACCTTGAGCACGTCGATCTGCTCGTCGCTGTCGACGCGGTACTTGTTGACGCCGATGACCGGCTGGCGGCCGGAGTCGATGCGGGCCTGGGTGCGGGCCGCGGCCTCCTCGATGCGCAACTTGGGGATGCCGGCGTCGATCGCCTTGGCCATGCCGCCCGCCGCCTCCACCTCCTGGATGTGCTGCCAGGCCCGGCGCGCGAGGTCGTACGTCAGTTTCTCCACATAGGCGCTGCCGCCCCACGGGTCGATGACCCGCGTCGTGCCCGACTCCTGCTGGATGAGCAGCTGGGTGTTGCGCGCGATGCGGGCCGAGAAGTCGGTGGGCAGCGCGAGCGCCTCGTCGAGGGCGTTGGTGTGCAGCGACTGCGTGTGGCCCTGCGTCGCCGCCATCGCCTCGACACAGGTACGCGTGACGTTGTTGAACACGTCCTGCGCGGTCAGCGACCAGCCCGACGTCTGCGAATGGGTACGCAGCGACAGGGACTTGCTGTTCCTCGGGTCGAACTGCTTGACCAGCTTCGCCCACAGCAGCCGGGCCGCGCGCAGCTTGGCGATCTCCATGAAGAAGTTCATGCCGATCGCCCAGAAGAACGACAGCCGGGGCGCGAACGCGTCCACGTCCAGGCCCGCCTCGCGGCCCGCCCGGATGTACTCCACGCCGTCCGCGAGGGTGTACGCCAGCTCCAGGTCGGCCGTCGCACCCGCCTCCTGGATGTGGTAGCCGGAGATGGAGATGGAGTTGTAGCGCGGCATCCGCTGCGAGGTGAACGCGAAGATGTCGGAGATGATCCGCATCGACGGCTTCGGCGGATAGATGTAGGTGTTGCGGACCATGAACTCCTTGAGGATGTCGTTCTGAATGGTCCCGGCCAGCTTCTCGGGCGCGACGCCCTGTTCCTCCGCCGCCACGATGTACAGCGCCAGCACCGGCAGCACGGCGCCGTTCATCGTCATCGACACGGTCATCTTGTCCAGCGGAATGCCGTCGAACAGCTGCCGCATGTCATAGATCGAGTCGATGGCCACGCCCGCCATGCCGACGTCGCCCGTCACCCGCGGATGGTCGCTGTCGTAGCCGCGGTGGGTGGGCAGGTCGAAGGCGACCGACAGGCCCTTCTGGCCGGCCGCGAGGTTACGGCGGTAGAAGGCGTTGGACTCCTCGGCCGTGGAGAATCCCGCGTACTGCCGGATCGTCCAGGGCTGGTTGACGTACATCGTCGGGTACGGCCCGCGCAGATACGGCGTCGCGCCCGGGTACGTGCCCAGGAAGTCCAGGCCCTCCAGGTCCTGGCCGGTGTAGAGCGGCTTGACCGGGATGCCTTCCGGGGTCTCCCAGAGCAGGTCGTCCCCGCCGGCCGCGTTCTTGACCGCCGTACGCCACTCGGCGCTGCCGCCGTCGGCGGTCGGGGTGCCCAGCTCGATCCCGGAGAAGTCGGGGACGGCAGGGCCGGAAGGGGCGGTCATCGGGACACTCCCATGCGGTCGAGGGTCGCGGACAGCACGGCCACGGCATCGCAGCCCGCGAAGACGTACGAGTCGACACCGGCGTACTGCCCGGGACGCCCGGCGAGGCACACCTGCGCGGCGCCGGCGGCCTTCAGCTGCGCGGCCACGGCCTGAGCCTGCTCCTCGTACAGCGCGTCGCTGGAGCACAGGCACGCCTCGGTGGCACCGCTCTCCTCGAAGGTGCCCTCGGTGACGGGCTCGATGCCGCCCGCCTGGAAGAGGTTCGAGGCGAAGGTGAGGCGCGCGGTGTGCGCGGCGGCCGGGCCCAGCGCGGCGAGGAAGATCCGGGGCCGGGAGCCGGTCGCGGCCAGGTGGGCGTCGGAGCGGGCACGCAGCTTTTCGTACGCCTCGTCGCGGCGGACGCGCGGCAGGCCGCCGGACGGCTGCTCGGGCGCGCTCGCGCGCTCGACCGGCTTCTCCGCCAGGTGCGGGAACTCGCTGACGCCGGTGATGGGTTCACGGCGCTTGGCGAGCTTGCCGCTGCGCGCCTCCCAGGTGGCGGCGAGGTCCTCGGCGAGGCGGCCGGAGCGCAGGGCCGCCGCCTGCCCGCCGAGCCGCTCGATGCGCTGGAAGAACTCCCAGCCCGCCTGCGCGAGTTCGTCGGTGAGCCGCTCCACATACCAGGAGCCGCCCGCGGGGTCGATGACCCGGGCCAGATGCGACTCCTCGATCAGGATCGTCGAAGTGTTGCGGGCGATGCGCCGCGCGAACGCGTCCGGCAGACCGAGCGCGTGGTCGAAGGGCAGCACGGTGACCGAGTCGGCGCCGCCCGCCCCCGCGGCCAGCGTCGCGATCGTCGCGCGCAGCATGTTCACCCACGGGTCGCGGCGCGTCATCATCACCGGCGACGTCACGACGTGCTGACGCTGCGCACCCGCGGCCGGGGCGCCGCAGACCTCGGCCACCCTGGCCCACAGCCTGCGCGCGGCCCGCAGCTTGGCGATCGTCAGGAACTGGTCGGCGGTCGCCGCGTACCGGAACTCCAGCTGGGCGCAGGCCTGTTCGACGCTCAGCCCCGCCTCGGTCAGCTCCCGCAGATACGCGACACCGGTCGCCAGCGAGCAGCCCAGCTCCTGGGCCGCCGAGCCGCCGGCCTCGTGGTACGGCAGCGCGTCCACGGTCAGTGCCCGCAGCCCCGGGTACTCCTCGGCGCACAGCCGCGCCAGGGAGGCCGGTGCCGCGAAGTCGTCCGCCATCGCCTGCCCGGTGCGGGCCTCGAAGCCGAGCGGATCGGCGCCGAGGTTGCCGCGCGCCGCGTCCTTGGCGACACCGCGCTCCTCGTACAGCCGCAGCAGCGCACGGGCGGCGGACTCGACCTCACGGCCGGCGTCGAGGACGACGGGTGCCAGGTCGAGATAGACGCCCTCCAGGGCGGCGGCCAGCGACGGCACCGGGATGCCGCTCTCGCCGACGGCCAGCCACAGCGAGGTGACGCCGTTCTCCAGGTCCGCGAGGATCGCGCCGCCGTCGCCGGATGTGTGCCGTTGACGTACGTCCCAGCCGCCGACGGTGTTTCCCTCCGCACGGCTGCCGCGTACAAAGGGCGCGAATCCGGGCAGGCCCGGTTCGGGCGCGGTGTCGTGCGCGGTGTACAGAGGCCGGGTGCGCAACCCGTCCTCGAGCGCGGTGGACAGGGCTTCCTCGGCCTCGGCGCCCTCGACGTCCTTGCCCGACTTGCGCAGCACGCCCGCAACGAGGCGCTGCCACTGCTCGTGGGTCACGTCAGGGAACTCGGCGGCCAGCTCAAGCCCGTCGTCAGGCAGGACCGTCATGCTCGGATGCTAGGCCACGAGCGCAAAGGAGCAGCAGAGGGCAGGGCTGTGACCTTGCCCTCTCCGACATTGTGACCTGGCCCTCGTCGTGTCGATCTTGACCGGCGACCGGCGACCGGCGACCGGCGACCGGCGACCGGCGACCGGCGACCGGCGACCGGCGACCGGCGACCGGCCTCGACCCGGGTCCTCTTCCCGGACCCGCCATCACGGTTCCCGGGACCCGCCGCGAAGAGGGCCGCGAGCGATTGACATCGTGTCACTTCCGCGAGGTCAGAATGCTGAGCGCGTTGGCGGTGACGATCGCGCCGATGCCGGCCCACTCCGGGCCGCCCAGGGTCTGCCCCAGACCGATCCAGCCGACGGTGGCGGCGAGGACCGGGTTGACGCTCATGAACAGGCCGAAGGCCCGCGCCGGGACGTGTCGCAGGGTGAACAGGTCCACGAGGTAGGGCACGGCCGAGGAGAGGACGCCCGCGGCGACCGCGCAGGCGACGGCACCGGCCGTCGGGGGGTGCCGTACGGCGACGGCGATGCCGACCGGCAGGAACATCACCGCCGACAGACCGGCCGCGACGGCCGCGCCCTGGGCGCCGGGGACCCGCAGGCCGACGGTGCGGTTGAGCAGGATGTACGACGCCCAGCACACGGCGGCCAGCAGGCCCAGGGCCATCCCGAGAGGGTCGGCCGAGGGCTGCGGGCGCATCAGGGTGACGACACCGGCCCCGGCGATCAGCGCACAGCCGATGTCGACGCGGCGGCGGGAGCCGGCCAGGGCGACGGCGAGCGGGCCGAGGAACTCCAGGGTCACCGCGAGGCCCAGGCCGATGCGGTCGATCGCCGAGTACAGCGAGAGGTTCATGGTGCCGAACACCACGGCCAGCGAGGCGACCGGCCACCACTGGCGCCACGTGAACGAACGCAGCCTGGGCCGGCCGACGGCCAGCAGGACAAGGGCGGCGACGTACTGGCGCACGGCGACGACACCGACCGGGCCGAGGACGGGGAAGGCGAGGGAACCGATCGCGGCGCCGGTCTGGTTGGACAGACCGCTGCCGATCATCGTCGCCACCGCGGCGAGGCGCCCGCCGGTCGGCTCGGCGGGTGCGGGGTGGGCCGCGGGGGCGGGTACCGGGGCGGACACAAGTGCGGACTCAGGTGCGGGTCGCAGACGCATGCGCCGATGCTGAGGCCGGCCGATCTTTGCGCAAAATGCGCTGGGGTCTCCATCTATACGCTGGACGCATGGACAGGGATGCGGATGTGGAGCTGAGGCAGCTGCGCTGTCTCGTCGCGATCGTCGACGAGGGCACCTTCACCGATGCCGCCATCGCCCTCGGCGTCTCCCAGGCGGCCGTGTCCCGCTCCCTGGCCTCGCTCGAACGCGCCCTGGGAGTAAGGCTGTTGCGGCGGACCTCGCGCGAGGTGTCCCCCACGGCGACCGGACTGCGCGTCCTGGCCCACGCCCGGCGGGTGCTCGGCGAGGTGGACGACCTCGTGAGGGAGGCCCGCTCCGGGCACGACCGGCTGCGGATGGGCTACGCCTGGGCGGCTCTGGGCCGGCACACCCCGGCCCTCCAGCGTCGCTGGGCCGCCGCGCACCCCGGCACCGAACTCCAGCTCGTGCGGGTCAACTCGGCCACCGCCGGTCTCGCGGAGGGCGCCTGTGACCTGTCCGTCGTCCGCAGACCCGTCGACGGCCGGCGGTTCGACTCCGCCATCGTCGGGCTGGAGCGACGGCTGTGTGCCGTGGCCGCCGACGACCCGCTGGCCCGGCGGCGCGCGATCCGGCTGGCCGACCTCAGCGGCCGTACCCTCCTCGTCGACCGCCGTACCGGAACCACCACCACCGAACTGTGGCCGCCCGACGCGCGTCCGGCGACCGAGGAGACCCACGACGTCGACGACTGGCTCACGGTGATCTCCACCGGCCGCTGCGTCGGCGTGACCGCCGAGGCCACCGCCAACCAGTACCCGCGCCCCGGCGTCGTCTACCGGCCCGTACGCGACGCGGAGCCCATCCCCGTACGGCTGGCCTGGTGGCGCGACGACCCGCCGCCGGCCACCCAGGCGACGATCGAGCTGCTCAGCGCGTTGTACCGGGGGGACTGAGGGACCGTCCTGCCGTCAGGCTTGATCCCATGCCCTCCCCTCCTCGGGCCGTTACCGTGGCAAGGGGGCGGGACGGGTCGGCTTCGCTGAGGCCGAGGGGACGTGGAGGAGCTACCGGTGGAGAGCCAGGGGCGGGCCGGGCAGGCTCGTGTGCGGCTGCCGCAGCTGAGGCTGGACGAGCTGCTGGAGGAGTTGCAGGCCCGGCTCGACGCGGCCCGCGGCACCCGCGACCGGGTGCACAGCCTGCTGGAGGCGGTGCTCTCGGTCGGCCGGGAGCTGGACCTGGAGCAGGCGCTGCGCGGCATCGTGGAGGCCGCGGCCGTGCTGGTCGACGCCCGGTACGCGGCCCTCGGCGTGATCGGCTCCGACGGGGAGCGGCTGTCCGCCTTCCACACGGTCGGCGTCGACGAGGAGCAGATCGCCAGGATCGGCCACTTTCCGCAGGGCCACGGCATCCTGGGCGAGCTGATCCGCCACCCCGAGCCGCTGCGGCTGTCGAAGATCTCCGAGCACCCCGCCTCGTACGGCTTCCCGGCGCACCATCCGCCCATGAGCACTTTCCTCGGCGTCCCGATCCGGGTCCGCGACCAGGTCTTCGGCAATCTGTACCTGACCGAGAAACGGGGCGGGGCGGAGTTCGACGAGGAGGACGAGTCGGTCCTGTCGACCCTCGCCGTCGCGGCCGGAGTGGCCATCGACAACGCCCGGCTGTACGAGGAGTCGCGGCTGCGGGAGCGCTGGCTTCAGGCCAACGCGGAACTCACCCGCCGCCTGATGTCCGGCAGCGAGCGCGGCGAGGCCATCGGCCTGATCGCCGAACGCGCCCGGGAGATCACCGGCGCGGCCCTCGCCGTGGTCGCCATGCCCCTGGAGGACACCGACGCGCTGGAGGTCGAGCTGGCCGTCGGACAGGGCGCCGAGGCACATCGCGGGCTCGTGCTGCCCGTGCACGGGAGTCTGATGGGTCAGGCGTTCGCCACCGCCACCCCGGTCACCAGCCCGGACGTCACCGTCGACGCGCGCGTGCCGTCCCCCTCGCCCCGGTTCGACGGACTCGGTGCCGCCGTGGCCGTGCCCATCGGGGCCGCGGACGGCGTACGCGGTGTCGTCCTGCTCGTGCGCGAGGCGGGGCACGCGTCGTTCTCCGAGAAGGAGACCGAGCCGCTGAGGGGCTTCGCCGCGCAGGCCGCGATCGCGATGGAACTGGCCGAGCGGCGCGGGGACGCGGCGCAGATCGCCGTGCTCCAGGACCGCGACCGGATCGCCCGCGACCTGCACGACCTCGCGATCCAGCGGCTGTTCGCGACGGGCATGACCTTGCAGAGCACCGGCCGTCTCATCGAGCACGAGGAGGCGTCGGAACGCGTGTCGCGGGCGGTGGACGACCTGGACGAGACGATCAAGATCATCCGGTCGACGATCTTCGGCCTGCGTGCCCGCGAGGGAGCCGCCGGAACCGGGCTGCGGGCGCGGGTCGTCCGGGTGGCCGGCGAGGCCGCGCCCGTCCTGGGGTTCGCGCCGGGCGTGCGCATGGAGGGCCTGGTGGACACCGACGTGCCGAGGGAGGTCGCCGACCATGTGGTGGCCGTGCTGTCCGAGGCCCTGACCAACATCGGCCGGCACGCCCGTGCCCGACACGCCGAGGTCGTCCTGAGCACCGACGGCCGTGAGGTGCGGCTGACCGTGTCCGACGACGGCGTGGGCATCACCCCCGGGGGGCGCCGCAGCGGCCTGGCCAACATGACCGAACGGGCCCGGCAGCTGGGCGGCGAACTGAAGCTGCTCACCCCCGAGCGCGGCGGCACCACCCTGGTGTGGCGGGTGCCGCTGGCGGCGGCGGAGCGCTGAGGAGGCAGGCAGACCCGCCCGCCGAGCACCCGGGCGGCCCTCCCACCCTGCTGCCGCCCCGTGTGCGTGCGACGGTGGAGGAAGACCCCGCGCCGCACCACCCGCGGCGCGACACAAGGGGGTGGGTGCCATGGAACCACTCTCGGCCACCGCCGCCGACGGCCCGGTCGGCATGACCCAGGATGACGAGCCGGGCCTGACGGGTACCCACCGGCGGACCCGGGCGGGAGGAACGGCGAGCGGAGGCGAGCAGGCTGTGCGGTGCGCGTTCGTGTCCGCGTACGCGGCCGGCGCCCGGACCCGACGCCTCGGCAGAACGCCTCCTCCCCGCGCCGGCCGGGTGCCGCCCAGGACGCCGCACCGCCCCGGCCACCCCGACCGTCCGGCCTCCGTCGCACCGCAGCAGGAGTGACCATGCGCCGACCCACCGGCCCCGCGACGGCCCCCGCCGCGCTCGCCCCGGTCCTGCGGGACATACACGCCGTCGTGTTCGACACCGACGGGGTGATCACCGACTCGGCCCGGGTGCACGCCGCCGCCTGGAAGACGGCGTTCGACGCCTTTCTGCGCGCCCACCCGCCCGACGACCCCGGCGAGCGCCGCCCGTTCGACGAGCGGGACGACTATCTGCGCCATGTGGACGGCAAGTCCCGCCTGGACGGCGCCGCCGCCTTTCTCGCCGCGCGCGGCATCGACGCCTCGCAGGAGACCGTGTCCGCCGTCGCGGCGGACAAGGAACGCCTCTTCACCGAGCGGCTGCGCAAGCACGGCGTCGAGGCGTATCCGGGGACCGTACGGCTGGTCCGGGCCCTGCGGGACGCCGGGGTGCCCCGCGCGGCGGCCTCCGCGTCCCGGCACGCCGGTGAGCTGCTGAGCCGGGCCGGAGTGCTGGACCTGTTCGACGTCCTCGTGGACGGCGGTGAGGCGGCCCGGCTCGGCCTCCCGGGCAAGCCGGAGCCCGATCTGTTCCTGGAGGCGGTCCGCCGGCTCGGCGCGCCCGCCGACCGGGCCGCTGTCGTCGAGGACGCCCTCGCGGGCGTGGAAGCGGGCCGGCGCGGCGGGTTCGCCCTGGTGGTCGGCGTCGACCGGGCGGCCGGCGCGGACACCGGGGCGCGGCTGTTGCGGCACGGCGCCGACATCGTCGTCCTGGATCTCGCGGAACTCTGTTCGGGAGGAGCGCCGAAGTGACGGGCTGGAGCTGGGAGTACGAGGGCTACAGGCCCGCCGACCAACGCCTGCGCGAATCGCTGTGCACTCTCGGCAACGGCTACTTCGCGACCCGCGGAGCGCTGCCCGAATGTGCTGCCGACGAGATTCACTACCCGGGGACCTATGTGGCCGGCATCTACAACCGGCTGACCTCCAAGGTGTCCGGCCGCCAGGTCGAGAACGAGGACATGGTCAACCTCCCGAACTGGCTGCCCCTGCGCTTCCGCCTCCCCGAAGGGCACTGGCTCACCCCGGACGACGCGACCGTGCTCGAACACCGGCAGATGCTGCACCTGTCCGCCGGGCTGCTGGAGCGCCGCACCCGCTACGACCTCGGCGACAAAAGGGTGCTGACGGTACGCCAGCAGCGCCTGGCACATATGGCCGACCCCCATATCGGGGCGCTGCGCACCGAGTTCACCGTCGAGGGGTTCTCCGGGCCGCTCGAGGTGGAGGCTGCTCTGGACGGCGGCGTCACCAACTCCGGCGTGCCGCGCTACCGGGACCTGGACGGCCGCCACCTCACCCATGTGCAGACCGGCACCGCGGATCCGGAGACCGTCTGGCTGCGCTGCCGTACCCGCACCTCGGACATCCGTATCGGCATGGCGGCCCGCCTCACGGCCGAGACGGCGGCCACGATCCACCACGAACGGCCCCGCGTGGTCCAGCGGTTGACCCTCGACCTGGCCCCCGGCCGCACCGCCACCGTCGACAAGACCGTGGCCCTGCACACCTCGCGCGACCCCGCCATCAGCGACCCGCTGCACGCCGCCGTCGACCGGGTGGGCCGCGTTCCCGGCTTCGACGACCTGGTCGAGTCCCACCTCACCGCCTGGGACCAGCTCTGGCGCCGCGCCGAACTCGACGTCCCCGGCGAGTCGGGCCGCATCCTGCGGCTGCACCTCTTCCACGTCCTGCAGACCCTCTCCCCGCACACCGCCGACCTCGACGTCGGCGTGCCCGCGCGCGGGATGCACGGCGAGGCCTACCGCGGCCATGTCTTCTGGGACGAACTCTTCGTCCTGCCCTACCTCAACCTGCACTTTCCCGAGGTCTCCCGCGCCCTGCTGCGCTACCGCCACCGACGACTCGAACAGGCCCGTACAGCGGCGATGAGGGCCGGCCGCCGGGGCGCGATGTACCCCTGGCAGAGCGGCAGCGACGGTCGAGAGGAGACCCAGCAGCTCCATCTCAACCCGCGCTCCGGGCGCTGGCTGCCCGACCACTCCCGGCTCCAGCACCATGTGGGCTCGGCGATCGCCTACAACGTGTGGCAGTACTGCGAGGCGAGCGGCGACATGGAGTTCCTGCACACCAAGGGCGCCGAGATGCTGCTCCGGATCGCCCGGTTCTGGGGTGACAAGGCCGTCTACGACGAGACCCTGGGCCGGCACCGCATCAAGGGCGTCGTCGGCCCGGACGAGTACCACGAGGCCTACCCGGACGCCGACCGGCCCGGGCTGGACGACAACGCCTACACGAACGTCACCGCCGCCTGGGTGCTCACCCGCACCCTGGAGCTGCTGGACACGCTCCCCGAACCCCGCCGCCGCGAACTCGTCGAACGCACCGGGCTGGACGGCGGCGAACTCGAACTGTGGGAGGACGTCTCCCGCACCCTGCACATCCCCTTCCACGACGACGTCATCAGCCAGTTCGAGGGCTACGGCAAGCTCGAGGAACTCGACTGGGAGGGCTACCGCGGGCGGTACGGCGACATCCGCCGACTGGACCGGATCCTGGAGGCCGAGGGCGACACCGTCAACCGCTACCAGGCATCCAAACAGGCCGACGTGCTGATGCTCGGCTACCTCTTCGCCCCCGCCGAACTACGGGGCCTCTTCCATCGGTTGGGGCTGCGCCTCGACGAGGAGACCTGGCAGCGCACCGTCGACTACTACCTGCACCGCACCAGCCACGGCTCCACCCTCAGCGGTCTGGTGCACGGCTGGGTGCTGGCCCGGGCGCGGCGGGCGGAGGCATGGAAGTTCTGCCAGGAGGCCCTCCAGGGCGACATCGCGGACGTCCAGGGCGGCACCACCGGCGAGGGCATCCACCTGGGCGCCATGGCGGGCACGCTCGACCTGGTCCAGCGGGGGCTGACCGGCCTGGAGACCCGGGGCGGCGCGCTGTGGCTCGACCCCGTGCCGCTGCCCGAGCTGTCCTCGTACGGGTTCGCCCTGCGCTATCAGGGCCACTGGGGTGTGCGGCTGCGCCTGGAGCGCGGAAAGCTGGAGATCGCCGTACCCTCCTCCGACGCGTCCCCGATCGAGGTACGTCTGCCGGGCCGCGTGGTGAGCGTCCAGCCCGGGCAGACGGCGAGGCTGGAGCTGCCGGACTGACCGGCGACCCACGGCGGGCGTCCCGGCCCGGCCTTCAGTCCCGGCCGGGTCTTCAGTCACGCCCGGTCTTCAGTCACGCCCGGTCTTCAGTCACGCCCGGTCTTCAGTCACGCCCGGTCTTCAGTCGTGCGGGACCACGGCGACCGGGCACGGCACATGGTGGAGGGCCGCGTGGGCGACCGGGCCGAGCTTCCAGGTCAGCTGCGACAGATGGAGTCTGCGGCCGACCACGGTCAGGCAGCCGTGGGCGGTCGCGGCCAGCAGGACGTGCGCGGCGGTGCCGGTGGCGACATGCTCGGCGACCGACACGTCCGGGAACTTGTCCCGCCACGGCGCCATGGTCTCGGCGAGCCGCGTCCGCTCCTCGGCCTCCGGGTCCGTACCGGCCGGGCCGGTCATCGAGCACACGGGCAGGGCACGCACCGCACGCAGTCGGGCACCGTGCGCCCCGGCCTCGGTGAACGCGAACTCCAGCAGCGGATCGGAGGCGGCTCCGGGCTCCTGCACCCCGACCACGACCTCGTCACGGTCCGCCGCCGCGGGATGGTCCCGGCCGGCCTCGACGGCGGGGTCGCCCGCCCGGACGGCGACGGCCGGGCAGGGCGCGAGGCCCAGCACGTGCAGGCTGATGGAACCGACCAGGAACCCCGCCACCGAATCGTGCCCGCGCGAGCCGAGCACCAGCATCGACGCGTTCTCGCCCCGTTCCAGCAGGACCTGGGCGGCCGGGGAGCGGACGAGCTCGGTGGTCAGGGACAGGGCAGGATGTCGTTGCAGCAGCTCGGCGGACGTACGGCCGAGCGCTTCCTCGCCGTAGTCCCGGCGGGCGTGCGCCTCCTGCCGGGAGGGCAGGTCCAGCGGCTGGGTGCACCACGAGTGGAGCAGCACCACGGGCAGGCGCCGGTCAGCCGCCTCCCGGGCGGCCCACCAGGCGGCCGTCACGCTCGCGGGTGAACCGTCGAGTCCGACGACGACTGGTCCGGACATGACGCACCTCCGATGTCGCGCGACACCGAGTACCCAGGACGCCGCGCTCGTCCTGCGCCCCCTTACAGCTTGCGAGCTCGGCGCCCGGGATACCAGGGCCGGATGGGTACCCGAGTGGCCCGTACGGCCCTGTGCGGGATCCGGTCGGCGGGGTGAGGCTGGGAGAACACGGTGCCGCCCTCGCCGCCCGCCGGGAGCCCGGCGGGGGACCTGCCCGGAAAGGGGAGCGCGATGAACGGCCCGGTTGTCGTAGGGGTGGACGGCTCGCCGTCGAGCCTGGCGGCCGTGGAGGTCGCCGCGCGTGAGGCCGGTCTGCGGGGCGTGGGCCTCCGGCTGGTGCACGCGTTCGGCTGGCCGGCCGCGCATGTGCCGCCGGGCGGCCGGCCCTGGCCGTCGGGCAGCGCCGGGATGCGCGAGCTGGTCGACGGCACCCTCGCCGAGGCCGAGCGGCGCGCACACGAGAGCGCGGCCGGGACCGAGATCATGCGCGATGTCGTCGTCGGCGAACCGGTGATGGTGCTGGAGATCGAGTCGCGCACGGCGTCGCTGGTGGTCGTCGGCAGCCGGGGCCTGAGCCGGTTCGGCGCCCTGCTGCTCGGCTCCACCGCCGGGCATCTCGCCGCCCACGCCGCCTGCCCGGTGCTGGTGGTGCGTGACCGGCCGAACCCGAGCGGGCCGGTCCTGCTGGCCGTGGACGGCTCGCCCGCGTCGAGGGGCGCCGTCGAGTTCGCCTTCGCCCAGGCGTCGCTGCACGGCACGGACCTGATCGCGCTGCACGCCTGGAACGCCCGGACCGACCGCGCCTACGACGGCCCCTCCGACCCGCCCTTCGTGACCTACGACGAGCACCGGCTGCGCGACGAGGAGCAGCGGGTGCTCGCCGAGGCGCTGGGCGGACTGGGGGAGCGGTACCCGGATGTCGACGTCCGCCGCAGCCTCGTGCGCGGCCGAGTCCGGCACACCCTCATCGAGGCGAGTGCCGACGCCGGTCTCGTCGTGGCCGGTGCCCGGGGCCGGGGCGGTTTCGCCGGCCTGCTGCTGGGCTCGGTCAGCCAGGCCCTGCTGCACCATGCGCGGTGCCCGGTCGCCGTCGTCAGGACGGGCAAGGAGTGACGGCGGCCGGGAACGGACGGACCTCATGTGCCGGCCGGGCCGCCGCCGCGCCCCGAGCCTTCGCCGAGGGGGTGGCAGCAGGGGGCGGGACGGCTTGCGGAGGAGTCCCGGTGGCTCGGCCGGGAGGCGGGCACCGCGATCTCACATGGGGGCCGCAGCAGCCGGGCCGACGCTCCGGCACCTGTGGAGTTCTGCGCCATGCAGGTCCGTGCCTCGGTCATGGCGGACCAGCGCGCCCGCCATTCGCGACCGGTACGCGGGCCGCACCGGAGACGATCATCACGTACGTGGGCAGCGGCGACCGGAACCGACCGGTGCGAGCCCCGGCAGCGACCCCCGCGACCTCCGCGCCCCCCACGACCCCCGGGGCCGCGGACCCGGCCCGGTCAGCGCGTGCCACCGCTGCCGTACGGCGCGTACAGATCCAGCAGCCGTGTCCGGGCCGCCTGCAACCGGTGTGCCACGACTCCACCCACCCAGCGGGCGACGCTCCGGCCGAACGCCGGATCCGCCTGGCACAGCGCGCGCACCGCGGTCGCGTCGAACTCGTACGCCCGCAGTGGGGAGGCCGCCTCGGCGCCCAGATGCCAGGTGTGCGGCGGATACAGCCACGACCAGCCGACCAGTTCGTTGTGCCCGAGGGACTCGATGACCACGGGGCGGCGGCCGGGCACCCGCATGTCCAGGTCGACCGTGCCGGTGCGGACGATCCAGAACCGGGCGGCCCGTCCGCCTTCCTCGAACAGCCGGGCACCCATCGGGAACGCCGCCTCACGGCCGATCCGCATCAACAGGTCCCGGTGCTGCGCGGGCAGCGCCCTCGGCATGCTCAGGGGCGCGGGAGCGTTCATGGGATGCCTCCGGATCGGGTGTGCGCGAGTGTCACCTCCAGCGTGCCCACCCGGCGGAGCCCGGACCATGGGCCACCCGGCCCCGGGCCGGGGACCAGTGGCCCCCACGTCGACGGCCTCGCGGGCTCAGAGGTCGGCCGCGTAATCCCTGACGAAAGTCTGCAGATCGCGCGGCGGACGCTGGTAGCCCGACGCCTTCGGACGTGCGGGAAGCTCCAGCACCGGGGGCAGCACATCCTCGTACGGCACCGAGTCCAGCAGATGGGCGATCATGTTCAGCCGGGCCCGGCGCTTGTCGTCGCTCTCGACGACGTACCAGGGCGCCTCGGCGATGTCGGTGTGCACCATCATCTCGTCCTTGGCCCGGGAGTACTCCTCCCAGTGGGTGATCGACTCCAGGTCCATCGGGGACAGCTTCCAGCGCCGCACGGGGTCCTCCAGACGCCGTCGGAAGCGCTCCTGCTGCTCCTCGTCGCTCACCGAGAACCAGTACTTGCGCAAAAGGATCCCGTCCTCCACCAGCATCCGCTCGAAAATCGGGCATTGACGCAGGAAGAGTTGGTACTCCTCCCTGGTGCAGAACCCCATGACATGCTCGACGCCGGCCCGGTTGTACCAGCTGCGGTCGAACAGCACGATCTCCCCGGCGGCCGGCAGATGCCCGATGTAACGCTGGAAGTACCACTGCGTCCGCTCCCGCTCGGTCGGCTTGGGCAGGGCCGCGATGCGCGCCACACGCGGGTTGAGGTGCTCGGTGACCCGTTTGATGGTGCCGCCCTTGCCCGCCGCGTCCCGTCCCTCGAAGACCACCACCAGCCGGGCGCCCTCCGCACGCACCCACTCCTGGAGTTTCGCCAACTCCATCTGCAGACGCAGCAGTTCCTTCTCGTACGTCTTGCGTGGCAGCTTCTCCGTCTTGTTGCCGGCCATGCCGCCTCCCGCCGCCCGAAGACCCCGCCGACGAACCACTCGACGACCTACGGAGTCACCGATGCCCGAGCTCGAACACCAGGACAGCACCGTACTGACCGACGACGAGCTGCGCACCCTGGACGCCCACTGGCGGGCCGCGAACTATCTGGCCGCCGGACAGATCTACCTGCTGGCCAACCCCCTGCTGCGCGAACCCCTGCGCGTGGAGCACATCAAACCGCGGCTGCTCGGCCACTGGGGCACCTCACCCGGGCTGAACCTCGTGTACACCCACCTCAACCGGGTGATCAAGGCGCGCGGTCTGGACGCCCTGTGCGTATGGGGGCCGGGGCACGGCGGCCCCTCCGTGCTGGCCAATTCCTGGCTGGAGGGCTCGTACGGCGAGATCTACCCGGACGTCGGCCGGGACGCGGCCGGCATGGCACGTCTCTTACGGCAGTTCTCCTTCCCCGGCGGTGTGCCGAGCCATGTGGCGCCGGAGACTCCGGGGTCGATCCACGAGGGCGGTGAGCTCGGGTACGCGCTGTCGCACGCCTACGGTGCCGCCTTCGACAATCCCGGTCTGGTGGTCGCCTGTGTGATCGGCGACGGCGAGGCGGAGACCGGCCCGCTGGCCGCGTCCTGGCACTCCAACAAGTTCCTCGACCCCGTCCACGACGGCGCCGTGCTGCCCATCCTGCATCTCAACGGCTACAAGATCGCCAACCCGACCGTGCTGTCCCGCCTCCCCGGACCCGAACTCGACGCCCTGCTGCGCGGCTACGGCCACGAACCGATCCATGTCGCCGGCGACGACCCGGCCACCGTCCACCGCGCCATGGCCCGCGCCCTCGACACCGCCCTCGACCGCATCGCCCGGTACCAGGGCACGGCCCGCGAGGGGGGCGGAGCACAACGGCCCGAGTGGCCCGTCATCGTCCTGCGCACCCCCAAGGGCTGGACCGGACCCGCCGAGGTCGACGGCCTGCCCGTCGAGGGGACCTGGCGCTCCCACCAGGTCCCCCTGGCCGGGGTCCGTGAGAACCCGGAGCATCTACGGCAGTTGGAGGCGTGGCTGCGGTCGTACCGCCCCGAGGAACTGTTCGACGCCGACGGCCGCCCCACCGGCGACGTCCTCGCCTGCCTGCCCGAGGGCGCCCGGCGGCTCGGCGCCACCCCGCACGCCAACGGCGGTCTGCTCGTACGCGAGTTGCCGCTGCCGTCCCTCGACCGCTTCGCCGTCCAGGTCGACAAGCCCGGGGTGACCCTGCACGAGCCGACCCGGGTCCTCGGCGACCTCCTCGAACAGGTCATGCGGAACACCTCGGCGCGCCGGGACTTCCGGCTCGTCGGCCCGGACGAGACCGCCTCCAACCGACTCCAGGCCGTCTTCGGAGCGAGCGGCAAGGCATGGCAGGCCGAGACGCTCCCGGTCGACGAGCACCTCGACCGGCACGGCCGGGTGCTGGAGATCCTCTCCGAGCACACCTGCCAGGGCTGGCTGGAGGGCTACCTCCTGACCGGACGGCACGGGCTGTTCTCCAGCTACGAGGCGTTCGTGCACATCGTCGACTCGATGGTCAACCAGCACATCAAGTGGCTGAAGACGTCCCGGGAACTGTCGTGGCGGGCACCCATCGCGTCCTTCAACTACCTGCTCACCTCGCATGTGTGGCGTCAGGACCACAACGGCTTCTCCCACCAGGACCCCGGCTTCGTCGACCACGTCCTCAACAAGAGCCCCGAGGTCGTCCGGGTCTATCTGCCGCCGGACACCAACACCCTGCTCTCGGTCGCCGACCACGCGCTGCGCAGCCGGGACCAGGTGAACGTGATCGTCGCCGGCAAGCAGCCCTGTTTCGACTGGCTCTCCATGGACCAGGCCGCCACCCACTGCGCGCGCGGCGCCGGCGTCTGGGACTGGGCGGGCTCCGAGAACGGCGGCGAACCGGACGTGGTCCTCGCCTGCGCCGGCGACGTACCCACCCAGGAGGTCCTGGCCGCGGCCCAGCTGCTCCGCCGCCATCTGCCCGAGCTCGCCGTCCGCGTGGTCAACGTCGTCGACATGACCCGGCTGATGCCGGGCGATCGCCACCCGCACGGCATGAGCGACCACGAGTACGACGGCATGTTCACCGCCGACAAGCCGGTCGTCTTCGCGTACCACGGCTACCCGTGGCTGATCCACCGCCTCGCCTACCGCCGCACCGGACATCCGAACCTGCACGTGCGCGGCTACCAGGAGTCCGGCACCACGACCACCCCGTTCGACATGGTCGTCCGCAACGACCTCGACCGCTACCGCCTGGTCATGGACGTGATCGACCGTGTCCCCGGCCTCGCCGTGCGCGCCGCGGCCGTACGCCAGGAGATGGCCGACGCCCGCATCCGCCACCACATCTGGATCCGCGAACACGGCACCGACCTGCCGGAGGTCGCCGAGTGGACCTGGAACGCCTGAGGCTCCGCGACGACAGGTCCCAGGGGCGAACGCGGAAGGACCCGCGCACCGCGCGGGTCCTTCCGCGTTCACCTCCTGCGCCACAGGGCGGATCGCGGCGCCCTCCCGCCGCCACCGGGAGGCGGACGGTCGGGAGGCGGACGGTCACGTACGGTCACCACCGGGCGGGCGTCTCGGTCAGCCCGGGCCGCCGCTGCCGAACGACCCGCTGCCGCCCTCCTCCCAGCGGCGCCGTTCCCCGGATTCGCTGGGACGGGAGGGAACGTTGCCGTGGGCAGGCATTTCGTGCGGGGTCAGCCGATGGTCGCTCGTGGGCATCTCGCTGGGTTCGCGGATCTCCCGGGTCTCGTGGACCGGGCCGCTCTCGGGCAGTCGCGGCTGCTCGTCGGGGCGTGGCGGTGCCGGCTCCCGGCGCCTGACCCTGGCGCCCAGTACGAAGGCGCCGATGAGCAGCGCCACGACGACCAGCCCGGCGACGACCAGTCCGATACCGAGGGCACCTTCAGCGGCGATGTTCGTCGATGCGAGGTTCATGGCTGCGTTCATGGCTGCGCGAGTACCCCGGGCGCCCCGGGTGAACCCGAGCGCCTTGATCGTGCCGCCCGAACCCTTGGGAGCACCGGGTTTGGCGTCATCCGGACCGGCTACCCGACCGGTGTGACATCGACATCGTCCCAGCAGCAGCTCGTCCAGTTCCTGGAGGACCGCTTCACCTGCGCGCAGGCCTGCAGCGACTGCGCCCGGGCCTGTGCCCTGCGGGCCAGCCTGGTGGATCCGGACGGGACCGAGGAGCAGGAACAGGTGCGGCGCAAGGGCATCCTGTGCGCCGAGGTGTGCGACGCGACCTGCCGGGTGCTGGCCGAGCAGAACCAGCTGGACGAGGCGGCCCTGCGCGTCCAGCTGGAGTGGACCCGGACGGTATGCCTGGAGTGCGCCCATGCCTTCGACCGGCATCCGGGCGCCGAGGACGCCGCGCAGGGGTGCCGGGACTGCGCTCGGGCCTGCACGGAGTTCATGGCCACGCTCGACTGACGGCGCGGGACCGCCGGCGATCGCGACCCACTGCCGTGCACTGCGACGGCCGACGCCGAACAGCGCCGACCGCGCACGCGTACCCGTGCCCGCTCATGCCTTCCGTACGTCGTCGGGGCATGGCCATTCCCAATTTCTGGAACACGTTCTACGGTGTGCGCCGTCAGGACCGCCCTTGGGGACCCTGGAGGCGCCGTGCATCTCGAATACACGCCCGAGCAGCAGCGGCTGCGCAGCGAACTGCGCGACTACTTCGCCGAGCTGGTGCCGGACCCGGACCGGGCCCTCCCTCATGGCCCGAAGGGCAGGGGAGGTCCCGCCGTCACCGACCCGGCCGCCCAGAAACGCCACTACCGCGAGACGATCCGCCGGCTCGGCGCGGACGGCTGGCTGGGCGTCGGCTGGCCCAAGGAGTACGGCGGACGCGGCCTGACCGCGATGGAACAGTTCATCTTCTTCGACGAGGCGGCCCAGGCGGGCGTACCGCTGCCCCTGATGGCGCTCAACACCGTCGGCCCGACGATCATGCAGTACGGCACGGACGAGCAGAAGGCGTACTTCCTGCCGAAGATCCTCTCCGGCGAGATCGACCTCGCGATCGGCTACAGCGAGCCCGACGCGGGCACCGATCTGGCCGCGCTGAGGACGCGTGCCGTACGGGACGGCGACGAGTACGTCGTCAACGGCCAGAAGATCTGGACGACGAACGGCGACACCGCCGACTGGGTGTGGCTGGCGACGCGCACCGACCCCGCGGCCCCGCCCCACAAGGGCATCACGATGCTCCTCGTCCCGACCACCGACCCCGGCTACTCCTGCACCCTGATCAACACCCTCGCCTCGCACGACACCACGGCCAGCTACTACGAGAACATCCGCGTCCCCCTCTCCCGTCGTGTCGGCGAGGAGAACCAGGGCTGGCGTCTGATCACCAACCAGCTCAACCACGAGCGCGTCACCCTCGCCGCCCACGGCACCATGGCCATCCGCGCCCTGCACGACGTCCAGCGCTGGGCGATTCAGACCAAGCTCGCCGACGGCCGCCGGGTGATCGACCTGCCCTGGGTACGCCGCCGCCTCGCCCAGACCCACACCAGGCTCGACGCCCTCAAGCTCCTCAACTGGCAGATGGTCGGCGCCGTCCAGGACGGCACCCTCACCCCGCAGGACGCCTCCGCCGTCAAGGTCTACGGCTCCGAGGCCCGCCGCGACGCCTACGCCTGGCTGATGGAGATCGTCGCCGCGCCAGGCGCCCTCAAGGAGGGTTCCGCGGGCGCGGTGCTCCGCGGCGAACTGGAGCGCGGCTACCGCTCGGCCGTCATCTTCACCTTCGGCGGCGGCAACAACGAGATCCAGCGAGAGATCATCTCGTGGATCGGGCTGGGGATGCCTCGGGTACGGCGTTAGGTCGTCAGCATCCCGTCAAGGTCGCCCGATTCATCGTCAGCGTCTCGTCAGGGCATGACCGGCAGCCGGGTGCACAGGGCAACGTCGAGGGTGAGCCCCGGCCCGCCTCCCCGCGTCCGGGGCCGCCCGGACCACGTACGCGCCTTCCGGAGGCACCCCATGGCAGAACCCCTGTACGGCGACGACCCCGAACCCTCCGATCGATTCCCGGCCGGACCCCTGTACGTCCCGGTCCGGCCGGGCCCCTCCGGGTGTGCGGCCCGGCTCTTTCGCACACCGCTCGGCGACCGGACGGCCGTCGGCTTCACCTCCGAGGGGAGGCTCACCGCCACGCTCGGCCCCGACCAGGCATGGATCCGCCTCGCCGAACCCGTCCTGCGCGCGCTGACCTCGCCGCTCGGCATCACCACCGTCACCGTGGACCCGCAGTTCAGTGCTCCGGCCCCCGCGCCCGTCACGGCTCTCATGTCCGCCGCTGCCGCACCGGCGCCCACCTCCGCGCCGCGGGCCGTCCGAGAGGGGCAGACACGATGACCACGGTTCACGAACCCACCGCCACCGGCACGGCCGCCGAGCTGTCGGTGTGGCCCGCCTCGACGACCGAACCACTGCGCGGCGACCTCACCGTGGGCGGTGTGTCGCTCGCCGAGATCGCCGACCGCTTCGGCACCCCCGTCTACGTCCTCGACGAGACCGAGGTCCGCGACCGCTGCCGCACCTACCGGCACGCCTTTCCCGACGCCGAAGTCCTCTACGCGGCCAAGGCGTTCCTGTGCCGGGCCATGGCCCACTGGATGGACGAGGAGGGCCTCGGCCTCGACGTCTGCTCCGCCGGCGAACTCGAACTAGCCGTCACCACGGGCTTCCCACCCGAACGGATCGTGCTGCACGGCAACGCCAAGTCCCCCCGCGACCTGGACACCGCCCTGCGCCTGGGCGTCGGACGCATCGTCATCGACAGCCCCTCGGAGATCGCACGCCTGGCCGCGGCCGTCGGCCCGCACGGCAACCAGAAGGTCATGGTCCGCGTCGTCCCGGGGATCAACGCGGGCGGACACGAGAAGATCCGCACCGGGACGGACGACCAGAAGTTCGGCCTGTCCATCGCGGACGGCTACGCCCAGCACGCCATCGCCCGCATACTCGACCAGCCGCAGCTCGAACTCACCGGCCTGCACTGCCACTTGGGCTCCCAGATCACCGGCGTCAAGCCGTATCTCGCCGCTGTGCGCCGCATGGTCGGCCTGATGAGCCGCCTGTACGAGCAGCACGGCCTGGTCCTGCCCGAACTCGACCTGGGAGGCGGCCACGGCATCGCCTACCGCCCGGGCGAAGCGGCCCTGGACCTGACCACGCTGGCCCGCAGGGTCCGTACCGAACTCGCCCACGCCTGCGCCACGGCCGGTATCCCGGTACCGCGCCTGATCATCGAGCCGGGGCGGGCGATCGTGGGCCCCGCCGGCATCGCCCTGTACCGCGTACTGGCCGTGAAGCACACCGGTGAGAACGTGTTCGTGGCCGTGGACGGCGGCATGAGCGACAACCCGCGCCCGGCCCTGTACGGCGTCCGGTACGCCCCGCGCCTGATCGGCCGGCACAGCACCGCGGCCCCGGCCCGGGCCACCGTGGTGGGCCGCCACTGCGAGGCCGGCGACATCCTGGCCGCCGACGTGCGGCTCCCCGGCGACGTCCACCCCGGCGATCTCCTCGCCGTACCGGTGGCCGGTGCGTACCACCTGTCCATGGCGTCCGGCTACAACCTGGTCGGCCGTCCGCCCGTGGCCGCCGTACGCGAGGGTGTGGCCCGCCTCCTGGTCCGCCGGGAGTCCCTGGAGGACATCCGCCGCCGGGACGTGGGCCTGTAGCCGAGGCCGAGGCGCACCCGTGGCGTCCGGGCGGCCGGTCCGCTTCATGCCGGCCGCCTCGCCGATGCGGGCGATGGCGGCCTGGTGTCCACCGCACGGCTCGGTCACACTGCCCAGGTGGACGCCATACAGAGCGCTGACCCCGGGCTGTTCGGCCCCGATTCCGTGACCTGGCAGATGCACGGCGACCCGATGATGTGGGTCGCCGGAGTCCGTGCGCTCTATCTCCAGGCCCTGCACCCGCGTGCCGTACGCGGTGTCACGCAGAACTCCGACTTCCGCCAGGACGCCTGGGGCCGCCTGCTGCGTACCGCCGACTTCGTCGGCACGACGACCTACGGCACCTCGGAAGCCGCCGAGCGGGCCGGCGCCCGGGTGCGCAGGATCCACAGCCTGCTGAGCGTCACCGACCCGGACACGGGGGAGCGGTACGGCGTCGGCGAGCCCGGACTGCTGCTGTGGGTGCACTGCGCCGAGATCGACTCGTATCTGCGGGTCGCCCGGCGCTCCGGCCTTCCCCTCACCGACGCTCAGGCCGACCGCTATATCGCCGAACACCGGGTCAGCGCCCGTCTGGTCGGACTCGACCCGGACGCCGTGCCCGCGAACCAGCGGGAGATGGCGGACTACTTCGACAAGGTGCGCCCCCAGTTGGCCTGCGGGCCCGAGGCGCGTGCCGTGGACGACTTTCTGCGGCGCCCCCCGACACACCCCCTGCTCGTCCCGGCGCGCGAGGTGCTCTGGCGGCGCGTGGCGCGCCTGGCGTACGCCGCTCTGCCGCCGTACGCCCACGAGCTGTACGGCAGAAAGGCACCCGAACCCTCGGCCGTCACCCGTCAGTTGCGCGCCACAGGCACCCTGCTGCGCTGCGTTCCCGCACGTCTGCGCTGGCAACTCCCGCCCAAACACATCCTGCGCGCCATGGAGCGACTCGGCCCGGGCTCGCGCCCGGCACCGTACAAACTCGGGCGATAGCTCGCCATACTGGACGAGACGGGGGAGGGTGGGGCGGACCGTGACGGGGGGCGATCGCGGGAGATGGGGGACAGCAGGCTGATCCAGGGCCGGTACCGGCTGCTGGATCCGATCGGGCGCGGCGGCATGGGCGAGGTGTGGCGCGCCCGCGACGAGTCGCTCGGCAGACAGGTCGCCGTGAAGTGCCTCAAGCCGCTGGGGCCGCACCACGACCAGTCCTTCACCCGCGTCCTGCGGGAGCGGTTTCGGCGCGAGGCCCGGGTGGCCGCCGCGCTCCAGCACCGCGGCGTGACCGTCGTGCACGACTTCGGCGAGTCCGACGGCGTCCTGTTCCTGGTGATGGAGCTGCTCCAGGGGCGCAACCTCAGCCAGCTGCTGGAGGACAACAAGCACCATCCGCTGCCCGTCCCGGACGTCGTCGACATCGCCGCCCAGGTGGCCGCCGCCCTCGCCTACACCCACCAGCAGGGCATCGTGCACCGCGATCTCAAACCCGCGAACATCATGCGGCTCGCCGACGGCGCGGTGAAGATCTGCGACTTCGGCATAGCGCGCCTCGGCCACGACATCGGCTTCACCTCCCGGCTGACCGGTACCGGCATCGCGATGGGCACCCCGCACTACATGTCGCCGGAGCAGATCGGCGGGGAGGACGTGGACCAGCGCAGCGACCTGTACTCGCTGGGCTGTGTGCTGTACGAGATCGCCACCGGCGTACCGCCGTTCGACCTCGACGACCCCTGGGCCGTCCTCGTCGGCCACCGTGACACCCCGCCCCGGCCCCCACGCAGCCACCGCGCCGAGCTGCCCGAGTACTTCGAGAAGATCATCCTCGACCTGCTCGCCAAGCGCCCCGAGGAACGCCCGCACGACGGCAGGGAGTTGGGGCGCCGGATCGATCTGGGCCGGACGACACCGGCGTATGTGCCCACCGTCGTCGCCCCACGGCCGGATCTGCGGCCCCCGGAGCCCGTGGCCCGCGAGCCACGCATGCCGTCCTGGACACGCGGCATGACCACCGGCCACAAGGCCACCGGCGCCCAGCTGCGCAGCACACCCCCCGACGCCGCGGCCGGCCTCACCGGCGAGTGGATCCCCCGCCCGGCCGCCGGAGGGCCCGAGCGGACCGTCAGCCCCGCCGAACCGTCCGCCCCGTCCGCGGCGGCCCTCTCCGCGCTGGCCGGACGGCACAACGCCGGGCTCAGCCTCGGCCGGCTGGGCCGCTGGACGGAGGCCGGCGAGGTGCACCGGGCCGTCGCCGCCGAACGCGAGCACCTGCTCGGCCCCGACCACCCGGACACCCTCGCCAGCCGCTACGAAGTCGCCTTCACCCTGAGCCGCACCGGACGCGCCGCCGACGCCCTGCGCGAGTACAAGCACGTCGCCCGCGCCCGCAGCCTCGCCCTCGGCCCGGACCACCCCGACACCCTCGCCGCCCGGCAGGAAATGGCGTACGTACTGGGCCAGTTGGGCCGTCACTTCGACGCGCACCAGGTCTACCTCTCCGTGCTCACCGCCCGGGAGCGCGCCATGGGCGCCGATCACCCCGACACCCTGCGCTGCCGCCACAACCTCGCCTTCAACCTCAGCAGGCTCGGCCGCCTGGAGGACTCGTACCGCATGGCCGCCGAGGTGGCCGCGGCCCGCGCCCGCGTGCTCGGCCCACAGCACCCCGACACCCTGGTCACCCGCTACGAAGTCGCCTACGCCCTCGGCCAGTTGGGGCGCTGGACCGAGGCCCTCCAGACCTACCGCGAAGTCGCCGACGCCCGCGCCCAGGCCCTCGGCCCGGACCACCCCGACACCCTCGCCGCCCGCTACGAGGTCGGCATCAGCCTCGGTCGACTCGGCCGCAGCACACAAGCGCTCCGGCTCTACCGCGACCTCATCGACGACCGCACCCGGGTCCACGGCCCCGCCCACCCCGAGACGCTGCGCGCCCGCCATGGACTCGGCGTCAACCTGGGCCGCCTCGGCCGCTGGGAAGAGGCACTCGCCGAGTCCCGCGACGTGTGCGCGATCCGCGAGCGCGTCCTCGGCCCCGACCATCCGGACACCCTCGTCAGCCGCCGCGAGGTCGCCGTCGGACTCGGCTGGCTCGGACGCTGGCCGGACGCCCTCATCGAGTACCGCAGGGTGGCCGGCGCCCGCGAGCGGGTCCTCGGCGCCGACCACCCCGACACCCTCGCCAGCCGCAACGACGAGGCCCACTGCCTCCAGCAGCTCGGCCGGGGCGCGGAGGCGGCCGAGCTGTACCGGAGGGTGGCGGCGCTGCGCCGGCAGGGGCCGGCAGGAGGTCAGTGAGCCCCGGTGGCGGCCGGAGACCGCTCATGGCCGAATGCGACCCGCGGCCCGTGACCCCGGTGCGCCCCACCTATGGCCGACCTAGATCATCACGTGTTACGAAGAACCATGCCTGCACACGAGGGACTCCCGGGAAGCCGTACGTACGACGCCATCATCGTCGGCGGAGGTCACAACGGCCTGGTCGCCGCCGCCTACCTGGCCCGGTCCGGACGGTCCGTGCTGGTGCTGGAGCGACTGGACCGGACCGGCGGAGCCGCCGTGTCCACCCGGCCGTTCGCCGGTGTCGACGCACGGCTGTCGCGCTACTCGTACCTCGTCAGCCTGCTGCCCAGGAAGATCGTCCGCGATCTCGGCCTGGACTTCCGGGTCCGCACCCGCAACGTCTCCTCGTACACGCCCGTGGAACGCGACGGGCGGGCCACCGGGCTGCTGGTCGGCGGCGGTGAGCGGCGCACCCGGGAGGCGTTCGCCCGGCTGACCGGCAGCGAATCCGAGTACGCGGCCTGGCGGCGCTTCTACGCCATGACCGGCGAGGTCGCCAAGCGGGTGTTCCCCACCCTCACGGACCCGCTGCCGAGCCGCGAGGAGCTGCGCAGCCGGGTGGCCGACGAGGAGGCATGGCGGACCCTGTTCGAGGAGCCGATCGGCGTCGCGATCGAGGAGCGGTTCGCGGACGACCTGGTGCGCGGTGTGGTCCTCACGGACGCCCTGATCGGCACCTTCGCCGACGCCCACGATGCCTCGCTGAAGCAGAACCGCTGCTTCCTCTATCACGTCATCGGCGGCGGCACCGGAGCCTGGGACGTCCCGGTCGGCGGCATGGGCGCGCTCACCGACGCCCTGGCCGCGGCGGCGCGCGGGGCCGGTGCCGTCATCGCCACCGGGCACGAGGCCGTCCGTATCGACACGGACGGCCGTACGGCCGAGATCACCTACCGGACCGCGGACGGCGAGGGTGTCGCAGCGGCCCGGCACGTCCTCGTCAACGCCTCCCCGCAGGACCTCGCCGCCCTCACCGGTGACACGCCCCCGGCCCCCGCCGAGGGCGCCCAGCTCAAGGTCAACATGCTGCTCAAGCGCCTGCCCCGGCTGCGTGACGGCGCCGTCGACCCCCGCGAGGCGTTCGCGGGCACCTTCCACATCGCCGAGGGCTATGAGCAGCTGGCCGCCGCCCATGCCCAGGCAGCCGCGGGGGAGCTCCCCGCCGCGCCGCCGTCCGAGATCTACTGCCACTCGCTGACGGACCCCACGATCCTCGCGCCCGACCTCGTCGAGAAGGGCTACCACACCCTCACCCTCTTCGGTCTGCACACCCCGGCCCGGCTCTTCGCGCGCGACAACGACGCCGTACGCGAGGAACTGCTGAAGTCGACACTGGCCCAGCTCGACGCTCAGCTCGCGGAACCGCTCGCCGACTGTCTGGCGACCGACGCCGACGGACGCCCCTGCATCGAGGCGAAGACCCCGCTGGACCTGGAGCACGATCTGCGTCTGCCCGGCGGCAACATCTTCCATCGCGAGCTGGCCTGGCCGTACGCCCAGGAGGGCACCGGACGTTGGGGTGTGGAGACGCCGCACGCGAACGTGCTGCTGTGCGGGGCGGGCGCGGTGAGGGGTGGTGGGGTGAGCGGAGTACCGGGGCACAACGCGGCGATGGCGGTGCTGGCGGAGGGAACGTGATGCCGAGAACGCGCCTGAACAGTGTCGATCCCGGGCCCCGGCAGGTCAGTTCGCGGAGCGGCTCCACCCGGTCGCCGTGATCCGCGCCGCGTCCGCCGGCCGGGCCTCGTCGAAGAGGACTGTGTCCGAGGTCGCCACGCACAGCCCGTCCACGTACACGCCGCGGCCCACGTACAGCCGGTCGGTCGTGTACCGCCAGCGGAGCATCAGCTGCCGGTGCGCGGGCAGCCGGGCCGCGAGCCGGTGCCAGACGCGGCCCGACCAGCCGGTGACCGTACCGGCGGGATGCTCCCGCGCGGGCTCGCCGTGACGTGCCGTGGTGAAGGGCAGCGGCTGCCAGGTGGCGCCCCCGTCGGTCGTCGTCTCCAGGACGAGCACGTCCGAGCGGGGTTCGGTGTCCCACCACAGGGCGCACCGCAGCCGGGCGTCATCCGCGCAGGTGTCCAGCGCGGGCAGCTCCAGGATCGCGGTCGTCGCGCTCGCCATGCCCGAGAACCATGCGGTACGGCCCTGTCGTGGGCGGACGGGAACGGCGCGGGCCAGATGGGTGGCGGCGGCGACCCGGGGCGCGGAACCGGAGCGCCAACTGCGCACCGGATGGACGGAGTTGCCGAGCACCACGAGGAAGGAGTCGGTCATCGGGTCGAGGACCAGCGAGGTGCCGGTGAACCCGGTGTGACCCGCGGTGCGCGGGGTGGCCATGGCTCCCATGTACCAGTGCTGGTAGAGCTCGAAGCCCAGGCCGTGCTCGTCACCCGGGAAGGCCGTGTTGAAGTCGGTGAACATCAGGTCCACCGACTCCGGCGTGAGGATGCGGGCCCGGCCGTAGGCACCGCCGTTGAGCAGCGTACGGCCGAGGACCGCGAGGTCCCACGCGTTCGAGAACACGCCCGCGTGGCCCGCGACCCCGCCGAGGCTGAAGGCGTTCTCGTCGTGCACCTCGCCCCACACCAACCCCCGGTCCAGCCCGGACCACGGCTTGCGCGCGTCCTCGGTGGCCGCGATCCGCGGCTTCCACGCGGCGGGCGGGTTGTAGCGGGTGCTGCGCATGCCGAGCGGGGCGGTGATCTCCTCGCGCAGCAGGGCGTCGAGGGTACGGCCGGTGATCTGCTCCAGGACCAGCTGGAGGGAGATCAGGTTCAGGTCCGAGTAGAGGTATGCGGTGCCCGGGGGGTTCAGCGGCGCCTCGTCGAAGATGAGTTGGATCTTCTCCTCGTACGTAGGCGCGTCGTACAGCGGGATCCACGCCCGGAACCCGGAGGTATGGGTGAGGAGTTGACGGACCGTGATGTCCTGCTTGCCCGCACGTCCGAACTCCGGCAGGTAGGAGGCGACCGTGGCCTCCAGGCCGAGCGCGCCCCGCTCGATCTGCTGCACGGCGAGCACGGAGGTGAACAGCTTCGACACCGAGGCCAGATCGAAGACGGTGTCCTCGGCCGTCGCGATCTGCTCGTCCGCCGGGAACTCGACGCCGGTGTCGGTCTTCTCGTCGTACGCCCGGTAGCGCACGGCCGTCCCGATGGGCTCGTGCAGGGCCACGGTCCCGCCGCGGCCGGCGAGCAGGACCGCCCCCGCGTACCAGGGGTGCCGGGGGGAGGGGTCCAGGAACGTCTCGGCGTCGCTGACCAGTCGGCGAAGGTGAGGGGCGAGGAGGCCGGCTCGCTCGGGGGAGCCGTGGCGCAGCGTGGTCCGACCCCTTGTGCCGTGCGCGGCCTCGGCCGGGCCTGCGGGGAGCGGGGCGAGGGTGAGGGCGCTGCCCAGGGTCAGGGCTCTGCGGCCCAGTTGACGTCGGGTCATCGCGTCGCCGTCGATGGTCATCGAGGTCCTCCCGCCGGTCCGCCTGAAAGTATCTTTCCGGGGTCACCTTGCGTGATGAAACTTTCGTGTCAGACGGGCCGTGTGTCAACGGGGTGTTCGCCCCGAGGTGTGGTCCAAGCCGCGTCAACGGGGCGGTCGCCCTGAGGTTGCGGCCAGGCGATCTGACGGTGTATCAGAAAAGGTCTTCCGTCGTCCGGAGGACTGCGGCATCCTGCGCCCATGCAGACGGAGCTGAGCAAGCAACTGGGAGTCGAGCACGCCGTCTTCGGCTTCACGCCGTTCCCCGCCGTCGCCGCGGCCATCAGCCGGGCCGGCGGCTTCGGAGTGCTCGGCGCGGTCCGCTACACCGCCCCCGACGACCTCAAGCGCGACCTCGACTGGATCGAGGCCCACGTCGCCGGCCGGCCCTACGGCCTGGACGTCGTCATGCCCGCGAAGAAGGTGGAAGGCGTCACCGAGGCCGACGTGGAGGCGATGATCCCCGAAGGGCACCGGCAGTTCGTGCGGGACACCCTCGCCAAGTACGGCGTACCCGAACTCGCCGAGGGCGAGGCGTCCGGCTGGCGCATCACCGGATGGATGGAGCAGGTCGCCCGCACCCAGCTCGACGTCGCCTTCGACTACCCCATCAAGCTGCTCGCCAACGCCCTCGGCTCACCGCCCGCGGACGTGATCGAGCGCGCCCATGACCGGGGCGTGCTCGTCGCCGCCCTCGCCGGCAGTGCCCGCCACGCCGAGAAGCACAAGGCGGCCGGCATCGACATCGTCGTCGCCCAGGGCTACGAGGCCGGCGGCCACACCGGTGAGATCGCCTCCATGGTGCTCACTCCGGAGGTGGTGGAGGCCGTCGACCCGCTGCCCGTGCTGGCGGCCGGCGGCATCGGAAGCGGCCGGCAAGTGGCCGCCGCGCTCACGCTCGGCGCCCAAGGTGTGTGGCTGGGATCCATATGGCTGACCACCACAGAGGCTGATCTGCATTCCCCCGCGCTGACCCGCAAACTCCTCGCCGCCGGATCCGGAGACACCGTGCGTTCCCGCGCCCTGACCGGCAAACCCGCCCGCCAGCTGCGCACCGAGTGGACCGACGCCTGGGACGACACGCAGGGACCGGGCGCGCTTCCCATGCCCCTCCAGGGACTGCTCGTCGCGGACGCCGTCTCACGGATCCAGAAGTACGAGGTGGAACCGCTGCTGGGCACCCCGGTCGGCCAGATCGTCGGCCGGATGAACAGCGAACGCAGCGTCCAGGCCGTCTTCGACGACCTCACCCGCGGCTTCGAACGAGCCGTGGATCGCATCAACCGCATCGCCGGAAGGAGCGGCCAGTGACGAGCACACCCCCCGTGGGCTTCTGGGCCCAGGCCACCGCCGACCCCGACCGTACGGTCCTCATCGCCCCCGACGGCGAGGAGTGGACCGCCGGCCGGCTGCACGCCGACACCAACCGACTCGTGCACGGCCTGCGCGCGGCCGGCCTGCGACGCGGCGACGCCTTCGCGGTCGTCCTGCCCAACAGCGCCGAATTCTTCATCGCCTACCTGGCCGCCAGCCAGGCCGGGTTCTACCTGGTGCCGATCAACCACCACTTCGTCGGCCCCGAGATCGCCTGGATCGTCGCCGACTCCGGCGCCAAGGTGCTCCTCGCCCATGAACGCTTCGCCGCCGGCGCACGCCAGGCCGCCGACGAGGCCGCCCTGCCCGCCACCCACCGGTACGCGATCGGCTCGGTCGACGGCTTCCGGCCGTACGCCGAACTCCTCGACGGGCAACCGGAGTCGGCCCCCGGCGACCGCACGCTCGGCTGGGTCATGAACTACACCTCCGGCACCACCGGCCGCCCCCGGGGCATCCGGCGCCCGCTGTCCGGCAAGCCTCCCGAGGAGGCGTATCTCGGCGGCTTCCTCGGCATCTTCGGCATCCGCCCCTTCGACGACAACGTGCACCTCGTCTGCTCACCGCTCTACCACACGGCCGTCCTCCAGTTCGCGGGCGCGTCCCTGCACATCGGCCATCGGCTGGTCCTCATGGACAAGTGGACGCCCGAGGAGATGCTCCGCCTCATCGACACCCACGCCTGCACCCACACCCATATGGTCCCGACCCAGTTCCACCGACTGCTCGCGCTTCCGGATCAGGTGCGGGCCCGCTACGACGTGTCCTCCATGCGGCACGCCATCCACGGCGCGGCCCCCTGCCCCGACCATGTGAAACGGGCGATGCTCGACTGGTGGGGCCCGTGTGTGGAGGAGTACTACGCGGCGAGCGAGGGCGGCGGCGCGTTCGCCACCGCCGAGGACTGGCTGAAGAAGCCCGGCACCGTCGGCAAGGCCTGGCCGATCAGCGAACTCGCGGTGTTCGACGACGACGGCAACCGGCTTCCGCCCGGCGAACTCGGCACCGTCTACCTGAAGATGAACTCCGGCCAGTTCGCCTACCACAAGGACGAGGCCAAGACGAAGAAGAACCGCATCGGTGACTTCTTCACCGTCGGCGATCTCGGCTTCCTGGACGAGGACGGCTATCTCTTCCTCCGCGACCGCAAGATCGACATGATCATCTCGGGTGGGGTCAACATCTATCCGGCCGAGATCGAGTCCGCCCTGTTGGCCCACCCGGCCGTCGCCGACGCCGCGGTCTTCGGCATCCCGCACGACGACTGGGGCGAGGAGGTCAAGGCCGTCGTCGAACCGGCCCCCGGCCGGCAGCCCGGCCCCGCCCTCGCCGCCACGATCCTCGACCACTGCGCCGAACGGCTCGCCGGATACAAGCGGCCCAAGAGCGTCGACTTCATCGCCGAGATGCCCCGCGACCCCAACGGCAAGCTGTACAAACGGCGGCTGCGGGAGCCCTATTGGGAGGGGCGCACGCGGTCCGTATGACCCGGTGCACGCCCGAAGAGGCGGGGGTCCGTATCAAGCCCGCAGACGGGGGAGGGCCTCCACGGCACCGGCCAGCCCGGCCGCGTCGGTGCCGATCTTGCGGTAGACGCTGGACAGCAGCAGCCGCACCCCCTGCTCGGTGAGGCGCAGCTCCTTGGCGATCACCGCCACCGGGCTGCCCTGGACGGTCAGTTCCGCCGTACGGCGCTCCTGGAAGGTCAGTGTGTCCGCCTGGACGTAGCGCAGGGGAAGCGGGCGCAGCCCGGCCGCCGAGAGCTCCTCCCTGGCGCGGGCGGCCAGCGCCTCGGCTCCGCAGTGGACGGCGCCCTCCAGGCCCTGGTACAGCCGGTCGGCGGCCTCCTGGAGCTGCCCGGCGCGGGACAGCGCGGCACCGTGGCCCACCAGGGCACGGGCGAGCTCGTACGACGAGGGCGACTGCTCCAACTGGTCGACGGCCTGCGCGTACAGCTCCAGCGAGGCCGGTTGGCCGGTCACCTCGGCGAGGGTGTGCAGGGCCTGGCCGAGCGTGGAGGCGGCGCCGAAGTCGCGGGCGCGCCGGACGGCGTCCTGGGCCTGGCGGACCGCCTCCTCCGGGTCCGTCGGAGCCAGCGCGGAGGCGAGTCTCAGCTGCCAGGGGCACCAGGCCGGGTTGCGCCATCCCCGGCCGTCCAGCCAGTCGCCCACCGCGGCCGACAGCACCGCCGCCTCGGCGTGCCGTCCCTCCGCCAGCAGGAGCTCCGCGTACACCGTGCGCGGGTCCGGATAGATGACCGCGCTCGGATTGGTCTCACCGAAGTGGTGCTCGTCGGCCAGCGCGCGTGCCTCGGTGAACCGCCCCCGGGCCAGCAGGGTCTTGATGAGGATGCCGATGCCGAACCACTGGGCGGCCACCACCCCTTCGACCTTGTCGGCGATGCGCAGACCTTCCCATACGAGGTCCTCGGCCTCGGCCAGACAGCCGCGGCGGTAGCGGATGTAGGCGGCGATGGTCTGGCCGAACGCCAGATGGGAGCCCCGCCAGCCCTTGGCCACGCATTCTGCGATGCCCCGGTGGAACAACTCCTCGGCCCGCCGCGGCTGGTCGCAGTACACGAAGACCAGCGCGACGGACAGCGGTACCTCGAAGCCGCGGTTCTCGTCCGTCCAGCTCATTCCGCCGCGCAGGGCCTTCTCGGCATAGGCCAGGGCGGTCGTGCGTGGTTCGCCGCGCTTCGCGGCGTCCCAGGCCCGCAGCCCCAGGATGTAGCGCTCCTCCAGGCTGCGCCCGGGCAGTTTCTCCGCCAGACGCGTCAGTGTCCGGGAGCGGGCGGCCGAGTCGGGGTCCTCGGAACGGACCATGCTCCAGACGAACTGGTCCGCCTGCATACGCAGTTTGACGCGCGGATCGCCGGCCTGCCGTGCCTCCTCGGCGGCGACTGCCACGGCCTCGGCCAGCTGGTCGGTGTGGGCCAGCGCCGTCGTCAGCCGGTAGACGATGCAGGCGCGCAGCTCGGGGTCGACGTCGGGCTCGGCCAGCGCCTGGCGCAGATACCGCACCGTGGCCGTGGGCTCGATCAGGAAGGTCGAGCCCGCCAGCTCGTGCAGTACCTCGGCACGTTCCTCGGGCAGCGGCGGCTCCTGAAGGGCGCGGGTCAGCAGCCGCCGCGCGGCCTCCGTCGCCCCGGCCCCGAGATATTCGCGCGCGGCCTCGCGCAGACACCTGACCGTCTCGGCGCTGCCCTCGCAGGGAACCTCCAGCAGATGCCTGGCGGCGGCGGTGGGGCCGTACCCGGCGTCCAGGAGCGCCACCGCGGCGGCGTTGTGCAGACCCGCGCGGAACGCGGTGCGGATGGACCGGTAGATCGTCGTGGCGATCAGCGGGTGCACGAACTCGAGCTCACCGCCGTGCACCTGGCCCTCCGCCAGGATGCGGGCGGAGCGCAGCTCCTGGGTCGCCTCGGTGACGGCCTCGTCGCCGAGCACCGCGATGGTCGCGGCGAGCTGCGGTGAGAAGGGCGATCCGAGAACGGCCGCGGTGTGCGCGAAGCGGACGGTGGCCGGGTCGAGCCGCCCCAGCCGCTCGATCAGTCCCGGCCCCTTGACCGCCGCGGCGAGCTCACGCATCGCCGGCAGGTCCTCCTCGGTGCCTCGCACCTTTCGCTCACCCAGTCCGATGGCGAGCTCCACCGACTCGAAGGGGCTGCCTCCCGTGGCCGACCAGCACTCCTTGCAGAATCGTTCCTCAGCGTTCTCGCCGATCTCGTCCCTGACGATCTGCGCCACCGCGTCGGCGGAGAGCCGCGTCAGATCGTGAGGGCGACCTCCATGGCGCCCGACGAGCGTGGCCAGTTCACCCGCTTCGGGCGGCAGCTCGTCGGGCCGGTACGCCATCACGATCATCAGCGGCAGGGAGTCGACGCGCGGCGCGAAGGAGGCGAGCCAGTTCAGGGACTCGGTGTCCGCCCAATGCAGGTCGTCCAGGAGCAGGGCGACCGGCGCCCTCTTCATCGTCAGCCGCGTCATGACCCAGTCGAGACCCTCACGCACGCCCGTCGGGTCCGGCGCGGGGGCGGGTCCCCGCGCCTCCATCCCCAGCACGGCGGCCATGACGTCGTACCAACTGCCCAGGAACGCGCGGAGCTCCGGCCCGTCCATCCTGGCCAGCGACGGCTGCACCAACTGACGCACGACGCGGAACGCGAGCCCCTGCTCCTTCTCCCCGCCCCGGCCGGAGAACACCGTGAGCCCGTGCCCCGCGGCCCGGACGCGGGCCTCCGCCATGAGCGCGGTCTTGCCCAGTCCGGCCGACCCGCTGAAGGCGAGCAAGCCCCTGCGCCGCGCCCGCGGCAGACCGTCCGTGCTTCGGCGCAACTCCTTGAACGCGGCGTCCAGGGCCTGAAGTTCCCGTTGGCGCTCGATCAACGGCCGTTGCTCCGTGATCGGCTGCCGGGGCTCCCTCGCCATGCGCCGTACCGCCTTCTGTCGTTCGGCCTCGGAAGAGCCGAGCGTACGCCTCGTGACCGGGCGGCCGGCCGGATTGGGCACCTATGGGTGAATCATCGACCGGGGAGGGGACAGGGCCCGTCCCTCGGGTATGAGGTCCGGATGGACACCGCCCGGTCGCTGTGTCGCGAGGGCACGCCGGGTGCCACTACACCACCGCCGGCACGGACGTCACATCCGCGTAGCGAGGCACGGTACGGGACCAGTCGTAACATCCACGGATCCAGCCGAGCATCCCTTCCACGTAGCCGGCGCCCGCCGGACTCAGCTCCGGTTCGATCTCCGCACAGAGCTTCTGGACCTCCTCGACCGTGTCGTTGATCCGCTGGACGGCCAGGACCACCGCGGTCTGCAACGAGCAACGGCGTTCCCGCTGATACGCGAGGGCCAGGTTGATCATTTCACCCGAGCGCTGCTCCTTCACCGCGGAGAACAGGTCGGCCGTCCACACCGCGGCGTCGCACGAGAGCCGGCTCAGCCGCCGAACCACCGGGTGGTGCAGCTCGGCATCGGTCAACTCGCACGGCTGGGCCGCCTCGTACAGCGGGTGGAACGGCTCGACGCCCGCGGTCAGCGACCGTACGGAGGTGCACTCCCCGGTCCGCAGCGCCCAGGGATGGGCCTGCGCCACCGCTTCGTACAGCAGACCGTGCACGTACTCACGGCTCTTGTCGGCCCAGCGCGCGGCCTGCGCGGGAGTGCAGCGTTCCCGGACCTGTCGGTAGAGATCCGCCAGGGCCGCTCCCAGTGGTGTGGTGGGCGGATCGTCGTCCCGGAGGATCGCGATGCTCTCGCACAGCATGGGCAGCAACTCGCCCGGAGAGCGCCGGCCGATGTACTCCGCCCGGTCGTCGAAGACGAACTGATAGGCGATCTGACGGGCCACGATCTGGAGGACACCGTCATCGACGGTGGGGCTGGTACGGGAGGCCAGTTCGGCGGGACGGGTGCGGGCGATCATCGTGGCCGTCGCAGGTTCGTCGGTCAGTCCCCACGCGGCCAGCCATGCGTCGACACCGGCCCTGGCCGCCGGTTCGTGGCTGTTGCGGCGGCCGGGAAAGGGCATGTGCAGGCGGGCGTCGATCAGATCCCTGAGGCTGGGCGACACCCGGCGCTCGCCCCGCACATCACCCGGCACACCTCCTTCGGCGCCGCCCGGCACTTCGTTCTGGACGTCGACTTGTACACCGATGTGTACGTCGACTTGTACACCGACTTGTACGCGGGCCGTGATTTCCTCATGTGTTGTCGACACCGTGGGTACCTGCCGTCCGGGGATCGGTGGTGGGAACTGCCGTTGTCCGCACGGACGAACGTGGTTCGCAACGCATGACGAGAGAACGCGGTCCGAGAGTGATCGCAGGTCGTGGTGTGTCTTCGATGTGCCCGGGCAGATGGCGCAGCCGCAGGCGGCCGGCGATCGTGGCCAGCGCCGACGTGGCCTCCACCATGGTGAATTCGTCGCCGAGGCACTTACGGCTGCCCGCGGAGAACGGCATCGTCGCGCGCCGCTGTTCGGCCGTGACCGCGCCCGGCAGCCAGCGGTCGGGCAGGAAGCGCTCAGGGTCGGGGAACCACTTCGGATCGTGGTGCAGGAGGTAGGGGCTGTACAGCACGATGGCCCCGCGCGGCAGGCGGCACCCGGCGATGTCCGTCTCCGACGTCGTGACGCGGGTGAAGATCCAGCCGGGGGAGGTGTGGCGCAGCGTCTCGGACACGACGCACCGGGTGTACACGAGGTGCGGCAGATCCTCGGGGCCAGGACTGCGGCCTGCGAGAACGGCGTCCAGTTCGGCGTGCAGCCGGCGCTCGGCCTCCGGGTGACGGGCCAGCAGGCTGAACGCGTCGGCCAGGCACAGGGCCGGGGCCTCGACGCCCGTGAGCAGCAGCGTGATCAGATGATCGTGGACCTCCTGATCGGTGATGGCCGCCCCTTCTGCCTCGCCGGCCGCGGCGGCCAGCAGGACACCCAGCACGTCGTCGTGGGAAGAGGCGGCCCGGCGCCGTTCCGCGATCGCCGCGCCGATGATCGCGTGCAGGCGGGCGACGGCGCGCCGGTAGCGACGGTTGGCGGGTGTGGCGAGCTGGAACGGGGCGTCGATCGGAACGACCGTGCGGACGAAGAGGCCACGGACGATGACGGTGAGACAGTCCCGGACGTCGGCGGCGGTCTCGTCGTCGAGTGAGCCGGAGAGCAGGACGCGGCTGATGACCCGTGTGGTGAACGCCATCATCGACTCACTGACGGGCACTTCCCCTCCCGCCGACCATGCCCGACACACCGACTCGGCCTCTTCGGTGATCAGATCAGTGTGCGCGGCGAGGCGCGAGGGACGGAAACTCGGCTGGAGTATCCTGCGCTTGTCCCGGTGCCGGTCGTGCGGACAAGTGACGAGGCCGTCGCCCATCAGGGTGCCGAGCCGATCGAACAGCGGGCCTCCCTTGTCGAAGGTGCGTGCATCCCTGAGCACTTCATGGGCCAACTCCGGATGGCACACCATCCAGGCACGCCGTGGGCCCAGACGTATCTCGACAAGATCCCCGTACGCAGGCAAAGAATTCAGAAACACAAGCGGTTGACGGAACAAAGCGATACCGTGGCCGAGGATGGGGAATATGCCTGGAGCAGTACCTGTCCGCCATACTCGCTCGCGTTCAGGAACAGCACGATTCATGAAAGCCTCCGGGTCGACCGGTCGACATGGCACGCGAAATGGGTGAACGTGCCACGGACTTGACGCTCGAGTCACACCTGCCCAGTTCGGGCGGCGCCAGGTTTCCCGAAACCTTTCTCCAAAGGGGCGCAAAGAAGCACGTCGAAGTGAAATCGGCAAAAAGAAGCAACAAGAAGCAACAAGAAGCATTCGGCGAACATGGGGTGATGCACCGTAGGTAGGCGGTGATCGCTATTTGTCACTCACATGTGGCCCCGCCCCATGGGAGACGCCACCACATGTATGTCCGCTCGGTGTGTCCCATGAGATGTCCGGCGTGATGTGGTGCTTGACCTGTGAGTCCGACGCGGCCGAGGATCATGTGCCATGACGCCTGCACACGGCAGCACGGTTGAAGGGGTGCTGCGGCGCAGCGCCCGGCGCACCCCGGCGCGCGTCGCGATCGACTACCGCGACCGCTCCTGGACGTACGAGGAACTCGACGAGGCCGTGTCCCGCGCGGCGAGCGTCCTGCTCGAACAGGGCCTCACCGCCGGCGACCGGGTCGGCGCCTACGGCCACAACTCCGACGCCTATCTGATCGCCTTCCTGGCCTGCGCCCGCGCGGGCCTCGTCCATGTCCCCGTCAACCAGAACCTCACCGGCGACGACCTCACCTACATCGTCGACCAGTCCGGCAGCACCCTCGTCCTCGCCGACCCCGACCTGGCCGGACGGCTCCCTGACAGCGTGCGGACGCTGCCGCTGCGCGACAGGGACGACTCACTGCTGACGCGGCAGGCCGCGGCACCCGCGTACGACGGCCCCGAGCCGCGCGGCGAGGACCTGGCGCAGCTGCTCTACACCTCGGGCACGACGGCCCTGCCCAAGGGCGCGATGATGACCCACCGCGCCCTGGTCCACGAGTACCTGAGCGCGATCACCGCCCTCGATCTGAGCGCCGGCGACCGCCCCGTCCACTCACTGCCGCTGTACCACTCGGCGCAGATGCACGTGTTCCTGATGCCCTACCTGGCGGTCGGGGCCACCAACGTCGTCCTGGACGCGCCCGACGGCGACCGGCTCTTCGACCTGATCGAAGCGGGCCGTGCGGACAGCCTGTTCGCGCCGCCGACGGTATGGATCGGCCTGGCCAACCGTCCCGACTTCACGACCCGTGACCTCGACGGCCTGCGCAAGGCGTACTACGGCGCCTCCATCATGCCGGTGCCCGTGCTGGAGCGGTTGCGTGAGCGATGGCCGAAGCTGGCCTTCTACAACTGCTTCGGGCAGAGCGAGATCGGCCCGCTCGCCACCGTGCTGGCACCGGACGAGCACAAGGGCCGGATGGACTCCTGCGGCCGCACCGTCCTCTTCGTCGACGCCCGGGTGGTGGACGAGAACGGCGAAGAGGTCCCCGACGGCACACCCGGCGAGATCGTCTACCGCTCCCCCCAACTGTGCGAGGGCTACTGGGACAAGCCCGAGGAGACCGCCGAAGCCTTCCGGGGCGGCTGGTTCCACTCCGGCGACCTCGCGGTGCGGGACGCACACGGCTACTTCACGGTCGTCGACCGGGTCAAGGACGTCATCAACTCCGGTGGCGTACTGGTCGCCTCCCGTCAGGTCGAGGACGCCCTGTACACGCACGAGGGCGTCGCCGAAGTCGCCGTGATCGCCCTGCCCGACGAGCGCTGGATCGAGGCGGTCACCGCGGTCGTCGTACCGCGCGGACGGCCTACCGAGGCCGAACTGATCGACCACGCTCGCCAGAAGCTCGCCCCCTTCAAGGCGCCGAAGCGGGTGGTGTTCGTGGACGAGCTTCCGCGCAACGCCAGCGGGAAGATTCTGAAGCGTGAGCTGCGGGACCGGTTCTCGGGCGGTCGACCGGACCCGGCCCCCGAAGCCGGTGCCCCCGGCGGCTAGCGCGGCCGGACGCTAGCGCGGCCGGAGGTCCTCGATCCGCCGGATCTTTCCCACCGAGCGCTCCAGGGAGTCCGGTTCGACGATCTCCACGGCGACCGACACCCCGATGCCGTCCTTCACCGCAGCCGCGATGGCTCGCGCCGCGGCCTCCCGCGTTTCGGGAGAGGCGTCGGGGCGGGCCTCGGCCCGCACGGTGAGCGCGTCGAGGCGGCCCTCGCGGGTGAGGCGCAGCTGGAAGTGCGGGGCGACCCCGGGAGTGCGCAGCACGATCTCCTCGATCTGTGTGGGGAAGAGGTTCACCCCGCGCAGGATCACCATGTCGTCACTGCGGCCGGTCACCTTCTCCATCCGCCGGAACACCCGCGCCGTACCCGGCAGCAGCCGCGTCAGGTCCCGGGTCCGGTAGCGGATCACCGGCATCGCCTCCTTGGTGAGGGAGGTGAAGACCAGCTCCCCCTTCTCACCCTCGGGCAGCACCTCACCACTGATCGGATCCACGATCTCGGGAAAGAAGTAGTCCTCCCACACATGGAGCCCGTCCTTGGTCTCCACACACTCCTGTGCGACCCCCGGCCCGATCACCTCCGACAGCCCGTATATGTCGACCGCCTCGATCGCGAACCGCTCCTCGATCTCCCGGCGCATCTGCTCGGTCCACGGCTCGGCGCCGAACACACCGACGCGCAGGGAGGTGCTCCGCGGATCGACGCCCTGCCGCTCGAACTCGTCGAGGAGGGTGAGCATGTACGACGGCGTCACCATGATGATCTCGGGCCGCAGGTCCTGGATCAGCAGGACCTGGCGCGCGGTCATGCCGCCGGAGGCGGGGATGACCGTACAGCCCAGCCGCTCGGCCCCATAGTGTGCGCCCAGCCCACCGGTGAACAGCCCATAGCCGTACGCCACATGCACCTTGTCCCCGGGACGGGCGCCCGCTGCCCTCAGGGAGCGGGCCACCATGTCCGACCACAGCGAAAGGTCGGCATCCGTGTAGCCGACGACCGTGGGGCGGCCGGTGGTGCCGCTGGAGGCATGGATGCGTCGAACACGATCCTGAGGCACGGCGAACATCCCGTACGGGTAGTTCTCGCGCAGGTCCGCCTTGGTCGTGAACGGGAAATGGGCCAGGTCGGCGAGCGAACGGCAGTCGTCGGGCCGTACGCCGGCCTTGTCGAAGGACGCCCGGTAGAAGGGCACGTTGTCGTACGCGTGCCGCAGCGATGTGCGCAGCCGCTCCAGCTGCAACGCCCGCAACTCCTCCGGGTCGAGCCGTTCCCCCGAGTCCAGCAGCTCCGTCGCGTCCGCCATGGGAACTTCTCCCTCGCCAACCGTGTCAATTCGGGCGACCGATCATTCGGTCCAGGTGTTCGGGATCAGTAATCCAGGCGGGGGTTGATCAGGCAAGAGGGTGGCGCGCACTTTTCCGCGGGCGTCGGAGCGCGACCGTCCGGGCCGAGGCCCAGACGCGACACCCGCGGGTCGCTGACCACAGGAGCCTCTACGGGCTCGGGCACTGGGGATAGTTAGGGTTCGGTGAGAAACCGGATGCCTGAACGAGACAGGGGACGACCGTGAGCGCGCCACGCCTGAGCAGTACACCATTGCCCGGCATCGGAGTCCGCTACGACCTCACCACCCGCGAACAGCGCCGCCTTTCGGTGGTCGCCCACCGGGACGGATCGCGGACGCTGAGCGCCTACCGCAAGGACGACCCGGACGCGTGTGCCCTGTCGGTACGGCTCAGCCCGGGTGAGGCGGACACCCTGATCGACGCGCTCATGCCGTCGCACCACAGCCCCAGCCTGCTGTCCACCACCGAACTGGGCCTGGTGGCCGAGCGGGTCGAGCTGTCCGCCACATCGCACTGGAACGGCCGGCTGCTCGGCGAGACCCGGATGCGCACCGAGACCGGTGTGTCCATCGTGGCCGTGCTGCGTCGCGCCGAGGCGATCCCGTCCCCGACGCCGGACTTCCGGCTGGCCGGCGGCGACACCCTGATCGTGATCGGCACGCGCGAAGGCGTGGACGCCGCCGCCGACATACTCGGACGGGAGTGACCGCGATGCACTCCTCCGCGGTCTTCCTCATAGAGTTCGGCGCGATCATCCTCGGCCTGGGCCTGCTCGGCCGGTTCGCCGCGCGGTTCCAGTTCTCACCGATCCCCCTGTACCTGCTGGCCGGGCTCGCCTTCGGTGAGGGCGGCCTGCTGCCGCTCGGCACCAGCGAGGAGTTCGTCGCCATCGGCGCCGAGATCGGGGTGATCCTGCTGCTGTTGATGCTCGGCCTCGAGTACACGGCCAGCGACCTCGTCTCCAACCTCAAGTCCCAGTACCCGGCCGGACTCGTCGACGCCACCCTGAACGCGCTGCCCGGTGCCGCCATGGCCCTGCTGCTCGGCTGGGGCCCGGTCGCGGCCGTCGTCCTGGCCGGTGTCACCTGGATCTCGTCCTCCGGTGTCATCGCCAAGGTCCTCGGCGACCTCGGGCGGCTCGGCAACCGCGAGACCCCCGTCGTGCTCAGCATCCTGGTCCTCGAGGACCTCTCCATGGCCGTCTACCTGCCGATCGTCACCGCGCTGCTCGCCGGCGCCGGACTCGCCGCGGGAAGCGCCACCCTCGCCGTCGCCCTCGGCGTCGCCGGCCTCGTCCTGCTGCTCGCGGTGCGCTACGGCCGTCACATATCCCGCTTCGTCTCCAGCGACGACCCGGAGAAACTCCTGCTGGTCGTCCTCGGTCTGACCCTGGTCGTGGCCGGACTCGCCCAGCAGCTCCAGGTCTCCGCCGCGGTGGGGGCGTTCCTGGTCGGCATCGCCCTGTCCGGCGAGGTGGCCGAGGGCGCCCACAACCTGCTGGCGCCGCTGCGGGACCTGTTCGCCGCGGTGTTCTTCGTCTTCTTCGGTCTGCACACCGACCCCGCCAGCATCCCGCCGGTGCTGCTGCCCGCCCTCGCCCTGGCCTTCGTCACGGCCTCGACGAAGATCGCCACCGGCTACTGGGCCGCCAAGCGCGCCGGAATCTCGGCGAAGGGCCGTTGGCGCGCGGGCGGCACACTCGTCGCCCGCGGCGAGTTCTCCATCGTCATCGCCGGGCTCGCCGTCACCGCCGGCATCGAGCCGTCGCTGGGTCCGCTCGCCACGGCCTACGTACTCATCCTGGTGATCCTCGGGCCGCTCACCGCCCGCTACACCGAGCCCCTGGCGACCCGTCTGACGCAGCGCCTGCGCCGCCCGGCGACGGCGGAGCGGGCGGTCGGTGAGGGCGGCGGCACCGAGGCGGGGCCCACCGGGGACGCACCGCACGACGCGGTCGAGGGGCAGGACGTGGTGGGCCGGCCCTGAGCTACGCCGGGGGTTTCGAACGGACAGCCGGGTGGGCGAGGTGGGCGCCCCTCCGCATACCCGGCGGTCCGTCGAAGCAGATTCCCCCCGATGACCGACCATCACAAACACGCGGGCGGCACGCCCAGGCCCGCCCGCCGGCACAAGCGCATCGACCACGGACCGAGCCCCGCCCGCCGGGCGCTCGCGAAACGCGCCCCGGCCATCACCGAGGCCCGCTGGTTTGCCCTCGCGGTCCTCACCCTCATCCTGGCCAACGCCGCACTGCTGGGCGCGGAGACCTACCGGAGTCTGGTCGGGGAGTGGCACCAGTGGCTGCGCCTCGCCGAGCATCTGTGCCTGGCCGCCTTCACCGTCGAGATCGCTCTGGCCTCCTCAACCGCCACTGGCTCCGTGGCCGTTGGGTGGACATGGCCAGCGCTGTCTCCAGCGCGTTGCGAGTGCTCAAGGTATGCGTGTGCTCCTCGCCCAGGATGCGGACGCGGTCATCGAGGGTTCGGCGCAGCAGCTGTATCGCCTCGGCCTGCTCACCTGCACTGGTCAAAGCGAGAGCGAGGTTGTGGCGACTGCCAAGGGTGTCCGGGTGCTCGGGGCCCAGGATGCGGGTGCGGTCCTCCAGGGTCTGCCGGTGCATGCGCACTGCTTGTGCGTGCTCGCCCATCCCGTCCAGGGCGAGACCGAGGCTGTCCCGGCCGGCCAGCGTGTGCGGATGCTCATCGCCCAGAATGCGGGCGTGGTCGTCGAGCGCCTGCCGCAGCAGCTGTATCGCTTCCGTCTGCTCACCCGCCCTGGTCAGGGCGCCGGCGAGGTTGTGGCGGCTGAGCAGGGTGAGGTGGTGCTCGGGGCCCAGGACACGGATGCGGTCCTCCAGGGTGCGCCGGTGCATGCGCACTGCTTGTGCGTGCTCGCCCATCCCGTCCAGGGCGAGACCGAGGCTGTCACGGCTGGCCAGCGTGTGCGGATGCTCGGGGCCCAGGACGCGGGTGCGGTCGTTGAGGGTCTGCCGCAGCAGACCCACCGCCTCGGCATGCTCACCCGTCCCGTCCAAAGCGCATGCGAGGTCATTTCGGCTGGTCAAGGTATCGGGGTGCACGGGGCCCAGGATGCGGGCGCGGTCCTCCAGCGTCTGCCGCAGCAGGCGTATTGCCGCGGCCGGCTCTCCCAGTCCGAACAAGGCATTGCCCAGGTTGTTGCGGCTGGTCAAGGTATCGGGGTGCTCGGGGCCCAGCATGCGGGTCGCGACGTCGAGGACCCGTTCATCCAGCAGGCGCGCCGCACCGAAAGCGCCGGCCTTCTGCAGCACCTGCGCCAGGACGTTGAGAGTGGTGCGGTGGAGTGTGGCGGTGCGCGGGTCCGCGTAGTCGAGCAGCAGAGGCAGGTGAGGGGCGAGGAGCACGGCTGCGGGCCAACCGGCGCGGCCGCGCTGGATGGCCTCGTGCACGGCCGTGGTCAGCCGCTCGGCAAGGGCCCGGTGCCACACGGCGAGCTCGGAGGTCTCGGCCGTGAGGGCGACAGCGTTGATCTCTCGGATCAGGGGATGCAGCACCACCTGCGCCCCCTCACTGCTGCCCGACGCCGGGCCGGTGCTGCCGGGAGAATCAGGCAGGCCGAGGAGACCGTAGCGGTGCAGGCCGGCGAACGCGGCCTCCAGGGCCACCGCGGTGACGTCGTGTCCAGTGACGACCGACAGCAGGTCCGGGGTGATCAGGGACAGTGGGACGGGGGCCTGAGCCAGCAGGGCCAGCAGTCGCAACAAGGGGCGGGCCAAAGCGTCGCCCTTCCCGGCGAGCTGGTCCAAGGACACCTCCCAGGTGTGCCGCACCACGGCGCGGGCGACCTGCGGATGGGAGGCGTTCGGGTGCGCCGCTCCCAACAAGAACCGCAGTTCCTGTTCCAGGGCCTGGCGGTAGGCGGCAAAGGTGCGGTAGCGGCTGGTGGGTCCGGCCAGATAGGTGCCGGCCGCGTGCAACGCCAGTGGCAGCCCCCCGAGTCGCGCCGCCAGCTCCCGGGCCTGCTCGGCGGTGCCGGCCGCGGGAGCAGCGTCCAGCAGGACCTGCCCCGCAGGTCGCACCGGCAGCGGCTCCAGCGGCAGCAGCCGTGCGCACGGACCCCAGGTCTGCTCGCTGCCATCCCGGCTGGTCACCACCAGCAGGCCCCGGCCGTGCGGACGGATCCAGCCGCGGTAGTCGGCCACCGGCTCCCCTGCCGGGCCGATCTCGTGCGGCTCGTCGGCGTTGTCCACCACCAGCAGCCACCGCCGCACCCGGCCCAACTGTCGCCAGACCACATCCGGCAGGCTCGCCTGCCCCGCTCGCGCGGCCTCCAGCTCTGCCTCTGGCAGGCCGCAGGCCAGCGCCGCCTGCACCATCTGCTGCGCCAGCTCGGCGCCGTCGCGCCAGCGCACCCAGAACACTCGCCAGCCCGTCGCCTCGGCCTGGGCGGCCAGTTGCGCGGCCACCGTCGTCTTGCCCATCCCGCCGACCGCGCACAGCACCGCGAACCGGCCTTGTGGCCGCCGAAGCATGCCTGCCAGCACGGCGAGTTCTCCCTCACGCCCCCGCACGCGCTGAACATGCGGGGGGCGTAACGAAGCCTGCTGGCCTCGGGCCAGTCGGCTCACCGGTGCCAGCCGCGCCGGGGGCCTTGCTGCGGCATCCAGATGCCGACCCCACAGCAACAGCCCGATGCTGACCGCCACCAGCACGGCGAACACCGACCAGATCACCCACGCCTGCGCCGCCCAGCCAGGCACCGCGGCACTGGCGTAGTTGGTCACCGGCCCCAGCACAGCCGCCACCAATGCGGCCCCTCCCGCTACCGCCGACCCGGCCCACGCACCCCGTCCACGCCCCATGGCCTGCCGCCCCCGTCCGCCGTCACCAGGATGCTCCCGCCTGGATCACGTCCATGGAAGGGTGCGGGTGGTCGCGACGCGGGCGGCGGTGTTGCTCCGGTTCACCGGCCTTCTCGCTCCCGGCTTCATTCGTTCGGCCCAACGAGCTGGCCGACGGCAGGGAAACGACAGACCTGGGCCCTCGACGACCTCGAGGCGAGTCTTCGCCGAACCGCGGTGGTGGTGCCGAGGGACCGGACGGATCGGGCGCGCCGACGATCGGCTTGAGCGACTGATAGCGGCGGCTAGGTAAGCCGCCTCGGGAAGCCGACCCGCGTCCGAGCCGGCACCCTCCGCAGCTCACCGCAGCTCACCGCAGCTCACCGCAGCTCAGCCCTTCCGGGGTCCGTACGCCGTCATGAAGCGGTCACGGAAGCGGTCCATGCCCCAGGTAGGGGCGTTCTCGGCGGGCTTGAGGCCGTCGGTCCAGTTCCAGGAGGCGATCCTGTCCAGGACCTTCTGGTCGCGGGCGACGATGGTGACGGGCACGTCCTTGCTGGTGCTGCCTGCAGTGACGGTCGGGACGGGCTGGTGGTCGCCGAGGAAGACGAGGACCGTGTCGTCGGTGCCGTAGCGCTCGACCCATTCGGTGAGGCTGCGCAGTGAGTACTCGATGGCACGGCGGTACTCGGTGCGGACGCGCTCGGGGTCCTTCCAGACCTCCGCGGGATCCGTGCCCTCCTTCTTGATCCGGTGGAAGACCGAGCCGTCGCCGAGGTCGTCCCAGTCGATCATGCGGGCGATGGGGGACCAGGGGTTGTGGCTGGAGGCCAGGATGATCTCCGCCATGATCGGCTCACGGTTCTTCTTGCCGTGCTCCAGACGCTGGAAGGCCTCCAGGCTGAACTGGTCGGGCACGGGGGTCCAGCTGAAGTACGGGCCGTGGTAGCCCAGATGCTCGGAGTCGTAGATGTGGTCGAGGGCGAAGTACTTGCCCTCCGGCCAGGCCCGCCGCACGCCCGGTACGACGCCGACCGTGCGCCATGCCCCGGTCTTGCGGAAGTAGCTGTTCAGCGTCGCGCGGTCGCTGGTGGTCAGACTCCGGTACCGCTGCTGGTTCTTGATCCAGAGACCGGAGAGGAACGTGGAGTGCGCCAGCCAGCTGCCGGCCCCCGTCACCGGCGACTTCAGCCAGGCGCTGCGCGACTGGAACCCGGCCGCCTTCAGGTTGCTCGTCCCTTCCTTCAGCACCGCGTCGATCTGCGGCGCCATCGCCGGGTCGTCGATCGCCACCCGGCCGTAGCTCTCGATGAACGTGAACAGCACGTCCTTGCCGCGCAGCCCCGTCAGCAGCTCGTCCGGCGGCGTCTTCGCGAAGGCGTCCACCGCTGCCTGCTTCTGGAAGACGCGTCCGTCCTTCAGGCCCGCCTGCACCTGGTCGATCCGGTTGTTCACGAACTCGGCATTGCCCTTGGTGGCCAGCGGGACCCCGGCGATCTGGATGCTCAGCGTCATGCAGGTGATCCACGCGGTGCCCAGGATCAGCGTCGTGCGCGTGGCGACGGCACGGTGGCGGACCAGCAGGTTCGTCATCCGCACCATCGCCAGAGTCATGAGGACGAGTACGGCGACGATCAGGACGATCACGCCGGCCACCGCGAGCACTTGTCCGCTGCGTCCGAACGACTCCCGCACGAACTCCGCCGCGTCGTCGAGCAGGATCCAGTCCAGGACGAGGTCGAAGGGGCGGGCCAATACCTGGTAGAAGCCCATGTCGACGAACTTCAGGACCGTGAGCAGGCCGAGCAGTGCGCCGGAGACGACCGCCATCAGCCGCCGTGACCGGGTCGGGAGCGCCAGCAGGAGGCCCGCCAGCAGGATTCCCTCGGCCGGCAGCCGGAAGAACGACTCGGGGCCGAGCCGTTCGAGACGGTTGGGTACCAGCAGCGCGAACAGCACGAACCCGGCAGCCAGCACGGTCGTCCCCACGGTGACGCCGCGAGCGGTACGGGGCCAGCGGCGCCGCCAGCCGAACCAACCCGGGGACGGGGGAGCGGGTGGCTCCGGGGGGCGTTGCTCCGCAGCGGGGTCGGCCGAGGGACTCTCGGTCGAGTCGGTTGCGCCGCTCGCGTCGGCCGAGGGACTGTCGGTCGAGTCGGCTTCCCCGGCTACGTCCGCCGCGTCGGCCTCCTCGGTGGGGACATCGGCCGCGCCGCCCGTTCCCGCCCCGCCCGCGTCCTCGTCGCCCGCACCCCCCGCACCCGCGTCCCCGGCTCCCGCTCCTCCCTCAGCGGCGTTCGTGTGCTGGTGGGAGCGAGTGAAGAGCGACACCCGGCGGTCCTTCCGTGCGGTCTTGCGATGGCATGGCGAACAGCGCCCTGTGACGGGGGCTGCCACCACCAGTACGTCCGCACGTCACCTTAGGTTCAATCGCGGCGGACCGGAATTCACCGGTCCGCCGACACCGCCACCTCCCTCGCCCACCGGTAGTCCGCCTTGCCGCTGGGCGAGCGCCGGATCGAATCCTTGATCACCAGCTGGCGGGGGATCTTGTACCCGGCGAGCTGGGAGCGGCAGTGCGACTGGATGTCCTCCAGGGAGGGCCGTACCGCGCCCTCGCGCAGCTGCACCACGGCTGCCACATGGTGTCCCCACTTCGCGTCCGGCACCCCGGCCACCAGCGCGTCGTACACGTCGGGATGGGACTTGAGGGCCTGCTCGACCTCCTCGGGGTACACCTTCTCGCCGCCGGTGTTGATGCACTGCGAGCCACGGCCGAGCACCGTGACCACGCCCTCCTCGTCGACGGTGGCCATGTCGCCGAGCAGCACCCACCGCTCGCCGTCCTTCTCGAAGAAGGTCTCATCGGTTTTCCGAGGGTCGTTGTAGTAGCCGAGCGGTACATGGCCGCACTGGGCGATGCGGCCCACCTCGCCCACACAGACCCGTTCGTGCGTGGCCGGGTCGACGACCTGCGTACGGGAGTTCACCCGGATGCGGAAGCCGCGCCGGGGCCCGGAGTCCTCGGTGGCCGTCCCGTTGAAGCCGGATTCCGAGGAGCCGAAGTTGTTCAGCAGCAGCACGTTCGGGACCAGGTCCTGGAACTGCCTGCGCACCGTGTCCGACATGATCGCCCCGGAGGACGACACGCTGAACATCGACGAGCAGTCCGTGCCCTTCATGGGCCCGTTCAGGGCGTCGACCAGCGGCCGGAGCATCGCGTCGCCCACCAGCGACACGCTGGTGACCTTCTCCTTCTCGATCGTCCGCAGGACGTCTTCCGGGACGAACTTGCGGTGGATCACGACGCGTTGGCCGAAGTTGAAGCCTATGAAGGCCGTCAGTGTGGACGTCCCGTGCATCAGCGGAGCGGTGGGGAAGAACGTGATCCCGTCTCCGCCGGCCGCGACCCGTTCGGCGAGCTCCTCCGGCTTCTGCACCGGCTCGCCCGTCGGGGCCCCGCCGCCCAGCCCCGAGAAGAACAGATCCTCCTGGCGCCACATCACGCCCTTGGGCATGCCCGTGGTGCCCCCGGTGTAGATGATGAACTGGTCGTCACCTGACCTCGCCGGGAACCCGCGCCCGGGCGACCCGGCGGCCTCGGCGTCCGTGAACGCCACCGCGGGCACGACCGCCGCCCCGGACGCATCCGGAGCCACGCCGCCCACCCGGACCAGATGCCGCAGCCCCGGCACCCGAGGCAGCGCCGCGGCCACCCGGTCCGTGAACTCCGCGTCGTAGACCAGGGCGGTCAGATCCGCGTCCCGGTAGAGGTACGCCAATTCCTCTTCGACATAGCGGTAGTTGACGTTGACCGGCACGATCCGTGCCTTCAGGCAGGCCAGCACCGTCTGCAGGTACTCGATGCCGTTGTAGAGGTGCAGTCCGAGGTGCTCGCCGGGGCGTATCCCGCTGTCGATCAGGTGGTGGCCGATGCGGTTGGCCGCCGCGTCGAGCTGCGCGTAGGTCAGCCGGCGTTCCGCGCCCGACCCGGGGCGGTCGACGTACACGAGCGCCTCGCGGTCGGGCACCGCGTCGACGACCGATTCGAACAGGTCGGCAAGGTTGTACTCCACCGCTCCTCCTGACCTCGGCAGGGCCTGGCTCGTTGACGGTTCGCCGGTCATCAGAGCAAAGGGCGGCACAACTGTGAAGCCTGCGCGCAAAAGAATCTGACTGGCTGTCAGAAAACTCTTGAAGTGCTCTGCCACCTACTGCAACCTGTTCTCGTTCTGTCAGAGGGGAGACGGCTCATGGGTGGCACCGAACACCTCACTGTGCGCCGCGAGGGCGCCACACTGGTGCTCACGCTCAACCGGCCCGAGGCGAAGAACGCGCTCTCGCTGCCGATGCTGGTCGGCCTGTACGACGGCTGGGTCGAGGCCGACGCCGACGACTCGATCCGCTCGATCGTGTTCACGGGCGCGGGCGGCTGCTTCTGTGCCGGGATGGACCTCAAGGCCCTCGCCGGCAACGGCTTGGAAGGGGAGCAGTACCGCCACCGGCTCACGGCCCATCCCGACCTGCACTGGAAGGCGATGCTGCGCCACCATCGCCCCCGCAAGCCGGTGATCGCCGCCGTCGAGGGGGCCTGCGTCGCGGGCGGCACCGAGATGCTCCAGGGCACCGACATCCGCGTCGCCGGCGAGTCCGCCGTGTTCGGCCTGTTCGAGGTCCGACGAGGACTGTTCCCCATCGGCGGCTCCACCGTCCGCCTCCAGCGCCAGATCCCGCGCACCCACGCCCTGGAGATGCTGCTCACCGGCCGTCCCTACAGCGCCCGGGAAGCCGCCGGCATCGGTCTCATCGGCCATGTCGTCCCCGACGGCACCGCCCTCGCCAAGGCCCTGGAGATCGCCGAACAGATCAATGCCTGCGGCCCGCTGGCCGTCGAGGCCGTCAAGGCGTCCGTGTACGAGACCGCCGAGATGACCGAGACCGACGGCCTCGCCGCCGAACTGAAGCGCGGCTGGCCGGTGTTCGACACCGCCGACGCCAAGGAAGGCGCCCGCGCCTTCGCGGAGAAGCGGCCGCCCGACTACAAGCGTGCCTGACGAGGGAGTCACCGTGCCGGACGTACTCAAAGCCCCCCTGGTCGTCGAGTTCCCCTTCACCCGCTCCGTCGGCCCCGTCCAGAGCGCCTTCCTCACCGGCCTGCGCGAACGCGTGGTCCTCGGCGTGCGCACCGGCGACGGTCGCACGCTCGTCCCACCCGTCGAATACGACCCCGTCACCGCCGAGGAGATCCGCGACCTGGTCGAGGTCGCCCCCACCGGCACGGTCACCACCTGGGCCTGGAACCACGCCCCCCGCCGCGACCAGCCCCTCGACACCCCCTTTGCCTGGGCACTGGTCCGCCTCGACGGCGCCGACACCGCCCTCCTGCACGCCCTCGACGCCCCCGGCCCCGACGCCGTGCACACCGGCATGCGGGTCCGCATCCGCTGGGCCGAGGAACGCACCGGGGCCATCACCGACATCGCCTGCTTCGAGCCGTACGACGACAGCCCCGACGACGATGGTCCCGACGTCGACAGCCTCGACGGCAACAGTCCCGACCGCGACCGCCACGACGTCGGCAGCCCGGCCGAACCGATCGCCCACACCGGCGAGTTCACCGACCCCGTCACCGGCATAATCGCCGCCGCCCGCCTCGACTACACCTACTCACCCGGCCGCGCACAGACCGCCTACATCAACGCCCTCGCCGAACACCGCAACGTCGGCGAACGCTGCCCCTCCTGCCGCAAGGTGTACGTCCCGCCGAGAGGTGCGTGTCCCACATGTGGGGTGGCCACATCCGAACAGGTCGAAGTAGGTCCCCACGGCACAGTCACCACGTTCTGCATCGTCAACATCAAGGCGAAGAACCTGGACATCGAAGTGCCGTACGTCTACGCCCACATCGCCCTCGACGGCGCCGATCTCGCCCTGCACGGCCGTATCGGTGGCATCCCCTACGACCAGGTGCGCATGGGCCTGCGCGTCGAACCGGTGTGGACGCAAGGCGCCCGCTACCCCGACCACTACCGGCCCACGGGCGAACCCGACGCGGACTACGACACCTACCGGGAGCTGCTGTGAACCGCGAGATCGCCGTCGTCGCCTTCGCCCAGACCGACCACCGGCGCACCAGCGAGGAGCTGTCCGAGGTCGAGATGCTCATGCCCGTCCTGCACGACGTGCTCGCTCAGACCGGCCTGAAGACCGCCGACATCGGCTTCACCTGCTCCGGCTCCAGCGACTACCTGGCCGGCCGCGCCTTCTCCTTCACCCTCGCCCTCGACGGCGTCGGAGCCTGGCCGCCGATCTCCGAGTCGCATGTGGAGATGGACGGGGCATGGGCCCTGTACGAGGCGTGGACCAAGCTGCTGACGGGGGACGCCGACACCGCGCTCGTCTACTCCTACGGCAAGTCCTCACCCGGCCCCCTGCGCGATGTCCTCACCCGCCAGCTCGACCCGTACTACCTCGCCCCCCTGTGGCCCGACTCCGTCGCCCTGGCCGCACTCCAGGCACAGGCCCTCATAGACGCCGGCGACACGGACGAACCCGCGCTCGCCGCCGTCGCGGCCCGCAGCCGCGCCGCCGCCACCGCCAACCCCCACGCCCAGCTGCGAGGTTCGGTGCCGCAGGGGGAGTACGCCGTACGACCGTTGCGTACCGGTGACTGTCCGCCCATCGGCGACGGGGCCGCCGCCGTGATCCTGGCGGCCGGGGAGCGGGCTCGCGAGCTGTGCGCACGGCCCGCCTGGATCCGCGGCATCGACCACCGCATCGAAGCCCACGGCCTGGGCGTCCGTGACCTGACCGACTCACCCTCCACCCGCCTGGCCGCCGAGCGGGCCGGAGCCTTCCGACGGCCCGTCGACACCGCCGAGTTGCACGCGCCCTTCAGCTCCCAGGAGATCGTCCTGCGCAAGGCGCTCCGACTCGACGGCGGCGTGCGTGTCAACCCGTCCGGCGGGGCCCTCGCCGCCAACCCGGTCATGGCCGCCGGGCTCATCCGCCTCGGCGAGGCCGCCGCCCGCGTCCACCGCGGCGAGTCCGACCGGGCGCTCGCGCACGCCACGTCCGGCCCCTGTCTCCAGCAGAACCTGGTCGCCGTACTCGAAGGGGATCCGCGATGAGCAAGGAGCCCGTGGCCGTCGTAGGCATCGGCCAGACCAAGCACGTCGCGGCACGCCGGGACGTGTCGATCGCCGGACTCGTCCGTGAGGCGGCGCGAAGGGCGCTCGACGACGCGGAGTTGAGCTGGGCCGACGTCGACGCCGTCGTCATCGGCAAGGCGCCGGACTTCTTCGAGGGCGTGATGATGCCGGAGCTGTATCTCGCCGACGCGCTCGGCGCGGTGGGCAAGCCCATGCTCCGGGTGCACACGGCCGGTTCCGTCGGCGGCTCCACCGCCCTCGTCGCCGCCAACCTGGTCGCGGCCCGTGTGCACGGCACCGTGCTGACGCTCGCCTTCGAGAAGCAGTCCGAGTCGAACGCGATGTGGGGACTGTCCCTGCCCATCCCGTTCCAGCAACCCCTGCTCGCCGGGGCCGGCGGGTTCTTCGCGCCGCACATACGGGCGTACATGCGACGCAGCGGCGCGCCGGACACGGTCGGCTCCCTGGTGGCGTACAAGGACCGGCGCAACGCGCTGAAGAACCCCTTCGCGCACCTCCACGAGCACGACATCAGCCTGGAGAAGGTCCAGGCCGCGCCCATGCTCTGGGACCCCGTCCGCTACTCCGAGACCTGCCCGTCCTCCGACGGCGCCTGCGCGATGGTCCTCACCGACCGGGCCGGCGCTGCCCGCGCCCCCCGCCGGCCCGCCTGGATGCTCGGCGGCGCCATGCGCAGCGAACCCACCATGTTCGCGGGCAAGGACTTCGTCTCGCCCCAGGCGGGCAAGGACTGCGCGGCCGATGTGTACCGGCAGGCCGGTATCGCCGACCCGCGCCGCGAGATCGACGGTGCGGAGATCTATGTGCCGTTCTCCTGGTACGAGCCCATGTGGCTGGAGAACCTCGGCTTCGCCGCCGAGGGCGAGGGCTGGAAGCTCACCGAGTCCGGGGTCACCGAACTCGACGGGGACCTGCCCGTCAACATGTCGGGCGGTGTGCTGTCCACCAACCCCATCGGGGCCTCCGGCATGATCCGGTTCGCGGAGGCCGCCCTCCAGGTGCGCGGGCTGGCCGGGGAACACCAGATCGATCGGGCCCGCAAGGTGCTCGGGCACGCCTACGGAGGTGGATCGCAGTTCTTCTCCATGTGGCTCGTGGGCGCGGAGCCCCCGGACGCCTGACGGAACCGCCGCACCGTGGTGAAGACCTCTCCGCAAAGGTCCCCCTCACGTGGCCTGTCGGCACCCGGAACCGATCGCTAGGCTGGCCGCGGACGACGAATCGGGAGGAGCACGGACGTGGCCGAGAGCACGATCCAGCAGCAGCCGCGGCTCGCGGGCTGGGACAAGCCGGAGCTGGACCTCAGCAACGCCGAGTGGCACTCGAGCAGCCGCGGCAAGGGCGATGTGCAGATCGCCTTCGTCGAGGGCTTCATCGCGATGCGCAACAGCGGCCGCCCGGAGAGCCCTTCCCTGATCTTCACCCCCGCCGAGTGGGGTGCCTTCGTGTCGGGCGCGAGGGAGGGCGAGTTCGACCTGACGTGATGCGAGGCCGCAGGTGAGCCGGCGGGCGGGTCTCTCCGCACGCCGGCTCACCTGCGAGCCGATCCGGGTGTGTTCCGCCCGTTTTTCCGGACACGCGACGTCGACAACGCCGCTGGAGCCGATGCCTGGGCCAGGCTGGCCCCGGGAGGGGGAAGGTCGTACTCCGGAGGTGAGGAACCCATGAGCACCCTGCCGGTCGTCGTGGCGGTCGACGGCTCCGACGACAGCCTGGTCGCCCTGGACTGGGCCTTCGACGCCGCCCTGCTGCACGCAGCGCCGCTGCGCGTGGTCCATGTGCAGCAGTACCCCGCCTGGGCCCGGCCCGGCATGCTGCCCGCCGGGCGGACCGCACCGGAGGACGATCCGGTGCTCGACCACGTACGCCGGTATCTGGCCGGCCGGGTGGAGCAGCCGGAGGTGCAGTACCGCGCCCTGGACGGCGCGGCCGGTGTGCTGCTGCCCGAACTGGGCGCCGAGGCCCGGATGTTGGTGCTCGGATCCCGGGGCCGCGGCGGCTTCGCCGGTCTGCTGCTCGGCTCCACCGGCATGACCGTGGCACGCGACGCCGCATGCCCGGTCGTCGTGGTGCCCAAGCCGGGCAGCCGAGTCGTCGAGGACACGCAGGTCGAACCGGGACCGAGAGTCGTCGTCGGCCTCCAGGTCGACAGCCCCGACGACGCCACGCTGTCCTTCGCCTTCACCCAGGCCACGGCGTACGGCGCCCGGCTCCAGGTCGTCGCCGCCTACTCATGGCCGGCCCACATCTGGACGGCGGCGCCCGCGCAGATCCTGCCGCCGTCCGTCGACCAGGACGCCGTAGAGGGCGACACCCGCGCCCTCGCCGAGGGCCACCTCGCCCCGTACCGCGAACGGCACCCGGAGGTCCGGGCCGAGCCGTATGTCGCCCCGGGCGACGCCGCCGGTCTCCTCGTCTCCGCCTCCAAGGACGCGCAACTCGTCGTCGTCGGCCGGCACCGGCGCCGACTGCTGGCGCCCGCCCGCATGATGGGCTCGGTCGCACAGGCGGTCCTGCTGCACGCCGCGAGCCCCGTGGCGGTGGTGCCGCCCGCCCCGCCCGCCCCGCCCGAGGAGTGAGCGGACGCCATGTGCCGTCGTCCAGCGCCGAGGCGGGTCAGCAGGTACCGAACCAGGCTTCGGCCAGGGACTCCGGCGTAGCGTCGGCCGGCGCCCCCAACTCCCGTAGATACCAGGGGAGATTGCTGTACACGTGCAGCAAGGTGTACGCCATCACCTCGGCCGGGTCGACGGCGGTGCCGTACTCCTTGGTCAGGCGGGCCAGCAGCCGTGGGTCCCCGCGGGTGACGAACAGGCCCACGCCGACGAAGTCGTAGGCCCGGTCGCCGATCATGGCGGGTTCGAAGTCGAAGAGGCCGGTCAGCCGCCAGCCGTCGGGATCGACGAGGAAATGCTGCTGCATGACCTCGGTGTGCAGCAGGGCGGGACGGGGCGCCCGCGGCAGCGGCACCGAGGCGAGGAACCGGGGGATCTGCTCCAGCCAGGCGGCCGGCAGACCGTGTCCACGCTGCTGCGCCACGGCCCCCGCCCGCTGCCGGTCCACGAAGGCGCCCCAGTCCCCGGGACCGAGGACGTCATCGAGCGATGTGACATCCACGGCGTGCAGCGCGGCGAGGACCGCACCGATCTCGGCGACGAGCCGCTCACGGTCGGCGCGCGGGACGCGGTCCCAGGCGGCTGCGAGGTTCACACCCCGCAGCCGGGACATCAGGACGTACCGCCAGCCGTTCTCGTACGCACCGGCGTCCCGCACCCGTGGCGTCGGCACCGGCAGGAGCCCCTGGACGTGCGACAGGACGCGGCCCTCCGCCTCGCCGTCCAGAGCGGCGGCACCCGGGAACAGCTTGAGGACGTGCTCGTCGCCCACGGCGTACACCGGCTGCGACCCGTCCGGGAACCGGGTCAGCGGGGCGCCGGCCAGCCCGAGGCGGGCGCACAGGTCCTGCGCCCCGGGCCTCATCACCGTTTCGTCCGGGACGACGGCGTCCCATTCCTCGTCCGTTTCCACCGGTGGCAGCATGATCGGGACCGTAGAACGGCTGTGCGGGGAGGGCAACGCGATTTCGGCACCCCGGCGTCCTCCCGCGCGCCTGCACGAGGGCGCGTTCGGGGCCCCACGCCGACGGGTCCGGGGCAGCCCTCGAACCGATGCCCGCACGTCACGGAACGGGCACGGCCACGTACCATGGCGACATGTCGTTCCTCCGCCGCCGCAGCGCCACGCCCGCCGGGCCCGACTTCGACGTACTGGCCATGGACCCGGGCGACTGGCCCGGCAATCTGGGCGCCGGGCTGCTGCCCGCCCCCGACGGCAGCTGCCAGGGCGTCTTCCTGCGCTACGACCTCTTCGGTGGCCGAGGCCCCGCGATGATCATCGGCAACCTTCCCGAGGGCTCGCCGGCCCGTGAGGTCGCCGAGGGCGAGATCCCGTTCGAGGTCGCGCAGCTGCTGCTGGCACTGGAGAACGACGAGGAGGTCACCGTCGTCGGCAGCGAGGACGTACCGGTGATGCAGGGCGACAATCTCCTGATCGTGCGGCGGCTGAAGCTCTCCGAGGGCCGGATCTCGTGCGTGCAGTTCGACCGCAGCGACAACGTCCTGGTGACGATCGCCGCCTGGGACCGCCCCATCACCGACGATCTGTACGCCCTCCTGAAGCCGCTGCCGGCGGAGCTGTTCCAGCAGGGCTGAATCGCTCCCTGCGAAGGCCGCGCCCCCCGGACGGGGGGCGTTTGCTGTGTTCATGACCCTTGGCGCCAGACTCATCGGATCTCTGGCGCGGGTCTCTGGCGCGGATTCATGGCGCGGATCTCTGGGCCGGGCGGAGGGCACCGAGACCCTCACCCGGATGTGCCGTCAGGAGCGCGACGGCACCAGTCGCACATCCGCCGCCCGCACGAAGGCCACCCGGTGGCCGAACTGGATCTGGTGGTACACGTCCTTGCCCACCACGACCCGGTGCGAGCCCTCGTCGAAGCTCACGGCGTAGTAGTACTCGCCAGGCGTGCTGCCGCCCACCGCGTAACGCTGACCGGCGAGCACGCTGTACGGCAGCGGTGACACCGACTGCACGGGCACGTCGGCGGGATAGGCGGCGGCCTCGGGATAGGCGCGCCCGAACACCGGGACGGAAGCGCGCCCCGCCTTGGGCGTCACCACGAGACCGGTCGCGTTCACCGCGGCCGGTCTCTTCGCCGGGTTCCTGAACCACGCCTTCTGACCGAGGTACCAGATCGCCGTCCAGTCGCCGTCCCGGCCGGCGACCGCGTACTGCTGGCCCGTCGACACCCGCGAGGACAGATCGTTCACCCCCGTGGTCGGGGTCGTGCCCAGGCCGATGTCCTTGATCAGGGGGTAGGACTCACCGGGCCCGGAATACAGCCGTACCGCGCTCGAACCATGGGCGTCGCAGAGCTTGCCCGCGGTGACGCAGCCCGTGTATTCGGGCCGGTTGGCGGCGTAGTCGGGGCGGATCGTCACCAGACCACCGTTCCGCCCCGCCGCGGGCACCAGGGGGCGGCCGAGCAGCTCGAAGTAGTGCCGCCAGTCCCAGTACGGGCCGGGGTCGGTGTGCATGCCCCTGATCGTCGACGCGGTCGGGCCCGGCACGGTGTCGTGGCCGAGGATGTGCTGCCGGTCCAGCTCAATGCCGTACTTCTTGGCGAGATAGGTGACCAGGCGGGCCGAGGACCGGTACATCGCCTCCGTGTACCAGGCGTCCGGCCGCGCCAGGAAGCCCTCGTGCTCCAGGCCGATCGACTTGGCGTTGACGAACCAGTTGCCCGCGTGCCAGGCCACGTCCTTGGCCTTCACATGCTGGGCGATGTGCCCGTCGGTGGAGCGCAGCGAGTACTGCCACGACACATAGGCCGGGTCCTGCACCATCTTCAGGACGCCCTCCCAGGCACCCTCCGTGTCATGCACGACGATGTACTCGATGCTCTGGGAGGCGGGGCGGTTGCCCAGGTCGTGGTTGCCGTAGTCGCCGTCCCCGAACTGCTCGTACGGCGCCGGGATCCACTCGCAGGACACCGTCGGCGGACACTGAGTACCGGCGGCGCGGGCCGCCCGCAGACCCGCCCCCCGCAACTGCCCCGGATCGGGGGCCAGGCCCGGCCGGGCGGCCAGGACGACCCGTTGACCCGCGTCCGTCCGGCGCTCCTGTCCGCTGCGCAGCACGTCGAACACGTCGTTCGCGTACGCCACCGCGGTCGCTCGGTCGTCGGCACCGGAGAAGCGGGCCACCGCGCCGTACCAGTCCGCCGGATCCGAGCTGAACGGACGGCCAAGTTCCCGCTGTGCGGCGGCGAGCAGAGCCGCGCCGCCGGCCACATTGGCGGCCGGGTCCGTCCGCAGCTCCTGAGTGCTCAGTCCGGTCAGTTCAGCCGCCCTCGGCAAGGTCCGCAGACGCGCCGGCAGCCGGGAGAGCTCCGGCAGCCGGGCCTTGGGGAGCAGCGGCGGGCGGGCGCTGTCGCCGCGTGGATCCTCCGAGCCCTCGCTGTGGTGCGGTGCCGCCTGCGCGAGCGCGGTGCGGGCATCCGTGAGGTGCATGGGGCCATAGCCGCCGGTCACGCTGGGCGCTCCGGCGTGTGTGTCCCAGCGGGACTGGAGATAGGAGACGCCGAGCAGGACACTCTGCGGCACGTCGTACCGGTCGGCGGCGGAGGCGAAGGCCGACTGGAGGCCGGTGGTCGAGGAGCCCGAGTCGGCGGGGGCCGCGCCGATCAGCGGCAGCAGCAGCGCCGCGGTGGCCACCGTACGCACCGTTGCCCGCCGATGTGGGTGTCCGGCCGCTCTGCAGGGGTCGGTGACGGATCCTCGCATGGCAGCCTCCTGGGACGGTCGGTCGCGATGAGCCGTGCGGTGGCCGGGCGTGCGTCAGTGGTACCGGCTGTCCGACGATCCGTCAATCATGCCAAGAGGCTGGTGAAATCCCTTGTCAATCGGGGTTCCCGGGAGTTTCGCGGTGGTGCAGCCCGGGCCTGCGGGGCATCAGTGGCGTACACCAATGGGCGTGTGCCGATGGGCGGTCGGACATACGAAGGTCCGCGGTGCGCGCTGCGCACCGCGGACCACCGTCCCCGTCAGCGAGTGCCGACCGCCGCACGTACGGCCCGCCGGGCCAGCTGGCAGTCGTCGTGCAGCCGCCTCAGCAGCAGCCGCTGTTCCTCGCCGGACGGCGCAGCGCCCGGGTGGGCCACTCCCGGTGCCGCCGGGGTCGAGTCGTGCATCGAACGCTGCACGGCCGTCTCATATGTACGGATCTCACGGGTCAGCACCAGCATCAGGTTCACCAGGAAGGCGTCCCGCGCGGCCGGGCCCGCCGACTGGGCGATCTGGCTGATCTGACGACGGGCCACCGGTGCGTCCCCGAGCACCGACCACAGCGTCGCCAGGTCGTAGCCCGGCAGATACCAGCCCGCGTGCTCCCAGTCCACCAGCACTGGACCGGCCGGTGAGAGCAGGATGTTCGAGAGCAGTGCGTCGCCATGGCAGAACTGGCCCATGCCCTGGCGGCCCGCGCTCGCCGCGATGCCGTGCAGCAGCTTCTGGAGATCGCCCATGTCCCGGTCGGTGAGCAGCCCCAGTTGGTGGTATCGGGAGATCCGGGCGGCGTAGTCGAGCGGCGCGTCGAAGGTGCCCGCCGGCGGACGCCAGGCATTGAGCCGGCAGATCGCCCCGAGCGCCGTTCTGATGTCCGCGCGCGGCGGTGTCTCCAACGGATGTCGCTGAAGTGCCGCCACCCGGCCGGGCATCCGCTCGATGACCAGTGTGCAGTTGTCCGGATCCGCTGCGATCAGTCTCGGCACGCGCACCGGAGGGCGGTGCCGGACGAACGAGCGGTATGCCGCTATTTCGTGCCGGACGCGCTCGGCCCAGACGGCGGAGTGGTCGAGTAAGCACTTGGCGACGGCCGTGCTGCGCCCGGTCGTGCCGACCAGGAGCACGGACCGCCCGCTGCGGCGCAGCACCTGCACCGGGGCGAACTCCGGGCAGATCCGGTGCACCGACGCGATCGCCGTGCGCAGCTGGGTGCCCTGCGGACCGGACAAGTCGAGTCTCCCGCTGAGCGGTTGGGTGCCGAGCCCCGCGGGGCGCAGCGTCCGGCCCGCACCGAGCGTGGGCGCGGCGGCCGGCCGCGCGGGGGCGAGGTAGGGGCCGCCACCCACCGGGCGGGGGTGCAGCGACCGGGGCGGGGCGGACACGGAGGACGATGCTGCGTACATGGGAGAGACAGATCCCTTCGTGTGCCTGCGACGACAAAGCGCTGCCCGATCCGGCCGCCCGGGTGCACCCTGGGGAATGCGTCAGCCGTAGCTGGGGGGCGACCGGGTCGGGGTGGCGCGTTCCTACCTGACACCCGATGCCCAGTGGCACACCATCTGGCGCACCCTGGCGAACCCTGGCGAATAGTCCCGAGGCAACTCTCACCGGGCTACTGTCAACTCAGCCGAGAACCTGGGGGCTTGACGTGAGCGGAGAACCCAACACCCGCCTTTCGGACCTGTTCGGCCTGGCCGGCTGGTCCAAGGGTGAGCTCGCGAGGCTGGTCAACCGGCAGGCGGCGGCCATGGGCCACCCCCAGCTGGCGACCGACACCTCGCGCGTGCGGCGGTGGATCGACATGGGAGAGATCCCGCGCGATCCGGTGCCGAGGGTGCTGGCGGCCCTGTTCACCGAGCGTCTCGGCCGTGTCGTGACCATCGAGGACCTCGGTCTGGTCCGGCACGGGCGTGCAGGGAAACGGCAGGACGCCGGGAATGTGGAGCATCCCGACGGTGTGCCGTGGGCGCCCGAACGGACCGCCGCGGTCCTCACCGAATTCACGGGAATGGACCTCATGCTCAACCGACGCGGCTTGGTGGGCGCGGGTGCCGCGCTCGCCGCGGGATCCGCACTCAGCAGCGCCATGTACGACTGGCTGCACACCGATCCGGCCCTCAAGGCCGACGCCCCCCAGTTCGACGACCCCCTGCACGCCGACCCCGCCGGGTTCGACCGCTATGAGGCCGCCCCCATCGGGTCGCAGGAGATCGAGGAACTGGAGCGCTCGGTCGAGGTGTTCCGGGCCTGGGACGCGGCCCGCGGCGGCGGGCTTCAGCGCAAGGCAGTCGTAGGCCAGCTCAATGAAGTGGGCGGCATGCTCGCCTACCGTCACCCCGATCATCTCCAGCGGCGCCTGTGGGGCGTCGCCGCCAACCTCGCCGTCCTCGCGGGCTGGATGTCGCACGACGTCGGCCTGGAACCCACGGCCCAGAAGTACTTCGTCATCGCCGCCCATGCGGCCCGGGAGGGCGGCGACCGGCCGCGCGCCGGGGAGGCGCTCTCCCGGGCGGCTCGCCAGATGGTGCACCTCGGCCGGCCCGACGACGCACTCGACCTGATGAAACTCGCCCAGTCCGGCTCCGGCGACAAGGTGCTTCCGCGCACCAAGGCCATGTTCCACACCATCGAGGCCTGGGCGCAGGCGGCGATGGGCAAGGGCCAGGCCATGCGCCGCACCCTCGGCCAGGCGGAGGACCTCTTCGTCTCCGACAAGCGTGACGTACCGCCACCGAGCTGGATGCAGACCTTCAAGGACGAGGATCTGTACGGCATGCAGGCCCTGGCCTACCGCACCCTGGCCGAGTTCGAGCCGGGCGCGGCGGTACATGCCCAGCACTACGCGGAGAAGGCCCTGTCCCTGCGCAACGACGGCCGGGAGCGGTCGAAGATCTTCGACCATCTGTCCATGGCGTCCGCCTGCTTCATCGCGGACGACCCCGAACAGGCGGACCGGTACGCCCGGCTGGCCCTGATGTCGATGGGCTCGAACTCGTCCGGCCGCACCTGGGACCGGCTGCGCCAGATGTACCGGCTCACCGCCGAGTACTCCAGCTACCCGAAGATCAGCGAACTACGGGAGGAGATCGAGTCGGCACTGCCCAAGGTGAGGAAGCCGGGCCGCGGCAACAGTGCACAGGCGTAAGGGGACTGTGCGCCTGCCCGACCGTTGTGAGTAATTGATTCCCCTTGAGTACGGGGGCCTTGAGTACGGGGGCATGGGTGCTGGGGCGTCCCAGTGCTAGGACGTCACCCTGGCCACGAGCACGCAGGCGCTGTCCGTGCGCTCGCTGTCACCGACCGCCTCGACGACCAGCCGTACGCAGTCCTGTGCGGTCCCTGCCTCGCTCAGACGGGGGGCGAGGTCGAGAAGGTGGGGCACCGAGTCCGCGGCGCTGTGCCCCGGCACCAGTCCGTCGGTATGCAGCACCAGCAGGTCGCCGACCTCGAGGGTCTCCTCGGCCTGTGCGTAGACGGCACCCGAGGTGGCGCCCAGCAGGGCACCGTCCGGTGAGTCCAGCCTGCGCCCCGTCCCGTCGCGGAACAGCAGCGGGGCGGGGTGTCCGGCCTGTGCCCAGGTCAGCGTGCGGACCTCGGGCCGGTAGCGGCAGCAGACGGCGCTGCCGAGGGCCGGCTGGACGGTGGCGTCGAGCAACTGGTTGAGCCAGGACATCAGTTGACCCGGCTGGGTGCCGGCCATCGCCATGCCCCGGACGGCACCCAGGAGGGTCGCCATGCCCGAGGCCACGGCGACGCCGTGACCCGTGAGGCCGCCCACGCTCAACAACGTTTCACCGTCCGTCAGTTCGAGGACGTCGTACCAGTCGCCGCCGATCAGTGCGCTCGTCGAGGACGGCAGATGGCGGGCCGCGAGATCCAGCGTCTCCGGGCCTGAGTGCGGGAGCCGCAGGGAACCGCGCCATGGCGGCAGCACGGCCTCCTGCAACTCGACCGCGAGCCGGTGCTCGGTCTGCTCCTCGTGCCGGTGACGCCGCAGCGAGTCACGGGTCTCGCTCACCGCCCGCCGGCATCGGCGCAGTTCGCTGACGTCCCGCAGCACGGCCCACATCGACGCGGTGCTGCCGTCAGTGTCGAGCACGGGTTCGCCCATCATGTGCACGGTCCGGACCTCGCCGTCCGGCCGTACGATCCGGAACTCCCCGTCGATGGGCTTGGCGTCGATCAGACAGCCGGTGACCATCGCGGTCAGCGCGGGCCGGTCCTCGTCGACCACCACCGACGGCAGCTCGTCGAGGGTGAGCGGGGCGGTGGCGGGCTCCCGCCCGAGGATCTGATAGAGCTCGCCGGACCAACTGGCCTCGTCCGTCAGCAGGTTCCACTCCGCGCTGCCGACCCGGCTGAGCAGCGAGTCGTGCCGTGGACCGGGAGGCGCGGGCTCGACCGGTGCGGGCGGGGGTGTGGGGGCGGGGCCGTCGCGCAGCTGGGCGAGATGCTCGTCGAGGTCGTCGAGCTGGTGCAGGGCGAGGTCGTAGAGAGCTCGCTGCCATCGTTCGCGTGGGTGTGCGTCGTCGCTCTGCGTGTCCCGCCGTACGGCGTCGACCTCGCCTTTGAGACGGCGGGTCTGCGATATGAGGGCGTCGACCGAGCCGCGTCCGGGCGGCTGCGCGGCGGGGCGGTCCGCGGAGAGATGGGGCGGCATGACGCACTCCGATGCAAGGACGGTACGACCAAGGCTGACGGAAGGACCGTTACGACTCTGGCACAGCCCGCGACGCCCTGTAAGGGATTTGGCAACACCCGATACGGTGGTGCGTCCGGCATATGCCAGAGTCTTCAGGGAGGGTCTCGGTCATGCCGATGCAGTACGTCGCCGAAGAGGGCAAGTCGTAGGCAGAGTACGTGATTTGAGGGTCCGGCGAGGTCGCCGCACCGCGCTCAATCGCATGTTCGTCGACCGTACGTTCCAGAGGTGAGGCGGCAGGCGTCGCGAGCCGCTCGCCGTCGGATGGTTGCACTCGCGCGAAGTGACGCACCTCACACAATTGATGGGTGCTTCGGTGTAATGCAAACGGCTTCTGCGGGGTCGTAACAGGCACAGCGGCAAAACCGTCCGACGAACCGCAGGGGAGACGCCCATGGACATCGCCCTCGAGCAGCCCGCCCGTGCCCGTCTGATCACCGGTGAGGAACGCGAACTCCCCGTTCCCGCCCGGTTGCGGTACGCCTCCACGGACCCGCTGGCGGTGCACATCGACTTCCCGGGGGCGGTCTCCCTCGACGGCCGCGGTGCCACCTGGACGTTCGCCCGCGGTCTGCTGGAGACGGGGCTGCGCGGGCCGGCCGGCGACGGGGACGTGCACATCTGGCCGTGCGGCCCGGAGCGCACGGCGGTGGAGCTGCACTCGCCCCACGGCATGGCACTGCTCCAGTTCGAGACCCCCGCCCTCGACCGCTTCCTGCTGCGGACGTACGCCGTGGTCGCGGCCGGGGAGGAGGACCTGGGGGCGGTGGTCGAACGCGGCCTGAGCGCGCTCTTCGACGGTGTGTGAATCGGGTGGGAACCGGTGTGTGAACCGGTGCGCGGACAGCCGGCCGCCGCCCCGTCGGCCCTGTGTCCACCGCCCCGGCGTCAGTAGCGCAGCACGCCCGCGATCCCGTGGGCGTCGTCCAGCGTCCCGTCCGGGACGAAGCGGACCTCGGCGCCGGTCTCCAGGCACTGCTCGACGATCTCGTCCACGATGTCCTCGCGGGAGTCGAGCTCGCCGCTGTCGGCCGGGATCAGATGATCGCCGCCCTCGTCCCGCACCGTGACGCGGTAGTTCTCCTCGACCGCCAGCAGCCGGATCCGGCCCTCGCGGGCGCTGTGCCACACCTCGTCGACACCGGCGGCGAACGCCTTGCGGCCACGTGCGGAGACGAGTTCACGGGCCACGGCATCGGTGTGCCTGCGGTCCTCGGCGGTGATCCTGGGCAGGATCGCCTGCCACACGGCCTCGCGGGTGCCGTGCGCGAGCCCGCCGTGCGGGACGTGCGTGGCCTCCTTGCTGACGCCGCCGATCTCGTCCATCAAGGACAGCGCCGCCTGCTCACCGGTGAGGTAGAGCGGGCGCGGCGCGTCCCGCAGGATCGTGGTCATCGCGGAGTCGGCGTCCTTGAGGAAGTGACGTGTGCCCTCGTCGCGGAAGGTGCTCGGGTTGTCGCCGATCCGCTCCATGCGCTCCGCGTCGAAGTTCTCGATGCCCCGGGTCAGCGGGAAGCCGCCGACGCGGGCCTCGGTGACGCGGTCCGGGCTGCCGTTCCACAGCGTGACGCGGTCGGCCGAGACCGAGAGCACCCAGAACGGCCGCTGGGCCGCGTGCGCGGAGACGAGGTTGCGGGTCAGGAAGGTGTCCGAGAGCACGACGCGCTCGGGCACCGTGCGCGCGAGCGACCACACCTGGTGCTCGCCCGGAGCGGCGAATATGGCCAGGCCGTCCTCGGCGTACGTGAGATCGACCTCGGCGAGGGCCTGGTCGAGCTGCCGCTCGACATCCACCCGTCGCTCCCGGGTGACCGACGGATCGGCCTCCAGTTGCTTCTTGGCCTCGGCCACGACATTGCGCAGCCGGACCTGGTCCTGAGCTCGATAGGGCTCCCGGCGATGCGTCGGCGTCAGTACGGACACGGCCGGATAGGGGCGCGGGCGCCGCAGCTCGGAGAGGGTCGTGGGACTGAGTGCGTGCTCCATAACAGCACGATAGGGCCGATTCACCGATCGGGCATTAGGGGCAATCCATCACCCCGCCCAGGGATCTGGTCCGGATCTAGTCCCGGTCCTCCTCCGGACCGCACGAGCTGCCGTCGGCCGGCAGTGTGCCGTACAGCAGGAAGGAGTCGACCTTGCGGTGCACGCACTTGGAGGAGGCGTATCCCGTGTGGCCGCTGCCCCTGTTGTCCAGGACGACGGCCGAGGAGCCGAGCCGCTCGGCCGTCTGCACGGTCCAGCGGTACGGCGTCGCCGGGTCACCGCGGGTGCCCACGAGCAGCATCTTCGGCGTGTGGACGTCCTTCACGTCGTCGCGGATGAAGTCCGTGCCCTTGGGGCGGCCGTAGCACATCAGCACCCCGGTCAGCCGGTACGGGCCGAAGACGGGCGAGGCCGCGTCGTACTCGGCGCGCAGCCGGTCCAGGTTGTCGACGATCTCGTCGGCGGTGGGGCGGTCGGGATCGTCCGCGCAGTTGATCGCCATCAGTGCCGCCGGGAGGTTGTCGAGGGGGACGTCCTCCTCGTCGACGAGGCCGGCGTCGGGATCCTCGGTCTCCTCCCGGCGGCCGGGCGCGGCCCCGCCGGTGGCGAAGGACTCGATGGCGTGTGTGTCGCCGTCCTCGACCAGCGAGGCCAGGGCACGCTCCAGGGAGGGCCACAACTCCTCGCTGTAGAGGCCCTGTCCGATGGCGCCCACCAGGTCCTGCCCGGTGAACGGCTCTCCGAAGGCCGACGGCACCGGATCGGCGTCCAGCGAGTCGACCAGCCGTACGACCTCCTTCCTCGCCACCCGTGCGTCCTGCCCGAACGGACAGGCGATGTCCTGCACGCACCAGTCGATGAACTCGTCCAGCGCCTGCTGCTGTCCCTTGGCGCCGGCGACTCCCTGTTCGGTCAGCGGTTCGGTCAGCGTGTCCACGCCGTCGAGCACCAGCCGGCCCACCTTGTCGGGGAACTGGGCGGCGTACACGGCGCCGAGGCGCGTGCCGTAGGAGAATCCGAGGTAGTTGAGCTTCTTGTCGCCGAGGGCCGCGCGCATCACATCCATGTCGCGGGAGGCGTTGACCGTGCCGATGTGCGGGAGTACGGGCCCGGAGTGCCGGGTGCACTCGTCGGCCGCCTTCTTCAGCTGATCGAGGACGGAGCGCGGATCGCGGCCGAGTTCCGTGCCGTCGTCCGCCACATCGACGTTCTCCTCGAACTCGCCGCAGCTGACCGGCGAGGACCTGCCGACGCCGCGCGGATCGAAGGTCACGATGTCGTAGCCGTCCGTGAGCTCCATGAACTCCTTGCCACCGGCCGCGAACTCGGGGACCCCGGCGCCGCCCGGCCCCCCGAAGTTCAGCAGCACCGAGCCCTGTTTCTCGCCCGTGGCCCGGTAGCGGGCGAGCGCAAGATCCAAAGTGCCGTCCCGGGGGTGGGAGTAGTCGAGCGGGACGGTGACCTTGCCGCACTGGAGATCCTTGGGCAGCCCTTCACCCGGACACTTCGTCCAGCTGATCTTCTGCTCATAGAAACGGGAGAGGCCGGGCTCGGTGTCCTCCCGGGCCCCGGGCAGGCCGGTGCCGAGCACGGCCAGTCCGACCGCACCGGTGACCGCGCAGCGCCGCAGCGCGGGCCGCGTAGACAGCTTGGCCAGCATCGATGCCTCCAGGGACGCCCGTCGCGGACCGGGATCGGCGCCCTCGCTCACGATATGCGGGCCCCGGGAGGCCCGCCTCCCGAGATGCCGGGGCGGTCCGGGGCGGCGTACCCTGCGCCCCTTGCGTGACGCTCGGATGTTTTTACCGCTAGTTCGACAACCCTGACGCTCGATGGGGTGAATGGCCGATAAGCCATAACTCGGATGGTTCGCCTGCGTTTTATCCGGTGCGGGTGAGTGCCCGCGACCATGTCTGGAAGGCAGGGAACCTATGAGACGGGTTACCCGATACGGTGTGATCGCTGTCGCCGCCTCGGGCGCGATGGCCGTGACGATGCCGGCGTTCGCCGATTCCGCGGCGGATGGTGCCGCGGCCGACTCGCCGGGGGTGCTCTCCGGGAACACGATCCAGCTCCCGGTGCACGCGCCGGTGAACGTGTGCGGGAACACCGTGAACGTGGTGGGGCTCCTGAACCCCGCCGTCGGCAACAGCTGCACCAACAGGGACGGCGCGGCCAAGAAGGACGGCGCGGCCACGTCGAAGGACGTCGCGCGCGGCGGGGCCTCCGCCGAGGGAAGCGGAAAGGATTCGCCCGGAATCGTCTCCGGGAACACGATCCAGCTCCCGGTCCACGTCCCCGTGAACGTCAGCGGCAACTCGGTGAACGTGGTCGGCGTCGGCAACCCCGCCACCGGCAACGAGTCCGTGAACGGCCCCGGCGAGCAGCCCCCGGCCGCGAAGCCGGCCCCGAAGCCGTCCGAGCCCAGGACGCACGACCCCCGGCCGCGGGAGGAGCCGCCCGCGTACGTTCCGCACGGTCCCGAGCCCACCCTCGCCCACACGGGATCCGACCAGGCGCTCGCCGGCGTGGCGGGCGGCACGCTGCTCGTCCTGAGCGGGGCCGTGCTGTACCGGCGTTTCCGCCCTCAGGCGGTGCGCTGACCGCGCCTCGCGTGCGGCACGAGGGGCCCCACCGGGCGGCGGATGGTGGGGCCCCTCGGCTTGCGAACACTCGTTCGCTCATTGCCCCCCGGGCCGCGGCAACGGCTTGATCGCGCCGTGACGCCGTTCCCGGTGATCCGCAAGGATGCTGAGGGCGCGGTCGATCACCGCGCGCACGGACCTTCACCCCCGAATGGAGCGCACCCATGGCCTCTCCGGCCCCCGAGGACCTCGTCGTCACCCGAGCCGGACTCGACGACTGGTCGGTGATCACGGGATGGGCCGCGGACGAGAGCTGGAACCCCGGGCTCGCCGACGCACCGGCGTTCTTCGCTCAGGACCCCGACGGGTTCTTCGTGGGCCGGATCGACGGCGAGCCCGTCTCGGCGATCTCGGTCGTCACCTACGACAGCGACTACGCCTTCCTCGGCCACTACCTGGTCCGCCCCGACCTGCGGGGCCGCGGCCATGGCCTGACCACGTGGAAGACCGCCCTCGCCCACGCCGGAAACCGCACGATCGGGCTCGACGGCGTCGTCGCCCAACAGGACAACTACCGCCGCTCCGGCTTCGAACTCGCCCACCGCACCGCCCGGTTCACCGGAACCGCGCCCGCCTTCGACGCCCCGGCGGACGTCCATGCCGTACGGCCCGAGGACCTTGCCGACATCACGGCCTACGACTCCGGCTGCACCCCGGCCGACCGCCCCCGCTTCCTCGCGCAGTGGCTCACCGGCCCCGGGCATCACGCCGTCGTCCGGCGCACGGGGGGCCGCGTCACCGGCTACGGCGTGATCCGCCCCGGCCGTGACTGCCCCCGGATCGGCCCGCTCTTCGCCGACACCGCGGACGACGCGCGCGCCCTGTTCGCCGCGCTGACCGCTCGGGCGGCAGGCCGGCAGGTCGCCGTCGACGTCCCCCAGACCAACGCGGCGGCCGTCGCCCTCGCCGAGGAGGCCGGCTTCACGCCCTCCTTCGAGACGGCCCGCATGTACACCGGCCCCGTGCGGCCGTTCGCCGAGGAGCGCGTCTTCGGCATCACCACGCTGGAGCTGGGCTAGGTGTATTGATCACGAGCGTTGTTGACACCGGTGGGGCTTGATCATGGCGAAGACCTCCGGTGTGGTGGAGCTGTCTAG
>NZ_JBIMKE010000070.1:0-1038 GCF_043673425.1 Streptomyces sp. M41 | reverse complement strand
GGGTTGTTCACACGGCTGATCGGTGGCTGGCCGCCGAGTGCGGTGTGGCAGCGATGGTGGTTGTAGGTGTGCAGGAAGTCTGCCAGGGCCGCGGTGCGTTCGGTGTTGCTGGTGTAGGGCCGCAGGTAGGCCCACTCGTCGAGCAGGGTGCGGTTGAAGCGTTCGACCTTGCCGTTGGTCTGCGGCCGGTAGGCGCGGGTGAGTTTGCCGGTGGCGCCGAGGTCGGCAAGCGCCTGCCGCCAGGCGAAGCTCTTGCGGTAGGGCCAGGCGTTGTCGGTCAGGACCCGCTCGACGCGGTCGATACCGGTGGTCTGGAAGAAGGCCGCGGCCCGGCGGAGGAAGTCTGCGCAGGTGGCGGCCTTCTCGTCTGCGTGGATCTCGCTGTAGGCCAGGCGGCTGTGGTCGTCGACGGCGGAGTGGATGTAGTCGAAGCCCATGCCACTGCGGGTGACGCGGCCGGCTTGGCGGCCCAGCACTTTGTGGCCGCCGCCGTCGGGGATCCGGCCGAGTTTCTTGACGTCGACATGGATGAGTTCGCCGGGCCGGTCGCGCTCGTAGCGGCGGATGACCTGGCCGGTGGGCCGGTCCAGGAAGGCCAGGCGGTTCAGGCCGTGGCGGACCAGGACGCGGTGCACCGTCGAGGCCGGCAGGTTCAGCATCGGTCCGAGGCGAGCCGGTCCGAGTTTGCGGGCCTGCCGCAGCAGGCAGACCCGGGCCTCGACCGCTGCCGCAGTGCGGTGTGGGGTCGTACGGGGACGGCTGGAGCGGTCGTGCAGCCCCTGCTCGCCCTCCGCACGCCAGCGGCGGATCCACTTGTGGGCGGTGGCACGGGAGATGCCCATTTCGGCCGCGACATGCGCGACTGGCCGGCCACCGGAGACGCGTTCGACGAGCAGCCGCCTGCCGTGAACGGTCAGCCGGGCATTACGGTGGGACACGAAGACCTCCGTGCGGTGCAGTCCTAGACAGCTCCACCACACCGGAGGTCTTCGCCATGATCAAGCCCCACCGGTGTCAACAACGCTCGTGATCAATACA